>NZ_AP023439.1:1606762-1920143 GCF_014701095.1 Streptomyces tuirus | reverse complement strand
CACAACACCCTGACCGAGACCGGCCAAATGATCGGCACCCCGCCGTTCATGTCACCGGAGCAGCTCACCGACGCCCGGTCGGTGGGCCCGGCCTCCGACGTGTTCTCCGTGGGCGCCCTGCTCGTGTACACGAGCACCGGCCGGGGGCCGTTCGACGCCGACAGCCCCTATCTGACGGCCTACCGGGTGGTCCATGACGCCCCCGTCCTGGACGGCGTTGCGGAACCCCTGCGCGCACTGCTGGAACGTTGCCTCGCCAAGAGTCCCGCGGACCGGCCCGGACTGGACGAACTGGCGCGGGAGTTGGTGGCGGCCCTGCCGGAGACGGGTGCGGAGGACCAGAACACGGTGCCGTTGCGCACGGACGAGGTGGCCCTGGTCAGCACCCGGCCCGCAGCGGCCGCCGACTCCGGCCCTCCGGCCGCCGTCCGGCGCCGGAGCCGTGCCCCGCGGCTGTGGGCCACGGCCGGCACGGCCGCCGCCCTCGTCCTCGGTCTCACCGGCTATCTGCTGTCCGGATCCGTGGGCGGGGACGACTCACGCGGCGGGACGGACCGCACCGGATCCGCGCCCTCCCGGTGGACGGCCGTCCCCGCCGGCTGGAAGCCCTGGCAGACGACGGTCGACGCCCCCGCCGCGCAGGGAGTGAAGCGGCCACTCGGCATGGCCGGGACCGGGTCGCTGGACGGCCCGGAGTGCGACCTGTACGAGGGAGCCCTCTACTGCGCGGGCGACGGGGTGCTGCCCGTGCGCCTCGACGCCCTGACCGGACAGGCCCGCTGGCGCGCCGACGTGCTGCCCCCCGCTACGGGCAAGGGGTCGTACAGCTTCTCCGTCCTCGGTGTCACGGACGACGCCGTGCTGGTGGAGCAGACGTACAGTCCCGACCACGGGGAGGCCGTCAAGGTCACGGTCGCCGCCCTCGACACCCGGGCCGGCAAGCCGCTGTGGCACCGCACGGTGGACGTCGACACGGTCCGCCCGTATCTCTTCGGCGACCTCGTGATCGTGCCGGACGACGGCGGCCGCTCGGTGACGGCCCGCTCGCCGCGCACCGGCGCCGGGCGCTGGACGGCACCGCTGCCCGGGGGCCGGCACTGCAGCCCGGCGGACACCGGCGGGAACCGCTACCTGGTGTGCGGACCGGACTTGATGCCCGTGAAGGAGACGCTGCTGCTGAGGCTGGACCCGGCCGACGGCTCGGTACGACGCCTGACGGTGCCGAGCGGCCATACCCCCGTCGGCACCTACGACGGGCGGCTGGTCTTCCTCGAACCGACCGAGGACGAGGAGGACGAGGCCTTCGCCCGGATCCGGCTGCTGGATCCGGACACCGGCGAGGAACGCACGGCGAAGCTCGCGCAGCCGCTGGAGGGCAACGCGGCGCTGTCGGGCGGCACTCTGTGGTTCGCCACGTCGTCCGGACAGGTCACCGCGGTGTCGGTCCGCACGGGTGAGCGGCTGTGGCAGACCCGGACGAGCCTGGAGCAGCCCAGCGACGTCACCCACGACCCGCGCGCCCATGTGGTCTATCTGTCCAGCGCCAGCGGAAGGGTCGCCGCCGTCGACACACGAAAGGGCACGCTGCTGTGGGAGACCCTGCCGCGTGCCCAGCGGGTGACCAACCAGGGGTGGTGGCGCTCCGAGGTGCGGCTCCACGAGGGCGTCCTCGTGGTCGCCACCGCGGAGGGCGACGTCTTCACCCTGGACCCGGCCCACCCCGACCGGAAACCCGTGTCGGGGTGAGCCCAGGGGCTGCGAGACCTACGGCAGCGCCAGCATCCGCTCCAGGGCCAGCTTCGCGAAGGCCTCCGTCTCCTTGTCCACCTCGATGCGGTTGACGAGGTTGCCCTCGGCCAGGGACTCCAGGGTCCAGACCAGGTGGGGGAGGTCGATGCGGTTCATGGTCGAGCAGAAGCAGACCGTCTTGTCGAGGAAGACGATCTCCTTGCCCTCGGGCGCGAAACGGTTCGCCAGGCGGCGGACCAGGTTCAGCTCCGTGCCGATGGCCCACTTGGATCCGGCCGGCGCGGCCTCCAGGGCCTTGATGATGTACTCCGTCGAGCCGACGTAGTCCGCCGCGGCCACGACCTCGTGCTTGCACTCGGGGTGGACCAGGACGTTCACGCCGGGGATGCGCTCGCGCACGTCGTTCACCGAGTCCAGGCTGAAGCGGCCGTGCACCGAGCAGTGGCCGCGCCACAGGATCATCTTCGCCGCGCGCAGTTCGTCGGCGGTCAGGCCGCCGTTCGGCTTGTGCGGGTTGTAGACGACGCAGTCCTCCAGGGACATGCCCATGTCGCGGACCGCGGTGTTGCGCCCGAGGTGCTGGTCGGGCAGGAACAGCACCTTCTCGCCCTGCTCGAAGGCCCAGTCCAGGGCACGCTTGGCGTTGGACGAGGTGCAGATCGTGCCGCCGTGCTTGCCGGTGAACGCCTTGATGTCGGCGGAGGAGTTCATGTACGAGACGGGCACGACCTGCTCGGCTATCCCGGCCTCGGTCAGCACGTCCCAGCACTCGGCGACCTGCTCGGCCGTCGCCATGTCGGCCATCGAGCAGCCGGCGGCGAGGTCGGGCAGGACGACCTTCTGGTCGCCGGACGTCAGGATGTCCGCCGACTCCGCCATGAAGTGCACGCCGCAGAACACGATGTACTCGGCCTCCGGGCGGGCGGCCGCGTCACGGGCCAGCTTGAACGAGTCGCCGGTCACGTCGGCGAACTGGATGACCTCGTCGCGCTGGTAGTGGTGGCCGAGGACGAAGACCTTGTCCCCGAGCTTCTCCTTCGCCTTGCGGGCACGCTCCACCAGGTCCGGGTCGGACGGCGAGGGCAGGTCGCCGGGACACTCCACACCGCGCTCGCTCTTCGGGTCGGCCTCACGGCCGAGGAGCAGCAGGGCGAGGGGCGTCGGCTGTACGTCGAGCTCCTGGGTCTGGGCGGTGGTCACGACACGCACCCTTTCTGTTTCTGCGACTTTTCGTCGATTTGACGCTATCTATCATAACCGCTTCACGTCACTTTGACGATGGCCATAGCGTCTGTGTGACGTGAATCCCGGTGGGCCCCCGTTCATTCCCGGGAAGACCCGGAAAGAGCCGTTTTCCGGTTCCGGGTGCGTGTGCGAGCATGAAAAGGAGCCGAGATCGAGCGCCCGGCCCGGAATGAATCCGCGGCCCCGCCGGTTGCAACCGTCGGCAAGCAGTCTCCGTACAACCCGGGAGAGATGTAGATGTCCGTATCGGACGAGACCAGCACCGTCACCGACGGCATCATCCTGACCGACGCCGCCGCGTCCAAGGTCAAGGCGCTGCTCGACCAGGAAGGCCGCGAAGACCTCGCGCTGCGTGTCGCCGTCCAGCCCGGCGGCTGCTCCGGCCTGCGCTACCAGCTCTTCTTCGACGAGCGCGCCCTCGACGGCGACGTCGAGAAGGACTTCGGCGGTGTGAAGGTGGTCACCGACCGCATGAGCGCCCCGTACCTGGGCGGTGCCACGATCGACTTCGTGGACACCATCGAGAAGCAGGGCTTCACGATCGACAACCCGAACGCGACGGGCTCCTGCGCCTGCGGCGACTCCTTCAGCTGAGCCTGCCGAGCCGCTCCGGCGGCCGCGGACACGACGAAGGCGGCGGCCCCCTCCGACGGGGCCGCCGCCTTCGCGCTGCGTGGACGCTCCTACCGCTCCCGCGTCGGGGGAGCCGGCAGCCGCGCGCCCTCCTTGGCCAGCGGCACCGCCATGCCGTCCGTGTTCACCACGGCCCGGTCACCGAGCGGCTCGTCCAGCTGCACGGTCTTCTGGAACTGCTTGGCGATCATGATGCAGACCTTGTCCGGCCACGGGGTCGACGTCACGGAGACCGTCACCTCGTCGCCCTTCTCGCTCGCCTTCACGTCGTAGTCGGCGCACACCCCGCCCGTGAAGGTCACCGTCAGCTCCGCGCCCTCCGCCCGGTAGCCGTCCACCTTCACCTCGCGCGGCCCGGGAGCCGAGGTCGGCTGGTCACTCGGCTCGCTCGGCTCGGGGGAGGCCAGGTACTTCGGCTCCACCGCCGGGTACGTCACCGTGAACGGGTCCTGCGCGCCCGGCGCCGTCACCTCGAACAGCCAGGACGGCACCAGCGCCTGCCGCCCGTCCACGACGTGCGCGGCCAGCCCGAACACCGCGCTCTCGACCGTCACCGTGTCCTGCCCGGAGGTACCGCCCGACGGCTGCTCACAGGGCTGCTCCTGCCGGTCCGTCAGCGGCACCGGACTGGCGCAGCCGCCGATGCCCATCCGGTGGTCGTTCTTCGGCTGCCCGTTCATCAGCTCCAGCGCCTTCTCGGCGCTGACCACCGGGTACGTGTCGCCCTTCACCGGCGTCTTCAGCTGTCCGCTGCCGCCGACGACCTCGCCGTCGGGGCCGACGTTGATCCCGGTCGTCCAGCCGTGCGTGGGCAGTCCGCCCACCTCGGGAGCGGCGTTCACCACCCGCTGAGCCCCCATGACCTGGCTCGCGTCGCGCTTCGCGTCGTCCTGACCCACCGCCTTCAGCACGGGCGCCGCGGCCTTCTCGGCCTCCTCCTCGCTCACCGGTGTGCCACCGGACCGGGGGGCGGTGCAGGTGTCGGTGCCCTTGCAGTTGTCGGTGCCCGGGGCGTACCGGCTGAACGTCCAGGAGCCCGGCGCCTGCCGGTTCACCTGGAGGCTCGGCCCCGACCCGTCCTGGCCCCCGATCTTCCAGGCCTCGCCCTGCGCCACCGGCGCCCCCTCGACCCCGAGGGCCTTCGCCAGCCGGGCCACGTCCTCCTTGGTGACCTCGCCCTGCGCCCGGTACACCGGCGCCTTGCCGGGGCCGTCCGGCAGGGGGCCGCCGACCCGGTAGGTGGCGCCGTAGGGGTTGGGCTCGCCGGGCGCGATGCCGTTGCCGCCGCCCGCCGTGGACTCCGAGTAGCCGTCGAGCGCGAGCGGCGGGGGAGTGTCGTCCCCGCCGGGCGCGCCGGAGGTCGTACCGCCGCCCGACCCGCTCGAGGCGTTGGAGGCGAGCCAGGCCCCGCCGCCGCCGATCAGCAGCACGGCGGCGGCGACGGAGGCGATGATCGCGGGCGTACGGGGGCGGCCACCGCCGTGGCCGACCAGGTCCTCGTCGTCGCGTGAGTCGGGTACGTCGCGTTCGTCGTGTTCGTTGCGCAGGTCGTGTTCATCGCGGGGGAGGTCGCCGGCCGGTTCCGGGGTCGTCGCAGCCGCCGACTCGTCGTCGGCCGTCTCGGCGGTTTCCTCGCCCTCGGCCGCCTTCACGTCGGCGGTCTGCGCGTCCTCACCCGGTGCCTCCGGTACCTCGGAAGCGTCCGGAGCCTCGGCGGTGGCTTCAGCCTCTTCCGCCTCTTCGGTCTCTTCGTTCTCTTCGGCCTCGTGGGGCTCAGCGGCCTCCGGCGACTCCCCCGTCTGCGCCGGGGTTCCGGCGTCCGCCGTACCCGGCTCCTCGACCTCCGGGGCGCCGGCGCCGGCGCCCGCTTCCCTGACGTCGTCGTCGTTGTCGGGTCGCTCGGTGTTCACCGCATCGCTCCTTCGGCTGCACAGCTGTCCCATGGGACCCGGCCCGTCACCTACGGGCCCGCTGGTGGGTCGTATCCCGCCTCCCCTTTACGGGGGACAGCGATGGGACGCAGCGAGGGAGCACACGGTTCCCGCGAGTGCGCCGTTCAGTCCCCGTAGTCCTCCATGGCGTCGAGCAGCCGCGCCGACGCCGGGGGTACCGACACGCCGTGGATCAGAGCCGGGGAGACCGGCCGCGAAGCGATCCGGGGGACCGCCCAGTGCGGAGCCATCCGCGCCCCGTCGCCCGGCAGCGAGGCCAGGTCACCCTCCAGATCGACGGGAACAGGGGCGTGGACCTTGAGGTTCGTCATACCGGCACCGTATGCACGGTCGAGGTCACCGAGAAAGATCTACTATCGGGTAGTTTCGATGCCTTCAGAGCCGCCCGCCCACCCGATAGCGTGAACCGTCAAGGTTCGCCTCCCTCAGGAGAGTCCACGCCGTGCGCATCGCAGTCTCCGGCTCCATCGCCACCGACCACCTCATGACCTTCCCCGGTCGCTTCGCCGACCAGTTCGTAGCGGACCAGCTGCACACGGTCTCGCTGTCGTTCCTGGTCGACCAGCTCGACGTCCGCCGCGGCGGCGTCGCCGCGAACATCGCGTTCGGCATGGGACAGCTCGGCACCCGGCCGATCCTGGTCGGTGCCGCGGGCGCGGACTTCGACGAGTACCGGGCCTGGCTGGAGCGGCACGGCGTCGACACCGACTCCGTCCGCATCTCCGACACGCTGCACACCGCCCGCTTCGTGTGCACGACCGACGCCGACCACAACCAGATCGGCTCCTTCTACACCGGCGCCATGAGCGAGGCCCGCCTCATCGAGCTGAAGACCGTCGCCGACCGCGTCGGCGGTCTCGACCTGGTCTCCATCGGCGCCGACGACCCGGAGGCCATGCTCCGCCACACCGAGGAGTGCCGCTCCCGGTCCATCCCGTTCGCCGCCGACTTCTCCCAGCAGATCGCCCGGATGGACGGCGAGGAGATCCGCATCCTGCTGGACGGGGCGACGTACCTCTTCTCCAACGAGTACGAGAAGGGCCTCATCGAGACCAAGACCGGCTGGAGCGACGCGGAGATCCTGTCCCGCGTGGGCCACCGGGTGACCACGCTCGGCGCGCGCGGCGTACGCATCGAGCGGGCCGGCGAGGACCCGATCGAGGTCGGCACGCCGGACGAGGAGCGCAAGGCCGACCCGACGGGCGTCGGCGACGCCTTCCGCGCGGGCTTCATGTCCGGCCTGGCCTGGGGCGTCTCCCTGGAGCGCGCCGCCCAGGTCGGTTGCATGCTGGCGACCCTCGTCATCGAGACGGTGGGCACGCAGGAGTACCAGCTGCGGCGCGGGCACTTCATGGAGCGGTTCACCAAGGCGTACGGGGACGAGGCGGCCCGAGAAGTCCGGGGGCATCTGGCCTGAGTTCGGCTGCGCGTGCGTGGGGGTGATGCGCGCAGTTCCCCGCGCGCCTGAGTGACTCAGCTCGCCCGGCGGATCAAGTAGGAGGTTCCTTGGTCCGCCGGCTCCTCGCCCACGTACTCCTGGCCCCGCATCTCGCACCACGCCGGGATGTCCAGGCGGGCCGCCTCGTCGTCCGACAGGACCCGGACCAGGCCGCCCACGGGCACGTCACCGATGACCTTCGCGAGTTCGATGACCGGGATCGGGCACCTCTTGCCCAGGGAGTCCACGACAAGCACGTCGGCCTCCCGCACCACCGTCTCCGAGACCGGCGCCCCCAGCTTCTCCCGCACCGCCGTCACCGCCCGGGGGAGCACCTCCAGGAACCTCTCCACCTCCTCCTCGGCCGTTCCGGGAGGCAGCGAAACCCGCACATTTCCCTCACTCAGCACGCCCATCGCCCGCAGCACATGGCTGGGCGTCAGCGTGCTGCTCGTGCAGGACGATCCGGACGAAACCGAGAAACCCTCCCGGTCCAGCTCGTGCAGCAGCGCCTCACCGTCGACATAGAGACAGGAGAAGGTGACGACCCCGGGCAGCCGGCGCACCGGATGGCCCACCACCTCGACGTCGGGCACCAGCCGCGGCACCCGCGCCCGGATCCGGTCCGTCAGCTCCCGCAGGCGCGCGGCCTCCTCGGCCGCCTCGGCTCGCACCGCCCGCAGCGACGCGGCCGCCGCCACGATCGCCGGGATGTTCTCGAAACCGGGCGCCCGGCCCGACTCCCGCTCGTCCACCGGCCCTTGCGCCGCGAACCGCGCGCCCTTGCGGACCACGAGCAGCCCGACCCCGGACGGCCCGCCCCACTTGTGGGCACTGGCCGTCAGCAGCGACCAGCCCCCGTCCACCGGCCCCCACCCCAGCGACTGCGCCGCGTCCACCAGCAACGGCACGCCGGCCGCCCGGCACACCTCGGCCACCGCCGCGACCGGCTGCTCGGTCCCGACCTCGTGATTGGCGGACTGCAGACACGCCAGCGCGGTGTCCTCGCGCAGGGCGTCGCCGTAGGCCGCCGGGTCCACCAACCCGGTGCGGTCCACCGCGACCTGGGTGACGCTCCCCCCGGCCGCCTCCAGCAGCTCCGCCGAATGCAGTACAGAGGAGTGTTCGACCGCGGACACGATCAGGTGACGCCCGGTCCGCCTCCGCCCGGCCAGCGCCCCGGCAATCCCCGTGTGGACGGCACGGGTTCCGGACGAGGTGAAGGCAAGTTCGTCCGGCCGGCACCCCACCGCCTCGGCGGCGGCCTCCCGCGCCGCGTCCAGCAGCACCCGGGCCCTCCGACCCTCCCTGTACAGACGCGCGGGATCCGCCCACCCCTCGTCCAACGAGGCCAGCAGCGCCTGCCGGGCGATCGGATGAAGCGGAACGGCGGAAGCAGCATCGAAGTAACCCACACGCCAACGCTAGAACGCCCAGCACGAAGACGTCCCCAAAGGGGCGCGGGCGGTGACATCCGCGGCTCCGCCGCGGGGCGCGAACAACCACAAACGACCCGCAGCCGCCAAATCAGCGAACCACCCGAGTGAGTAGGCACCCCTCCCCGAGAACCCCCGGAGGGCGTCGGCTAGGGTTTGGTCCGCATAAACATCCAAACCCCTGCCCGACGCAGGGCCGCGACCGACCAGCGAGAAGGCCAGGCCGCAGCCGATCCGCGCGGGCGAGACTCTCGGGAAGGCGCTACGTGAGTCCCAACGGCTCCGACCGCTCGCCGCGGCGCCCGATGCGGCGGAAGCTGCTGCAGGCACTGACCGCGGGCCTGGTCTTGGCGACAGCCACCGGTTGCTCGTACAACTGGGAAGACTTCCCCCGCCTTGGTATGCCCACCCCGACCACGGAAGAGGCTCCGCGGATCCTCTCCCTGTGGCAGGGTTCCTGGGCGGCTGCGCTCGCCGTCGGCGTGCTGGTGTGGGGTCTGATCCTGTGGAGTGCTTTCTTCCACCGGCGCAGCCGCACCAAGGTCGAAGTTCCTCCGCAGACCCGGTACAACATGCCCATCGAGGCGCTGTACACCGTGGTTCCGCTCATCATCGTCTCGGTGCTGTTCTACTTCACCGCCCGTGACGAGTCCGAGCTGCTCAGCTTCAAGAAGAAGCCCGACGTCACGGTCAACGTGGTCGGCTTCCAGTGGAGCTGGTGCTTCAACTACATCGAGCCGGTCGGCGGTTCCACCGGGGACGCCAAGACCGCCAAGGACCTGGACGCGATCCCGGACCGCTTCAAGGATGACTTCCCGGCCAACGCCGGCGGCGTCTACGACTGCGGCACCCCCGGCACGCGGAACCCTCAGACCAACAACCCGGGCCCGACCCTGTGGCTGCCCAAGGGCAAGACCGTCCGCTTCATCCTCACCTCGCGTGACGTCATCCACTCCTTCTGGGTGGTGCCGTTCCTGATGAAGCAGGACGTCATCCCGGGCCACACCAACGCCTTCGAGGTGACCCCCAACAAGGAGGGCACCTTCCTGGGCAAGTGCGCCGAGCTCTGCGGCGTCGACCACTCCCGGATGCTGTTCAACGTGAAGGTCGTCTCCCCCGAGCGCTACGAGCAGCACCTCAAGGACCTCGTGGACAAGCAGCAGAACGGTTACGTTCCTGCCGGTATCGAGCAGGCGGGCCCCGAGAAGAACCGAAGGTCGAACATCCTGTGAGCATCCTCAACGAACCTCAGGGTGCCGCGGCAGCAGGGTCCCACTACCAGGACGAGCTGCCGGTCAGGCGCCAGAACCGCGGCAGTGTCGTGGTCAAGTGGCTGACGACGACGGACCACAAGACGATCGGCACGCTGTACCTCGCCACGTCTTTCGCGTTCTTCGTCATCGGCGGCGTGATGGCGCTGATCATGCGCGCCGAGCTGGCCCGTCCGGGTCTGCAGATCATGTCGAACGAGCAGTTCAACCAGGCGTTCACGATGCACGGCACGATCATGCTGCTGATGTTCGCGACGCCGCTGTTCGCCGGTTTCGCGAACTGGATCATGCCGCTGCAGATCGGCGCGCCCGACGTGGCGTTCCCGCGGCTGAACATGTTCGCCTACTGGCTGTACCTGTTCGGCTCGCTCATCGCGGTGGCTGGCTTCCTCACCCCGCAGGGCGCGGCCGACTTCGGCTGGTTCGCCTACAGCCCGCTCTCGGACGCGGTCCGCTCCCCGGGCATCGGCGCCGACATGTGGATCATGGGTCTGGCCTTCTCCGGCTTCGGCACGATCCTCGGCTCGGTCAACTTCATCACCACGATCATCTGCATGCGCGCCCCCGGCATGACGATGTTCCGCATGCCGATCTTCGTGTGGAACGTGCTGCTGACCGGTGTCCTGGTCCTGCTCGCCTTCCCGGTCCTGGCCGCGGCCCTGTTCGCCCTGGAGGCGGACCGCAAGTTCGGCGCCCACATCTTCGACTCCGCCAACGGCGGCGCGCTGCTGTGGCAGCACCTCTTCTGGTTCTTCGGCCACCCAGAGGTGTACATCATCGCCCTGCCGTTCTTCGGCATCATCTCCGAGGTCATCCCGGTCTTCTCCCGTAAGCCGATGTTCGGTTACACGGGTCTGATCGGCGCGACCATCGCGATCGCGGGTCTGTCCGTGACGGTGTGGGCGCACCACATGTACGTCACCGGCGGTGTGCTGCTGCCGTTCTTCTCCTTCATGACGTTCCTCATCGCCGTACCGACCGGTGTGAAGTTCTTCAACTGGATCGGAACGATGTGGAAGGGCTCGTTGTCCTTCGAGACACCGATGCTCTGGGCGACCGGCTTCCTGATCACCTTCACCTTCGGTGGTCTGACCGGCGTCATCCTGGCCTCGCCGCCGATGGACTTCCACGTCTCCGACTCCTACTTCGTGGTGGCGCACTTCCACTACGTCGTCTTCGGCACCGTGGTGTTCGCGATGTTCTCCGGCTTCCACTTCTGGTGGCCGAAGTGGACCGGCAAGATGCTGGACGAGCGCCTCGGCAAGATCACCTTCTGGACGCTGTTCATCGGCTTCCACGGCACGTTCCTCGTCCAGCACTGGCTGGGCGCCGAGGGCATGCCGCGTCGTTACGCCGACTACCTGGCGGCCGACGGCTTCACCGCGCTGAACACGATCTCGACGATCAGCTCGTTCCTGCTCGGCATGTCGATCCTGCCGTTCTTCTACAACGTGTGGAAGACGGCCAAGTACGGCAAGCCGGTCGGCGTCGACGACCCGTGGGGCTACGGCCGCTCCCTGGAGTGGGCGACCTCCTGCCCGCCGCCGCGCCACAACTTCATCACCATGCCGCGGATCCGCAGTGAATCGCCGGCGTTCGATCTGCACCACCCGGAGATCGCGGCTATCGACCAGCTCGAGAACGCCGGTCACGGCGAGAAGGCCATCGCTGGTGGCAAGGAGGCCGGCAAGTGAAGATCCAGGGCAAGATGTTCATGTGGCTGAGCGTCTTCGTCCTCGCCATGGCTGTGGTCTATGGCGTGTGGTCGAAGGAGCCGGCCGGTACCACGGCCCTCTTCCTGGCCTTCGGCCTGTGCATCATGATCGGCTTCTACCTGGGCTTCACGGCCAAGCGGGTGGACGCCGGTGCGCAGGACGACAAGGAGGCGGACGTCGCGGACGACGCCGGCGAGGTCGGGTTCTTCAGCCCGCACAGCTGGCAGCCGCTCTCCCTGGGCATCGGAGGCGCCCTCGCCTTCCTGTCCGTGGCCATCGGCTGGTGGCTGATGTACTTCTCGCTGCCGATCATCCTGATCGGCATCTGGGGCTGGGTCTTCGAGTACTACCGCGGTGAGAACCGCACCCAGTAACACACGCCGAGCGCCCAGGGGCCCGGACACTCCGAGAGGAGTGTCCGGGCCTCCGCTTTCTGCCCCAACGCATGTCACTCGTACGGGTCGCTCGGCGTGCCGCCGTTGACCCGGCTTCCTAGCGTGAGCTCATGAGCCAGACAGCGATATCCCGCCCCCGCACCGCCGTCAGCTGCACGCTGCTGGTGACCGCCCTCTGCGCGGGCGTCACCGCCTGCGGCTCGGACGGCAACCCGCTCGCGGCCCGCCCCTACGACGCGGCGGACCAGATCTCCTTCAACGCCCCCGACGGCGACCGCAAGAAGGCCGACCCGGACAAGCCGCTGGAAGTCGTCGAGGACTCCGACGGGCGCATCACGGACGTCACGGCCCACGACGCCTCAGGACGCTACGTGGCGGGCGAACTCGCCGCCGACGGCAGCCGCTGGCACAGCACCACCCCGCTCGCCGCCAACGCCAGCTACACGGTTCGGGTGAGCACCGAGGACGAGGACGGGGCGCCCGGCCGCAAGGTCGTCACCTTCGACACCGGCAAGCCCACCACCAAGAAGCGCCTGGACGTCACCTTCGGCCCCAAGACGGGCACCTACGGCGTCGGCCAGCCCGTCACGGCCGAACTGAGCCAGCCCGTCAAGGACACGGCCCAGCGGGCCGTCGTGGAACGCGCCCTCAAGGTCTCCTCCACGCCCGCCACGGACGGCGCCTGGCACTGGGTGGACGACAAGAAGCTTCACTACCGCCCGAAGGACTACTGGCCCGCCCAGGCGACCGTCCAGGTCCGCAGCAACCTGGACGGCATCAAGATCGGCGACCGCATGTGGGGCGGCAAGGCCAAGCCGCTGACCATCACCACCGCGGACAAGCTCGTCGCCGTCACGGACGCCTCCGCCCACCAGATGACCGTCTACAAGAACGACGAGGTCGTCCGGCAGATACCCGTCACCACGGGCATGCCCGGCTACGACACCCGCAACGGCGTCAAGGTCGTCCTGGCCAAGGAGGGCACCGTCCGCATGACCAGCGCCAGCATCGGCGCCTCGGACTTCTACGACCTGATCGTGCACCACTCGGTCCGGGTCACCAACAGCGGCGAGTACGTCCACGCCGCCCCCTGGTCCGTCGGCTCCCAGGGCTACGCCAACGTCAGCCACGGCTGCACCGGCATGAGCACCGAGAACGCCGCCTGGTTCTACGACACCGTCCGCGAGGGCGACATCGTCAAGGTCGTGAACTCCGGCGGCGACATGATGGCCCCCTTCGGCAACGGCTACGGCGACTGGAACCTCGACTGGGCGAAGTGGCGCACCGGAAGCGCCCTCGTCGGCGGCACCCCGGATGGCCCGACACAGGCCGACAGGGCCCGCCTGAGGCCGCAGAGCGTCTAGGCGTTCAAAGCCGCCTTGTCCCGCAGCAGAGAGGCCAGCGCGGAGGCGAACTCCACCGGCTCCACCGGCAGGGTCACGGCCGCCTCCGCCCGGCTCCAGGTCGCCAGCCACGCGTCCTGGGGCCGCCCGATCAGCAGCAGCACCGGCGGGCAGTCGAACACCTCGTCCTTGATCTGCCGGCAGACGCCCATGCCCCCCATCGGCACGGCCTCGCCGTCCAGCACACAGACGTCGATCCCGCCCCGGTCCAGCTCCCGCAGCACCGCGTCCGGAGTCGCACACTCCAGGAACTCCACCACGGGGACGTCCGGAGCCGGCCTCCGTCCCGTGGCGAGCCGCACCTGCTCGCGGGTGTTGGAGTCGTCGCTGTAGACCAGCACCGTGGCGGTCGGCTGCATTGTTCCTCCGTGACGTCAGCGTCGTAAGGACAGGCCCGTTGGGCCGGATGCTACTCCCTTGAACACCACGTCAACACCGGTACGACCGGGGAAGACACTCCGAACGGCACCCCCCGGAGTGAGGGCGGGATAAGCGACCGACATAATGTCGGTCGTGGCGACAGCAACGACAGTAGAAACCGGGCACGCGCACCCGTCGGTCAATCGGCCGAACCTCACCAGCGTCGGAACCATCATCTGGCTGAGTTCCGAGCTGATGTTCTTCGCGGCCCTCTTCGCGATGTACTTCACCCTGCGATCGGTGACGGGTCCCGATCACTGGAAGGAGATGGCCGCCCATCTCAACTTCCCGTTCTCGGCGACGAACACCACCATCCTGGTGCTCTCCTCGCTCACCTGCCAGCTCGGCGTCTTCGCCGCCGAGCGCGGTGACGTGAAGAAGCTGCGGATGTGGTTCATCGTCACGTTCGTGATGGGTGCGATCTTCATCGGCGGTCAGGTCTTCGAGTACACGGAGCTGGTCAAGGAGGCGGGCCTGTCCCTGTCCTCCGACCCGTACGGCTCGGTGTTCTACCTGACCACCGGCTTCCACGGCCTGCACGTGACGGGCGGTCTCATCGCCTTCCTGCTGGTCCTGGGACGGACCTACGCGGCGCGGAGGTTCACCCACGAGCAGGCGACGGCCGCGATCGTCGTGTCCTATTACTGGCACTTCGTCGATGTCGTCTGGATCGGTCTCTTCGCCACGATCTACATGATCAAGTAGCAGGGCCCGCATCCGCGCGTGCTCGACGAAGCGCGCATCCCAGAAGCATCGACGCAGAAGATCCTGACACCGGGGTAATCCGTGAAAAAGCTCTCCGCACGACGACGCCACCCGCTGGCGGCGCTCGTCGTCCTACTCCTCGCGCTGGCATGCACCGGGGGGCTGTACGCCGTGTTCGCACCCGCGGACCAGGCGCAGGCCGACGAAACCGCCCAGTCCCTCACCATCGAGGAGGGCAAGAAGCTCTACGCCGTCGGCTGCGCCAGTTGCCACGGCACCGGCGGTCAGGGCACCTCCGACGGGCCGAGCCTGGTGGGTGTGGGCGCCGCGGCCGTCGACTTCCAGGTGGGCACCGGCCGGATGCCGGCCGCCACCTCCCAGGGCCCCCAGGTCCCGAAGAAGAAGAACATCTACTCGCAGGCCGAGATCGACCAGCTCGCGGCGTACATCGCCTCGCTGGGCGCCGGTCCGTCGATCCCGACGGAGGAGCAGTACAGCCCCGAGGGTGCCGACATCGCCAAGGGCGGTGAGCTGTTCCGCAACAACTGCGCGCAGTGCCACAACTTCACCGGCAAGGGCGGCGCGCTGACGCACGGCAAGTACGCGCCGAGCCTCGAGGGCGTCTCCCCGAAGCACATCTACGAGGCCATGCAGACCGGCCCGCAGAACATGCCGTCCTTCCCCGACACCACGCTGTCGGAGAAGAACAAGAAGGACATCATCGCGTACCTCGACGCGGTCAACAGCGAAAAGACCGAGAGCCCCGGCGGCCTCGAACTGGGTGGCCTCGGGCCGGTCAGCGAGGGCCTGTTCGGCTGGATCTTCGGTCTCGGCGGTCTGATCGCCGTCGCCGTGTGGGTCGCCGCCCGGACCGCAAAGGCCAAGAAGTCATGAGTAGCCAAGACATTCCAGAAGAGAACCTGCCTGCCGCGCAGTCCGCAGGCCATGACGAGCACGGGCACGGCGCGGTGAGCGTCGCGGACGACAAGAACCCGTTCGCCGACCCGGGTCTGCCTCCCCACGAGCACCGGGTCCAGGACGTCGACGAGCGGGCCGCCAAGCGGTCCGAGCGCTCGGTCGCCTTCCTGTTCACCCTGTCGATGCTGGCGACGGTCGGCTTCATCGCCTCCTTCGTGGCGATCCCGGTCGACAAGTCGGTCTTCATCTTCCCGCTCGGTCACATCAGCGCGCTGAACTTCGCACTGGGCATGACGCTCGGCATCGCGCTGTTCTGCATCGGCGCGGGCGCCGTCCACTGGGCGCGCACCCTGATGTCCGACGTGGAGGTCGCCGACGAGCGCCACCCGATCGAGGCGCCGCCCGAGGTCCGCGAGAAGGTCTTCGCGGACTTCAAGCAGGGCGCCAAGGAGTCGGCGCTCGGCCGCCGCAGGCTGATCCGCAACACGATGCTCGGCGCGCTCACGCTGGTGCCGCTCTCCGGCGTCGTGCTGCTGCGCGACCTCGGCCCGCTGCCGGGCACCAAGCTCCGCCACACGCTGTGGTCCAAGGGCAAGCTGCTCGTCAACATGAACACGAACGAGCCGCTGCGTCCGTCCGACGTCGTGGTCGGTTCGCTGACCTTCGCCAAGCCCGAGGGCCTGGAGGAGCACGACCACGACTTCCAGAACGAGATCGCCAAGGCCGCCCTGATGATCGTCCGGATCCAGCCGGAGAACATCAAGGACAAGCGCGAGCTCGAGTGGTCGCACCAGGGCATCGTCGCGTACTCGAAGATCTGCACCCACGTCGGTTGCCCGATCTCCCTGTACGAGCAGCAGACGCACCACGTGCTCTGCCCGTGCCACCAGTCCACCTTCGACCTCGCCGACGGTGCCCGAGTGATTTTCGGTCCCGCCGGTCACGCCCTGCCGCAGCTCCGCATCGGCGTGAACGACGAGGGCTACCTCGAGGCGCTCGGCGACTTCGAAGAGCCCGTCGGCCCTGCTTTCTGGGAGCGCGGATGAGCACTGCACAGACACGCCGCAAGGCGCCCGCGGGTGAGCGGGTCGCCGACTGGGCCGACGGCCGCCTCGGGATCTACTCCCTGGCCAAGGCCAACATGCGCAAGATCTTCCCGGACCACTGGTCCTTCATGCTCGGTGAGATCTGCCTCTACAGCTTCATCATCATCATCCTCACGGGTGTGTACCTGACGCTGTTCTTCCACCCGTCGATGAACGAGGTGGAGTACCACGGCAGTTACGTCCCGCTCCAGGGGCAGCTGATGTCGGAGGCGTTCGCCTCCACGCTGGACATCAGCTTCGACGTCCGCGGCGGTCTGCTCATCCGGCAGATCCACCACTGGGCGGCGATCATCTTCCTCGCCGGCATGTTCGTGCACATGATGCGCGTCTTCTTCACCGGCGCGTTCCGCAAGCCGCGCGAGATCAACTGGCTGTTCGGCTTCCTGCTGTTCGTCCTGGGCATGTTCACCGGCTTCACCGGCTACTCGCTCCCGGACGACCTGCTCTCCGGCACCGGTGTCCGCTTCACGCAGGGCGCGATCCTGTCCGTGCCGATCGTGGGCACGTACATCTCGATGTTCCTGTTCGGCGGGGAGTTCCCGGGTACCGACTTCGTCGCCCGGTTCTACTCGATCCACATCCTGCTGCTGCCGGGCATCATGCTCGGGCTCGTGGTCGGCCACCTGATCCTGGTCTTCTACCACAAGCACACCCAGTTCGCGGGTCCGGGCCGGACCAACAAGAACGTCGTCGGCATGCCGCTGCTGCCGGTCTACATGGCCAAGGCCGGAGGCTTCTTCTTCCTGGTCTTCGGTGTCATCGCGGCCCTTGCCGGCATCGCGACGATCAACCCGATCTGGGTCCTGGGCCCCTACCGGCCCGACCAGGTGTCGACCGGTGCCCAGCCCGACTGGTACATGGGCTTCGCCGAGGGCCTCATCCGCGCGATGCCCGGCTGGGAGATCAACTTCTGGGGTCACACGCTCGTCCTGGGCGTGTTCATCCCGCTGGTGCTCTTCGGTGTGTTCCTCGCGATCATCGCCCTGTACCCGTTCATCGAGTCGTGGGTCACCGGGGACAAGCGCGAGCACCACATCCTGGACCGTCCGCGCAACAACCCGACCCGTACCGGTGTCGGTGTCGCGTGGGTGACCGGCTACATCATCATGCTGATCGGCGGTGGCAACGACATCGTCGCCACGCACTTCCATCTGTCGATCAACTCGGTCACCTGGTTCGTCCGGATCGGGTTCTTCCTCGGACCGGTCATCGCCTTCGTCGTCACCAAGCGCATCTGCCTCGGCCTGCAGCGCCGGGACAAGGAGAAGGTGCTGCACGGCCGCGAGTCGGGCATCATCAAGCGCCTGCCGCACGGTGAGTTCATCGAGGTGCACGAGCCGCTCAGCCAGGAGCAGATGTACACGCTCACGGCGCACGAGCAGTACAAGCCGGCCGAGATCGGCCCGACGGTCGACGAGAACGGTGTCGAGCGCAAGGTGAAGGGCACCGAGAAGCTGCGCGCCAAGCTCAGCGACGCTTACTTCGGCGAGGGTGCCCAGATCCCGAAGCCCACCGCCGAGGAGTACCGGGAGATCACGAGCGGCCACGGCCACCACTGATCACTGCTTCGCCACGCCACAGAAGGGCCCCGTCCGCCCCCCGAGCTCGAAAGAGCAGGGGGCCCAGCCGGACGGGGCCCTTCGCCGTGTTCGCGGCTGGATAGGGTGGACCCGTTGAGACTCTCGTCCCGCAGTGCGGGACGCCTGACCCTGGAGCGGCTTATGAGCGCTGTGACCCCCGCTGGAGGCGACACCGCGGCGGGCCGCTCCTGGCCCCTGCTGCTGAACGGCCTGCTGGACGGCAGGCACCTGAGCGCGGACGACACTGCCTGGGCGATGGACCGGATCATGCGCGGCGAGGCGACCGACGCGCAGATCGCCGGGTTCGTCGTCGCCCTGCGCGCCAAGGGCGAGACCGTCGAGGAGATCAACGGCCTCGTCCGCACGATGTACGAGCACGCCAACGTCATCGAGGTGCCCGGGGCGACGGTCGACATCGTCGGCACGGGCGGTGACGGCGCGAAGACGGTCAACATCTCCACGATGTCCTCGATCGTCGTCGCCGGCACCGGCGCGAAGGTCGTCAAGCACGGCAACCGCGCCGCGTCCTCCGCGTCCGGGGCCTCCGACGTGCTGGAGAAGCTCGGCGTCAACCTGGAGCTGCCCCTGCGCCGGGTCCCGGAGGTCGCCGAGGAGGCCGGGATCACCTTCTGCTTCGCGGTGAAGTTCCACCCGGCGCTGCGGCACGCGGGCGCCGCCCGCGGCCAGTTGGGCATCCGCACGGTGTTCAACGCCCTCGGCCCGCTCACCAACCCGGCCCGGGTCCGCGCCCAGGCCGTCGGTGTGGCGGATCCGCGCATGGCACCGATCGTCGCGGGCGTCTTCGCCGAGCGCGGCAACTCCTCCCTGGTCTTCCGGGGCGACGACGGCCTGGACGAGCTGACCACCACGGCCACCTCCCGGGTCTGGATCGTCCGGGGCGGCGAGGTGACCGAGGAGGCCTTCGACCCTCGCGACGTGGGCCTGGAACTGGTCCCCGTGGAGGCGCTGCGCGGCGCGGACGCCTCCTACAACGCCGAGGTCGCGCGGCGGCTCCTGGACGGGGAGACGGGGCCGGTGCGGGACGCGGTGGTGCTGAACTCGGCTGCGGCCCTGGTGGCCCTGGAGCCGACGGAAGCGCCGCTGGCCGAGCAGATCCGCGCCGGGATGGCGAAGGCGGCCGAGTCGATCGACTCGGGCGCGGCGAAGCGCACGCTGGAGCGCTGGGTGGCCGCCAGCAACAAGTAGGAACCCGCCCGTACGGCGTCCCGCGATCCGGACTCGGGTTGCGGGGCGCCGATCTTTTCGCGTACGTTTCTGAGCAGGTCATGAGTGACAGTCATGAGGCCCCGGCCGACTGTCCGGCAACCCTCCGTCCGTGGCGGGGTGCCCCGGGTGAAGACCGGGCCGCAGGCAGCGAGGTCTGCGGCAAGCGCGGACCCCTCGCACGCTTTTGAAAAGTGTGGGGCCAGGGGTCCTGGTCGTCGAGGAGCTCTCCCGTGAATCAGCGAATGCGATAGGGCCGCAGAGCCCCGCCTCCGCATCCCTCTTTCCTTCACCCCCGCTTGCAGCCGTACCGGCTCGCGGGTGGATTCCATCTGCCTTCACGGGAGTTCCGCCATGTCTGTCTCCACCCTTGCCGCCGCCCCGTCCGTTTGTGCCCCGCTGCCCGTTCTGGGCCGGGATGTCACCGTGCCGCTCGTGACCGGCGGCGAGGTCACCTACGCCGCCCTCGACTACGCCGCCAGCGCCCCGGCGCTCCAGCGGGTCTGGGACGACGTCGCCGCCTACGCGCCGTACTACGGCAGCGTCCACCGCGGCGCCGGGTACCTCTCCCAGCTCTCCACCGACCTGTTCGAGAACGCCCGCCGGACCGTCGCGGAGTTCCTCGACTGCCGCGAGGGCGACCAGGTCGTGTTCACCCGGTCGACCACCGACTCCCTCAACCTCCTCGCCGCCGCGCTCCCCGCCGACTGCCGGGTCTACGTCTTCGAGACCGAGCACCACGCCTCGCTGCTGCCGTGGCGCGGCGCCCGGGTCACCTACCTCGACGCCCCGCGCAGTCCCCGCGAGGCCGTCGAGACCCTGGAGCGCGCCCTCGCCGACCGCACTGTGCCGAACGAGGCGGGCCACGGACCGGCCCTCGTGTGCGTCACCGGCGCCTCGAACGTCACCGGTGAGCTGTGGCCCGTACAGGAGCTCACGGAGGCCGCGCACGCCCACGGCGCGCGCATCGTGCTGGACGCCGCGCAGCTGGCCCCGCACCACCAGGTGTCCGTCGCAGACCTCGACGTCGACTGGGTCGCCTTCTCCGGGCACAAGCTGTACGCGCCCTTCGGCTCGGGTGTCCTGGCCGGGCGGGCCGACTGGCTGCGCGCGGCCGAGCCGTACCTCGCGGGCGGCGGCGCCAGCCGCAAGGTCGGCCGGCGGGAGGACGGGGGCGTGGACGTCGAGTGGCACGACAGCGCCGCCCGCCACGAGGCCGGGTCGCCCAACGTCATCGGCGCCTACGCCCTCGCGTCGGCCTGCAAGGCGCTGACCGAGGCCGGATTCGACACCCTCGTCGCCCGTGAGCAGCACCTGGTCCGCGCGGTGCGCGACGGACTGGCCGACGTCCCCGAGGTGCGGTTCCTTTCCCTCTTCGGTGACGAGGCGCCGCGGGTCGGGGTGCTCTCCTTCGTCGTCGAGGGCTGGAACAGCTCCCACTTCGCCGCGGCCCTGTCCGCCGAGTACGGCATCGGCGTGCGGGACGGGCTGTTCTGCGCCCACCCGCTGCTGCGCACCCTGCTCGGCAGCGACCCGCAGGCGCAAGGGGAGTGCGGGGCGCCGGAAGCCGCGCCCGGGGAGAAGTCGCTCAACGCGATCCGGGTCAGCTTCGGCGCGGGCACGCCGGACGAGCACGTGAAGCGGTTCGTGCGGGCCGTGAAGGAACTCGTGGCGGACGGGGCGAAGTGGAACTACCGCACGGAGGACGGGCGCTGCGTGCCGGACACCTCCGCCTGAACCGGCAGCCGGGTGCCCAGGACGATCATCCGCAGGGCGCGTTCGGTGGCGTCCGTGAGGAGTTCGCTCGCGCGCAGCAGGGCCTCGGCCAACTCCATCGGGGCGGGCAGGATGCCATGGCAGGCGTCCACGCCCGGCACCTCGCCCGCGCCCTCGCCGAGCGTGCCGGCCAGGGCCAGGACGGGACGGCCGTGGAGCTTGGCGCGGCGGGCCACCTCGGCGGGAACCTTGCCGCGGGGCGTCTGGTGGTCCAGCGCGCCCTCGGCGGTGACGACCAGGTCGGCGCCGGCCAGCCGGGCGTCCAGTTCGAGGTGGCCCAGCAGCACGTCGAAGCGGGGGAGCAGCCGGGCGCCCAGGGCGGCCAGACCGGCCCCCATGCCGCCGGAGGCTCCCGTACCGGGCCCGGAGCGCAGGTCGCCGTCCGGTACCGCGGCATCGCGGGTGAGGACGAAGGCCCAGTTCTCCAGAGCCGCCGACAGCTCTTCCACCTGCGCGGGCGTCGCGCCCTTCTGCGGGCCGAAGACCCGTGCCACGCCCCGCTCGCCGCACAGCACGTTGTACGGGTTGCACGCGACGAGCAGCTCCACCTGTGTGAGCCGGGGATCCAGACCGGTGGGGTCGACGCGGTGCAGGCGCGTCAGCTCCCGGCCGCCGCGGGGGAGTTCACGCCCCCGCGCGTCCAGCAGCCGCGCCCCGAGCGCCTGGAGGGCTCCGGCGCCCCCGTCAGAGGTGCCCGAGTCGCCGCAGCCGACGAGGATCCGCCGGACCCCCGTGTCGAGGGCGGCGCGGATCAGCTCGCCGACGCCGTACGTGGTCGTGGTGCCCGGGTCGCGCAGGCCGCGCGGGACGAGGGAGAGGCCCGCGACCGCCGCCATCTCCACCACCGCGGTGTCCCCGTCGCCGAGGAGGGCGAAGTGCGTGGCGATGGTCGCCCCGACCGGGCCGGTCGCCGCGGTCGTGACGATCCGCCCCCCGGTCGCGGCGGCCAGGGCGACCGCCGTGCCCTCACCGCCGTCCACCAGCGGGACGAGGTCGATCTCGGCGGCGGGCAGGACCCGGCGCACGCCGGCCGCGATGGCGTCGGCGGCGGCCTCGGCGGACAGGGACTCCTTGAAGCCGCAGGGGGCCACGACGACACGGTTCAGCATGAGAGCTCCTCAGCGGGTGACGGAGACGCCGAGTAGCGGCCACACCGCTACGGCGAAGAACAGGACGAGTACGGCGGTCAGCGGCGCCAGGAAGCCGGACAGCCTCAGCAGGTCGCGCGGGGTGTAGGTGGGGGTGCCGGGGAGCTGCGCGAAGAGCGCGACCGGCTTGGCCGAGGCGGGCAGGGTGTGGCAGAAGCCCGCGGCGGCGGTTGAGGCGAGGGCGGCGGCGACCGGGTTGACCCCCACGCCGGCGGAGGCGGCCACGACCAGCGGAACCAGCACCGACGAGCGGGCCGAGCGGGACTGCAGGACCAGGTGGGCCGCCGTGCTGACGGTGATCACGATCGCCAGGAACACCATCGGGGACACGCTGGCCGGCAGCCCGGAGACCAGCCACCGCGCCGCTCCCGAGTCGGCGAGCGCGACCCCCATCGCCATCGTCGCGGCCATGAACAGCAGCAGCGACCAGGGGACGGTCTTCAGCGCGTCCTTCAGGCGCACGGTGCCGAGGGCGGGCGAGGCGGCGATGACGGCGCCGATCAGCGCGACCAGGGCCGGCGGCACGCCGTGCAGCGGCTCGCTGCACCACAGGGCGATCACGGTGGCCAGCAGCAGGACGCACCGCTTCTCGGCCAGGCTCCAGGCGCCGGTGACCGGCTGTTCGCTGTGCCGCTGGATCTGCTCGGGGGTGATGTGGACGGGGCCGGTGCGGTCCGAGCGCCGGGTCGTCGTCAGCAGGACCAGCTCCGCGGCCAGGTGGGAGGAGGCCACGGCCAGGGGCAGGCCCAGCAGCAGCCATTGCGTGAAGCCGATGTGCTGTCCGGTCGTCTCCCACAGCACCGACACCGTGATCAGATGGGCTCCCGCGCCGATCAGCGTCGCCACCGCCGACAGCAGGATCACCGTCGGGAACAGCAGGGCCAGCATCACCACCAGTCGCTTCCGGTCGGCGAGGACCTTGGCGAGGGCGAGGAACACCGGCAGCGCCAGCGCGGCCCGGCCGGAGGTGGCGGGCACCGCGAACGCCGTGACGACCAGGGCGGCGGTCGTCAGGTGCACCAGCTGCCGGACGGTGCGCGCCCCGCTCACCAGGAACACCGCCGACCGTCCCGCGAGCCCGGTCCGGCTCACCGCGGCCGCGAGCACGAACGCGCAGATCAGCAGCCACACCGTGGCGTCACCGAGCGTGCCGAACAGGGTGTCGCTGCTGATCACCCCGGTCACCGTGAGCGCGAGCCCGGCGCCGAGCGCGATGTACGTGTCGTCGATCGGCGTGCCGATCCAGGCGCAGGCCGCGAGGACGAACACGACGAGCGTGAGCCGCGCGTCGCCGCCGAGTCCCGGGAAGTTCGCGGGGACGGCCAGGAGCGCGCACAGCGACAGCGCGACGCACAGGGCCGTGGTGAAGCGCGGATTCAGGGTCACGCCATCGAGGATTCGCGAAGGCCGTGAGTCATCGATGAGCCCGACATGAAGGAACTTTCACCGCGGCGCCCAGGGGAAGAGAGCAGACCCCGCTACGGCAGCCGGTACCCCATGCCCCGCACCGTCTCCACCCGCTCCGCCCCCAGCTTCTTCCGCAGCGTCCGTACGTACACGTCCACGATGTTGGACCCCGGGTCGAAGTCGTAGCCCCACACATGGGACAGGATCTGCTCCCGCGACAGCACCTGTCCCGGATGCCGCAGGAACAGTTCCAGCAGTACGAACTCACGAGCCGTCAGATCGACCGTCCGCTCCCCGGACCGGGCACGCCGCGTCCGCAGATCGAGGCTCAGGGAGCCCGACCTGAGCACCGTCACCTCCGGCGCCCGAGCCGCCGTCCGCAGCCGCAGCCGCACCCGGGCGAGCAGCTCCTCGAACCGGAACGGCTTGGTCATCCAGTCGTCGGCGCCGCCCTCCAGACCGGCCACCGTGTCCCGTACGGAGTCCCGCGCGGTCAGCACGATCACCGGCGCCGACACCCGCGCCTCGCGCAGCTCCCGCAGGATCGTGAAGCCGTCCCGGCCGGGCAGCCCGATGTCCAGGACGACGAGGTCGAAACCGCCGGTCAGGGCGTACTCGTAGCCCGCGTCGCCGTCGGTGACCACGGTCGTGGTGAAGCCGTTGGAGCGCAGGCCCTTCTGCACGAAGGAGGCGATGCGCTCCTCGTCCTCGACGATGAGGATGCGGTTCACGTGGGGTTCCCTTCCGGTGCTGCCCGGGGTGCGTGCAGGACGAGGACGAAGGTGGCGCCGCCCCCGGGCGTGCCGTGCAGCCGTACCCGGCCCCGGTGCCCCTCGGCGATCGCCTTGACGATGGACAGCCCGAGTCCGGCGCCGGAACCCCGGGCGCCCCGGCGGGCCGTGCCGCGCCGGAAGCGTTCGAAGATCAGCTCGGTGTCCTGCGGCTGCACACCGGGCCCCGAGTCGGCCACGTACAGCTCCACGTCCGGGCCGTCGGTGCGGGAGCCGATGCGGATGGTCTGGCCGGGCGTGGTGTGCTGCACGGCGTTCTGCGCGAGCTGCACCATGGCCTGGGTGATCCGCTGCGGATCCAGTTCGGCCTCCAGGTCGGCGACCGCGTCGAGCTGCCAGTCGCGTTCGCCCAGGGTGCGGGCCTTGACGTAGACGTCGGCGGTCAGTTCGGCGACCTGGACCGGCTCGGGGGAGACGAAGTCGGGGCGTTCGGCCTTGGCGAGCAGCAGCAGGTCCTCGACGATGCGGCTCATCCGGTCCAGCTCGTCGGTGACCAGCCGGACGGTCTCCTCGCGTTCGGCAGGGTCGTCGCCCATGACCTCCAGGTGCCCGCGCACGATGGTGATGGGGGTGCGCAGCTCGTGGCCGGCGTCGTCGACGAACTCGCGCTGCGCGGCGAAGGCCCGCTCCAGCCGGTCGAGCATGCCGTTGAACGTCTCGGCGAGGGCCGCTATGTCGTCGTGGCCGTGCACCGGGATCCGGCGGGTGAGGTCCTGCTCGGTCAGCTGGGCCGCCGCGGCGCGCACCACCCGCACCGGCTTGAGGATCCGCCCCGCGACCGCCCAGGCGATGCCGACGGTCAGCAGCAGAGCCACTCCGGAGATGACGAGCAGCGTGCGGAACACGCTGTTCACCCGGGCCTGCTCCCGCTCGGGGTGGATCGCCACGACGAACGCGGCGTTCGGCGCCCGGCCCGGCCGGGCCATGGTGACCTTCGCCCAGCGGATCTCCCCCTGCGGCCGGTCGAGTACGCCGGAGGACGCGGGCGAGCCGAAGATACGGGCCCGGGCCGCGGGGTCCTTGTGCAGGGGCAGGGCGACGGGCAGGTCGTGCGGCTGGCGGATCTGCCGGGGACCGGTGCCCGCCCGGGCGACCAGGCCGATCAGCTCCTCGTCCGCGTCGGGGTACTGCCGCTCCAGGAACACCGTCAGCAGCCGGTCCGCCTCGGTGAACGGACGGCCCGTCCGCGGATCCCCGCCGCGCTCCACGAAGTTCGCGAACTCGCCGGTCTCCTGGGTGAGCAGGCGGTTGATGCGGTGGTCGACGTCCCGCAGCAGGTACGAGCGGGTGGTCATGGCCACCGAGGCGAGCGCGAGCGCCATCACGAGCAGCAGCCACAGCAGGATCCGGACCCGGGCGGAGACCCGCCGGCGGCCGGTGTCAGCCGTCGGAACCGGGGCCGTCGTCGTCGCCCGGTCCGTCGTCTCCGGTGCCCTGGCCGCGGTCGTCGTCGTCATCGTCACTCGCTGAGCTGTCGGTCACCGGGGGCCGCGAGACGACCTCGTCACCCGGTGTGGCGCCGGGCGGTGTGGCCTGCCGGCCGGGCCGGAGCGTGGAGGTGGGCGTGGGCGTGGGCGAGCCGTGGTCCAGCTCGACCTTCTGGGAGGGCACCCTGGGCGACGCGGGGCTGTCCGCGAGCGCGTAGCTGGTCGCGGCGATGCCCAGCGGGATCAGCACGACGGCGGACAGGGCCGCCATCCGGCGAGAGAAGACCATGGGCCCGATACTGCGGACGGAACCCGGCGAGCGGGATGAAGCCCGGATGAAGAACTCCTCATCCGGGACCCGGCGCGCAGGACGGGCCTGCCGGTTGTCCAGCCCGGTCGAACGGGGCTGCTAGTTGTCCAGCCCGATCGAACGGGCTGCTAGTTGTCCAGCCCGATCGAGAACGCCGCCTCCAGGTCGTGCTGCGAGTACGTACGGAACGCCACGTGCGTGTCCGTGCCCTCCACTCCGGGGATCTTGCTGATCCGGCCCGGGATGACCTCGGCCAGGTCCTCGTGCTCCTTCACCCGGACCATCGCGATCAGGTCATAGGTGCCGGTGACGGAGAAGACCTCGCTGACGCTGTCCAGCGCCGCGATCGACTCGGCGATCTCGGGGATCCGGTCCACGCTGGTCTTGATGAGGACGATCGCGGTGATCACGGCTGGTTCTCTCCCTCGGGGGCCGGAGCAGGGGCGGCCTTCACTCTAGTGGGGCCGGTGGGGCGGCCGTAGCGGACCGAGGCGTAGCCGAAGCCCAGACCGAATCCGATCAGATGGGCGAGGTAGGCCACCCCCGGCCCGTCCGGGGCCCGCCCCGCCGCCAGCCACTGCAGCGCCGCCCAGAACGGCAGCACGACCCATGCCGGGAAGCGCACCGGCAGGAAGAAGAGGAACGGCAGGAGACTGGTCACCCGGGCACGGGGGAACAGGTACAGGAACGCGCCGAGGACCGCCGAGATCGCCCCCGAGGCGCCGACCAGGGACTGGTCGGAGTCCGCGTTGGCGACGGCGTAGCCCAGCAGGGCCAGGTAGCCGCAGCCGACGTAGAACAGGGTGAACTGCACCCGGCCCATCCGCTCCTCGGTCATCGCCCCGAAGACGTAGAGGAAGAGCATGTTGCCGAGCAGGTGCACCCAGCTGCCGTGGACGAAGAGCGCGGTCGCGGGGGTGAGGGCCGCTCTTCCGGACCCTTCGAACAGTTCTGCGGGGATCACGCCCCAGCGCCGGAAGTAGGCCCGCTGCACGGCGAGCAGCTCGTCGCCCGTGCCGTAGGCCGGATTCAGGCCCGAGGCGGGTCCGGCCAGGAAGGCCAGGCAGCACAGGGCGATCAGGGTGTACGTCACCGGCGCCGAGGACCCCCTGACCGATCTGCCGGCCCGGACGATCGACGCACTCCACTTGTGGATCATGAATACAGAGCATGACGTAACCGGACGCAACCGCCCAGACCGCCTCGCCGCCGTGGACACGCGGGCGGCGGGTACCCGCCAGGCCGTAGGGTTACGGACCACACGCACCGGGGACGCCGGTCGCGTCACGGACACTAGAAGGAAAGAGAACAGGTCACGATGACGGTTCCCCTGCCGACCGCCGAGACGCGTTGGCGCTGCACCCTCTGCGGCAACCTCACGAGGTTCGACGTGACCCGCTCGTCGAAGGTCGTCGAGTACGTCCACCTCGACCTGGCCGGAGAGCCGAAGGTCGAGGAGCGCGAGGTCCTCAGTGAGACCATCGAGTCGGTGCGCTGCCGCTGGTGTAACGCGGTGGACCAGGTGGAACTCGTGGACAGGCCGGGCGCCGGCTCCTGACGGGAGCGGGCCCCGCACAGCATTGGGGTGTGACGGATGGTGGAGACCACAGGCGGGGGGCCGGGCGACGGCGCCGCCGAGGTGCTCGACCGTCCGCTGCCCGACGGCGTGCGCCGCAGAGTGGTGCAGATCGTCTCCGACGGCTTCGGTTCGCTGACGGTCGCCGAGCTGCCCGCGCAGCTCAGGCAGTACGCCCGGTTCGCCCCGAACCGGCGGGCGAAGTTCGCAGGGAACGCCATGGCGGCCGCGCTGGAGACCGACCCGCTGTTCCGGCAGCGCATCGGGGAGAAGCTCAGAGAAGCCCAGCCGGAGCTGACCGGCGCACTCGACTCAGGCTCCCCGCCCCCGGCCGCGGACCCGCTCGACGTGGCGGCCGCGGCCTATGTACTGCGGCCCCTCGGCTGGGTGAAGCTCGTGACCGCCGCCGGCGAGGAGGCCCAGCGGGCCGACGCCGAGCGCGCCGACGAGGAGAGCCGGGCCGAGCTGGAGCGGCTGCGCGCCGAGCTCGACCGGGCCCGTGAGCACACCCGGGAGGAGACCGAGCGGCTGCGCACCGAGCTGGAATCGGCCAAGAAGGAAGCCGAGTCGCTGCACCGCAAGCTGCGTGCCGCCCTCAGCGACGTCAAGCGCGGCGAGGCCGCCCTGCGCAAGGCACAGGGCGAGATCGAGGCCGTCCGCGCCGAGGGGCACGCACAGGTCTCCGCCGCCGAGAGCGAGACCCGGCGCCTCAAGTCCAGGCTGGGCGAGAGCGAGGCCGCCCTGGAGGCCGCGCGCCGGGCCGCCCGGGAGGGCCGCAGCGTCGAGGACATGCGGGTCCGGCTGCTGCTGGACACCCTGCTGGACGCCACCCAGGGGCTCCGCCGTGAACTGGCCCTGCCCCCGGTGTCGGTGCGGCCCGCCGAGACCGTCGACGCCGTCGAGCCGGGCCGGATGACGCCGAAGGACATCGCCGCCCGCGCCCTGTCGGAGGACGACCCGCAGGTCCTCGACCAGCTGCTGGCGCTGCCGCAGGCCCATCTGGTCGTCGACGGCTACAACGTCACCAAGACCGGCTATCCGCAGATGCCGCTGGAGAAGCAGCGCCTGCGGCTGCTCGGGCAGCTCTCCCAACTGGCCGCGCAGAGCGGCGCCGAGGTGACCTGCGTCTTCGACGGGGCCGAGCTGGTCGCGCCGGTGCTGCTGGCCCCGCCGCGCGGTGTGCGCGTGCTCTTCTCGAAGCCGGGCGTCACCGCCGACGAGCTCATCCGTCAGCTCGTGCGGGCCGAACCGCCGGGCCGCCCGGTCATCGTGGCGTCCACCGACCGCGAGGTCGCCGACGGCGTGGCCCGCGCCGGCGCCCGCCCGGTCGCCTCCGCGATGCTGCTCCGGCGGCTTTCACGGGCCTAGGGGCCTTACGCACCATGCGTAACCTCCGGGCGTGATGCCCGAATTGGTGTGACCTGTGAGCCACGGTGCGTCAAGTGGGGCTCACCGCCCGTGAGTCCAGAGGAAAAGATGGCCTACCGTGACGCAATTTTTCATCTGAGGATTTGAACTGATCACAGGAAGGTCACTAGGGTCGGGCCGAACCTCCGCTCGGGTGATCACTCATCGGGAGAGACGGCGGAGGGGCCAGAAGGAGCTTTTCACCCGTGGCGTCCCACCGTCGTCCTAAGCAGCCGAGCCGCGCACGTGTGACCGTGCTGACCACCGCCGCCGCCGCTGCCGTCGCCTTCAGCTCGCAGGCCGCCAACGCGGCCCCCAGCGAGAAGCCGAGCAAGGACGAGGTCAAGACCAAGGTCGACAAGCTCTACGAAGAGGCGGAGCAGGCCACCGAGAAGTACAACGGGGCCAAGGAGAAGCAGGAGAAGCTCCAGAAGGAGATTTCCACCATCCAGGACAACGTGGCCCGCGGCCAGGAGGAGCTCAACGAGCTCCGCGACAGCCTGGGCCTCGCCGCCGCGTCGCAGTACCGCACCGGCTCCATCGACCCCTCCGTCCAGCTGTTCCTCTCCGCCGACCCCGAGGACTACCTCGACAAGGCCTCCACACTCGACCAGTTGAGCAGCCAGCAGGTCGAGGCGCTCAAGAAGGTCCAGGAGAAGCAGCGCGAACTGGCCCAGGAGCGCGCCGAGGCCTCCGAGAAGCTCAAGGACCTCGCCTCCACCCGGACCGAACTCGGCAAGAAGAAGAAGGAAGTCCAGGGCAAGCTCTCCTCCGCGCAGAAGCTGCTCAACAGCCTCACCGCCGCCGAGAAGGCCGAACTCGCCGCCGAGCAGAGCCGCGCCAGCCGGGCCAGCGAGCGCGACGCCCTCGATGTCAACGTCCCGCCCGGCTCGGGCCGCGCCGCGTCCGCCTTCGCCTTCGCCCAGAGCCAGCTCGGCAAGCCCTACGTCTACGGCGCCACCGGCATGAGCTCCTTCGACTGCTCCGGCCTCACCTCCCGGGCCTACGCCGCCGCCGGCATGCAGATCCCGCGCACCTCCGAGGCCCAGTCCCAGATCGGCACCAAGATCTACTCCACCAGCCAGCTCAAGGTCGGCGACCTGGTCTTCTTCTTCAACGACCTGCACCACGTGGGCCTCTACGCCGGCAACGGGCAGATCATCCACGCGCCGCGCACCGGCACCGTCGTCCGCTACGAGTCGATGGGCACCATCGGCGGCCCGTTCATGTTCGGCGTCCGCGTCTGACGACCGGCCCCCGGAGCCCGCAAGATCAGCACACCGTGTCCGCCGTTCGGGCGAATCACGGCAGCCCCGAGTGAGCCCACGCCCCGCCATTGACCTGCGTCAGCGGCGGGGCGCACTGCTGGATACCCACGGATGGTCGTTGGCGGCCCCCTGCCGCGGGGCTACTGTCTGCCGCGTTCCAAGTCCGCCAGCGGAAGGAGAGCGGCTTCCCGTGGGGTCCCATCGCCGCCTTGCACCGTCCGGGTTCGACCGGGGCGCCGGTGCCGCGGTCAGCATCCTGTCCGTCACGGCCGCCGCCCTCGGCGCGGTACCGGCCGCCGCCGCACCGCACGACGACACCCGGGCCACGGTGGACCGCCTCTACGAGCAGGCCGAGAAGGCCACCGAGGCGTACAACGAGGCCGACGAGCGTGCCGACGAGCTGCGTGCCGAGGTCGGCATCGCCCGGGACCGCGTCGCCCGGCAGCAGGAGCGCGTCAACTCCATGCGGGAGTCCCTCGGTTCGTTCGCCGGCGCCCAGTACCGCTCGGGCGGCATCGACCCGTCCCTCGCCCTGCTGCTGTCCGACGACCCGGACGACTACCTCGACCACGCGGCCCGGCTGGACCGTCTCACCGCCCACCAGGCCCGTGAGCTGAAGGCACTCCAGGGCGCCATGCGCGAACTCGCCCAGGACCGCGAGGAGGCCGCCGGGAAGCTCCGCGAACTGGAGACCAGCCGCAAGGCCCTGGCAGCCCACAAGAAGACCGTGGAGCACAAGCTCGCCACGGCCCGGCGGATGCTCAACTCCCTGCCGGAGGCCGAGCGCGACGCCTACGGCCGCGCCTCCCGCTCCGGCCGCCCCGGCATGCCCGACCTCGGCGGCGCCACCGCCGCCTCGGCACGTGGCTCGGCCGCCGTCGCCGCCGCCCGCAGTGCCCTCGGCAAGCCCTACGTCTGGGGCGCCAACGGGCCCTCCGGCTTCGACTGTTCGGGCCTGATGCAGTGGTCGTACGCGCAGGCCGGGGTCTCCCTGCCGCGCACCTCGCAGGCCCAGCGGTACGCCGGCCGGCAGGTCCCGCTGTCCGAGGCGCGCCCCGGTGACCTGGTCGTCTACCGGGGCGACGCCAGCCACGTCGGGATGTACATGGGCAACGGCCAGGTCATCCACGCGCCCTACCCCGGCGCGCCCGTGCGCTACGACCCGGTCGGGATGATGCCCGTCTCGTCGGTCACCAGGGTCTGACCGGCGGGGCCCGGCGCCCGTACGATCGGGAACGTGGCTGGTCGAAGGTCGGGGTCCGCGCTGGTGGCGCTCGTCGTGCTGCTCGTCGCCCTGGCCGGGTGCGGCGGGCGGTCCGCGGCCGGCAGTGCCACGGCCGACGTGCAGCGGCTCCTGGACCGGCGGGCCGCGGCGGTCGTCGACCGCGACGCGCGGGCCTACGAACGGACGGGCGCGGGGACGGTTTTCGCCAATCTGCGCGCGGTGCCGGTGGCCGCCTGGTCGTACCGGGTGACCGCGGTGCGCCGCACCGGCGACACCGCCACCGCCGACGCCGAACTGTCCTACCGCGTCGCCGGGTACGACGAGGCGCCGGTGACCACCCGGCGCACCCTGCGGCTGAGCCGTGACGCGGACGGACGGTGGTCCGTCGTCACCGACCGGCCTGCGAAGAAGTCCGCGCAGCAGCTGTGGGACCAGGGGGCGGTGCACCTCGTGCGGGGCCGGAGCAGTCTCGTGCTCGGCGTCGGTCAGTCCGGGCAGTCGCTGCGGGACTTCGCGGACCTGGCCGACCGGGCCGTGCCGGCCGTGTCGGACGCGTGGGGGACGGACTGGAACCGGCGGGTCGTCCTGCTCGTGCCGAAGTCGCTGGAGGGGATGGCCGGTCTGCTCGGCTCGCCCGCCTCCTCCTACCGCGGGATCGCGGCGGTCACCACCGGCGAGACGGGGCCCCGGACCCGGGCACCGGCGGACCGGATCATCGTCAACCCGGACGCCTTCGCGCTCCTCGGGGGCCTCGGCGAGCAGGTCGTCGTCACCCACGAGACCACCCATGTCGCCACCCGTGCCCGCACCACGGCCGCCACGCCCCTGTGGCTCTCCGAGGGGTACGCCGACTGGGCCGGCTACCGCGCCGCCGGCCGCACCCCCGCCGAGGCCGCCCCCGAACTGTCCCGGGCGGTCGCCGAGAACCGGGTCCCCGCCGCCCTCCCGGACGACGAGGACTTCGGCTTCACCGGCGACGCGAGCCGCCTGGCCCGCTCCTACGAGAGCGGCTGGACGGCCTGCCGGATGATCTCCGACCGCTGGGGGGAGGACCGGCTCGGCGCGTTCTACCGGGCCGTCGGGGAGCACCGGGAGCGGGCCGGGGCGGTGGAGGAGGCGATGCGCAAGGTGCTGGGGACGACGCCGGACGCCTTCACGCGGGAGTGGCGGGCATACCTGCGGCAGCAACTGGGCTGACCCGGGCCCGAGCCGCCGACGGCCTCACTCCGGCGGGTCTCCGCCTCACTCCGGCCGGTCGAGCACCTCGACGGCCTCCCGCAGCCACGCCCGCTCCGCCTCGCCCGTGGCCCGGGCCACCCGGAGCATGCCCTGACGGAACAGGTCCTCGGCCTCCTCGGCGCGGACCGGCTTGCCGGACGCGTAGAAGAAGCTCGTCGGGGTCTCCAGGAACTCCAGCCGCCGGCGCAGCACCGCGGCCTGCTCGTGCCGGTCGGGCAGGTGGCGCAGGAAGGCGAGGACCGTGTTGAAGCGGACCTGGTCGGTGATCTCGGTCTGCTTGGGGTGGCGCAGCCGCTCCAGCAGTTCCTCGCGCCCCTTTCCGGTGAGGGCGAGGATCCGGCGCGGGGCCGCGCTCGCGCCCGGCTCGGTGCGCTGGTCCAGCAGGCCCGCCCCGACCAGGCGCGTGATCGCCGGGTAGAGCGCGCCGTCGCTCACCGACCGGACATGGCCGGTCAGTGCCTTGATGCGCTCCTTCAGCTCATAGCCGTGCAGGGGCTCCTCGGCCAGGAAGCCCAGGATCGACAGCTCCAGCATGGTCCTCCTTGCGGGTGGTCGACACCGCATGCTACCTCTTAACGAGCTACCTCGAATCGAGATAGCTCGTTTCGATGGTCAAACTGGGGGACCCCGTGAACGCCCATCGCAAGCACCTCCTCCTGCTCGCAGGACCCGTCTACCTCTCGCTGCTCGCCTCCGTCGCCGCGGGGATCATCAACACCGTCTGGGTCGCGCGGCTGGGCGGCCCGGCCGTGGCCGCGGTGGCCGTGGCGACCAACACGGAGAACGTGCTGCTCGGCATCGCCCTGGTCTTCGGCTCCGGTACGACCGTGCTGGTGGCGCACGCCAGGGGCGCCCGCGACCCCGGGGCCGTTCGCGCCGCCGTACGGGGTGGATGGGCGCTGTGGGCGCTGGTGACCCCCCTGGTGGTGGCGGGCGGCCTGATCGCCGGCGAACCGCTGGCCCGGCTGGTGCTCGGCGGGGCGGACGGCGCCGCCCTCCCGCTCGCCGTCTCCTACTTCACCCTGTCCATGCCGGGCATGGCCGTCTTCTTCGCCCAGCAGCTCGTCGACGGCATCCTCAAGGGCACCGGCGACACCCGGACCCCGATGCGGCTCGCGCTGCTGGCCAACGGCCTGATCCTGGCCCTGGACCCGCTCCTCATCCACCTCCACGGCGTCCGGGGCGCCGCGGCCGCCACCGTGCTGTCCCGGTGCGTGGCGCTCGGGGCGGGACTCCTCGCGGTCCGGCGCAACGCCCTGCTGCGCGAGGCCCGCCGGGCCGCGCCGGGCGAGTCCCCGGCCGCCTCCCTGCGCCGGACCCTGTCGACCGGTCTTCCCATGTCCGCCGACTTCACCGTGCGGCAGACGGGAGCCCTGGTCCTGGTCGCGATCGTGGCGCGGCTCGGGGTGACGGCGGTGGCCGGGTACGCGATCGCCTACAAGGTCATGTACGTGGCGACCATGGCCTTCTACGCGGTCCGTCAGGCCGCCGCCATCCACACCGCGCACACGCGGGGCGCGGGAGAGGACGGACGGCGGGCGATCGGGAGGCAGACCGTGCTCCTCTCCGGCGCCCTCGGCCTCGGCGCGGCCGTACTGCTGGCCGTCGGTGCCCCGTGGCTCATGGCCGCCTTCGGAGCCGGGCCCGGGGTTGGGCACCAGGGTGTGCTGTTCCTGCGTTGCGTCGGGCCCTACCTGGTGCTGATGGCCTGTCTCATCGCGCTCGGCGGGGTCTTCGAGGGCAGCGGGGGCGCTTCGGCGCTGCTGCGGGTGACCGTGCTCGGGACCGCAGTGCAGCTGGCCCTCGCGTACGGCCTGACGGGGCTCGGGCTGCCGGGGGTGTGCCTCGCTCTGGCGCTCGCGACGGCGGTGCAGTGCGTCCTCGCGGGGGTGCTGTTCCGGCGAGCCCCGGCTCAGGAGGAGACGGGGGTCTCCCCGGCGCGGGCGGCCGGCTGAGACGGCAGGGGAGCGGGGAGCGGGCGCGGCACCGTCGCCTTCCACAGGGCCCGGGCCGCGACGAGGGTGGCGACCACCAGCAGGCCGTTGCGCAGGAACAGCAGGGTGAGACCGAGGCCGTCACTGGCCACCACACTGGCGAAGTAGTACGGGAACTCCAGCACCGTCACCAAGCACGCCACCAGCACCAGCGCGACCGGCAGCCGCATCCGGCTGCCCGGGAAGTACAGGCACACCGCCGCCAGCCCGACCAGCCACACCATGTACTGGGGGCTGATCACCCGGCTGGTGGTGGTGAACATCAGCACGGCGACGAAGGCCGCGTCGGCGAGCGTGTGCTCCTCGAACCGCCGGGCCAGCAGCCGCCACAGCACCAGCCAGCCGAAGGCCGCCCCGGTCAGGAACAGCGCGCCGGTGCTCACCTCGCTCACGTACGGCCCGAGGAACTCGATCGATCCGTAGTTCAGCTTCACCTCGCCCTGCCAGCCGAAGTGCCGGGCGACGTGGAAGACCAGCGCGCCCAGCGACTCCACCTCGGTGCCCCGGTCGCGCTGGAAGGTCAGGAACGCGAACGCGCCCGGCATGGCCAGCGCGAACGCCCCCGTCACCACACCGCCGGTCACCAGGGCCGACACCCAGGCGCTGCGCCGGCGGGCGGCGAGGAGCAGCATCGCGGGCCACACCTTCAGCAGCGCCCCGAAGGCGGCCAGGGCCCCCAACGCCCTGGGGTGCCGGGCACCCGCGAGCAGCGCGGCCATCGCCACGGCCGTCACCATCACGTCGTAGCGGGCGTACACCGTCGGGCCGAGCAGCGGGACGCCGATCACCCACACCCAGGCGCCGTGCAGCGACCGGCCGGGGCGGCGGCCCGCGTACGTCATCAGGGCCAGCACGGCCAGGTCGGTGACGCAGACCAGGACGTAGAAGGCGGTCGCGTAGTCCAGGAAGGGCAGCAGGCCGGGGGAGAGGATCGCCAGCGCGGCGGCGGGCGGGTACTGCCAGGTGACGTCGTTCAGCGGGAACGTTCCGGTGCGCAGCACGTCGGACCAGCCCTGGTAGATCACCTGCACGTCGCTCGTCACGTCCGGGCCCGGGAAGACGTACACCTTCAGGACGAACAGCAGCAGCACCAGCCTCGTGAGACACCAGAGGACCGGCAGCCATACCAGGGGCCGCCTCGTGCCCGTCGTCTTCACGTCGTGATCCCTGCCCGTTCGCCTGCCGTGTCGAGGGACCATGATGGGCCCGTCAGCTGTGAGCGTGCCATATGCGCTGCCGCACAGGGCGACGAGGGCGGTTCGGTAGGGTCGGCGGCGTGCGCAAGACCCTGATCGTGACGAACGACTTCCCGCCCCGGCCCGGCGGCATCCAGGCCTTCCTGCACAACATGGCGCTGCGGCTGGACCCGCGGCAGCTGGTCGTCTACGCGTCGACCTGGAAGCGGACCCGGGAGGGCATCGAGGCGACCCGCGCCTTCGACGCCGAGCAGCCCTTCACGGTCGTACGGGACCGCACGACCATGCTGCTGCCGACGCCGGGCGCAACCCGGCGGGCCGTAGGTCTGCTGCGGGAGCACGGCTGCGCCTCGGTGTGGTTCGGGGCGGCGGCCCCGCTCGGCCTGATGGCCCCCGCGCTGCGCGGTGCGGGCGCCGAGCGGCTGGTCGCCACCACGCACGGCCACGAGGCCGGCTGGGCCCAGCTGCCCGCCGCCCGGCAGCTGCTGCGCCGGATCGGCGACGCCACCGACACGATCACCTACCTCGGCGAGTACACCCGCTCGCGCATCGCCCCCGCCCTGACGCCCGGGGCCGCCGCCCGGATGGCGCAGCTGCCGCCCGGCGTAGACGAGAAGACCTTCCACCCCGGCTCGGGCGGCGACGAGGTGCGGGCCCGGCTGGGTCTGACGGACCGGCCCGTGGTGGTCTGCGTCTCCCGGCTGGTGCGGCGCAAGGGGCAGGACACCCTGATCCGGGCCCTGCCCCGCATCCTCGCCGCCGAGCCGGACACCGTCCTGCTGATCGTCGGCGGCGGCCCCTACGAGAAGGACCTGCGGCGGCTCGCGCACGAGACGGGCGTCGCCTCCGCCGTCCGCTTCACCGGCGCCGTGCCCTGGTCGGAGCTGCCCGCCCACTACGGCGCCGGCGACGTCTTCGCGATGCCCTGCCGCACCCGCCGCGGCGGCCTCGACGTCGAGGGCCTCGGGATCGTCTACCTGGAGGCCTCCGCGACGGGCCTGCCGGTCGTGGCCGGCGACTCGGGCGGCGCCCCGGACGCGGTCCTCGACGGCGAGACGGGCTGGGTGGTGAAGGGCGGTTCCCCGGAGGAGGCCGCCGACCGCATCACCGTCCTCCTCGGCGACGCCGAGCTCCGCCGCAGGATGGGGGAGCGGGGCCGGGAGTGGGTCGAGGAGAAATGGCGCTGGGACCTGCTCGCGGAGCGCCTCAAGGACTTGCTGTAGTGCAGCCGCCCCTCAGGGACGCGGGGAACGGCGCGGACAACCACGGACCACCCGCACCCGCCGTCCAGGATCCAGGCGCACCCCACTAGGCGGAACCGCAAATTCCGCCGATGCTGCGCGCATGGCAGTAAAACTGATGCAGCGTCAGCTGACAAGACGTCAAATCCTCGGCACGGCAGCCCTCCGGACGGCTGCCACCCTCGGCTTCACCCGCATCGGCCTCGACAGCGCCCGTGCCGCCCAGCCCGACGCGGTCGACACCGCCCCGGCGATCGTCGTCGGCTCCGGCTACGGCGGCGCCGTAGCCGCCCTCCGGCTCGGCCAGGCCGGCATCCGCACGATCGTCCTGGAGATGGGCCGCCTCTGGAACACCACCGGCCCCGACGGCAAGGTCTTCTGCACCACCAGCGCCCCCGACCGGCGGTCCATGTGGTTCCGCACCCGCACCGAGGCACCCCTGTCCAGCTTCCTGTGGCTGGACGTGGTCAACCGGGACATCGATCCCTACCCGGGGGTCCTGGATCGCGTGCACTTCGACCAGATGTCCGTGTACGTCGGCCGGGGCGTCGGCGGCGGCTCGCTGGTCAACGGGAGCATGGCGGTCACCCCGCCCCGGTCGTACTTCGCCGAGCAGTTCCCCACCGTCGACGCCGGCGAGATGTACGGCACGTACTTCCCGCGCGCCCGCGCCGCCCTCGGCGTGAACACCGTCGACCCGGCCTGGTTCGAGTCGACGGAGTGGTACCGCTTCACCCGTGTCTCCCGCAAGCACGCCGAGAGGACGGGACTGCGGACCACCTTCGTGCCGAGCGTCTACGACTTCGGCCACATGCAGCGCGAGGCGGCCGGCACCGCCCCGAAGTCGGCGCTCGGCGGCGAGGTCATCTACGGCAACAACCACGGCAAGCGCAGCCTCGACAAGACCTACCTCGCCGCCGCGCTCGGCACCGGCAACGTCACCATCCACACCCTGGAGAAGGTGCGCGCCCTCAGCCGCGCGCCGGACGGGAGCTGGGTCCTGACGGCCGACCGCGTCGACGAGACCGGCCGGGTCGTCCAGACCAAGGAGTACGGCTGCAGGTACCTCTTCCTCGGCGGCGGCAGCCTCGGCACCACCGAACTGCTGCTGCGCGCCCGGGAGACGGGCACCCTGCCCGGCCTCGACACCAGTGTCGGCGCCGGCTGGGGCACCAACGGCAACGTGATGCTGGGCCGGGCCAACCACCTGTGGGACACGGTCGGGGCGAACCAGTCGACCATGCCGGTCATGGGCATCGACGACTGGGCCAACACCGCCAACCCGGTGTTCGCCGAGATCGCCCCGCTGCCGACGGGCCTGGAGCACTGGGTGAGCCTCTACCTGGCGATCACCAGGAACCCGGAGCGGGCGTCCTTCTCCTACGACACCGGCTCGGGCCGGTTGCGGCTGGGCTGGACGGCCGCGCACTCCGCGGTCTCCGTCGCCATGGCCAGGAAGCTCTTCGACCGGATCAACGCGGCCAACGCGACGATCTACCGCTACGACCTGTTCGGTTCGAAGAGCAAGGTCTTCGCCGACGACTTCACCTACCACCCGCTGGGCGGCTGCGTGCTGGGCAGGGCGACGGACGACTACGGCAGGGTCAGGGGATATCCCCGGCTGTACGTCACCGACGGCTCGCTGGTGCCCGGGTCGCTCGGGGTGAACCCCTTCGTGACCATCACCGCGCTCGCCGAACGCACGATGGCGCGGGTCCTCGCCGAGGACACCGCGCCCTAGGGCGACCGGGAGGTCACTTCGCGTAGATCGCCTCGACCTCGTGCGCGTAGTCCTTCGCCACCACGTTCCGCTTCAGCTTCAGCGAGGGGGTCAGGTGGCCCGACTCCTCCGTGAACTGGGAGGACAGAATGCGGAACTTCCGCACCGATTCCGCCTTCGACACCGCGGCGTTGCCGTCGTCGATCGCCGCCTGGACCGCGGCCAGCAGGTCCGGGTCCTCGCTCAGCGACGCCGCGGTGGAACCCACCGGCTTGCCGTGGTCGGAGCACCAGCGGCCCAGGAACTCCTCGTCGATGGTGACCAGCGCGCCCACGAACGGCCGCCCGTCGCCCACCACCATGCACTCCGCGACCAGGGCATGTGCCCGGATGCGGTCCTCGATCACGGCCGGGGCGACGTTCTTGCCGCCCGCGGTGACGATGATCTCCTTCTTGCGGCCGGTGATCCTCAGGTAGCCGTCCTCGTCGAGGGTGCCGATGTCACCGGTGTGGAACCAGCCGTCGGCCAGCGCCTCCGCGGTCGCGCCGGGGTTGTTCCAGTACTCCTTGAACAGGTGCTCGCCGTGCAGCAGCACCTCGCCGTCGTCGGCGATCCGCACCACCGAGCCGGGCAGCGGCTGGCCGACCGTGCCGATCTTCTGCCGGTCCCAGGGGTTGAACGCGGTGGCCGCGCAGGACTCGGTCAGGCCGTAGCCCTCCAGGACCGTGAAGCCGATGCCGCGGAAGAAGTGACCGAGGCGCTCGCCGAGCGGGGCGCCGCCGGAGATGGCGTACTCGCCCCGGCCGCCGAGGACCGCGCGGAGTTTGCTGTAGACGAGTTTGTCGAACGTCTTGTACTTGATCTTCAGGCCGAGCGACGGGCCCGAGGGGGTGTCCAGCGCCTTGCTGTACGCGATGGCGGTGTCGGCGGCCTTGTCGAAGATCTTGCCCTTGCCGTCGGCCTGCGCCTTGGCGCGTGCCGAGTTGTAGACCTTCTCGAAGACGCGCGGCACACCGAGGATCAGCGTCGGGCGGAACGCGGCCAGCTCGTCGGTGAGGTCCTTGATGTCCGGGACCGTGCCCAGCTTGATCGGCGCCATCATGGGCGCGATCTGCACCAGCCGGCCGAAGACGTGCGCGAGCGGCAGGAAGAGCAGCACCGAGCACTCGCCCGTGCGGAACAGCGGACGCAGCCGCTCCACGATGTTGCCGCACTCGGCGAAGAAGCTGCGGTGGGTGAGCACACAGCCCTTGGGGCGGCCGGTGGTGCCCGAGGTGTAGACGATGGTCGCCGGGTCGTCGGCCTTGGCGAACGAGCCGCGCTCCTCGACGGTCTCGTCCGTGACGTCCTGGCCGAGCCGGCCCAGCTCGTCGACGCCGCCGCCGTCGATCTGCCACACGTGCTTGAGCGCCGGCAGCGAGTCGCGCACCGACTCGATCGCGGCCGCGTGGGCGTCCGACTCCACGACACAGGCGGTCGCGCCCGAGTCGCCGAGGATCCACTGCACCTGCTCCGGCGAACTGGTCTCGTACACCGGCACGGTCACCGCGCCCGCACTCCAGATCGCGAAGTCCAGCAGCGTCCACTCGTAGCGGGTGCGGGACATCAGGCCCACCCGGTCGCCCGGCTGGACCCCGGCGGCGATCAGCCCCTTCGCGGCCGTGTGCACCTCGGCGAGGAACTCGGTGGCCGTGACGTCCTGCCAGTTGCCGCCGATCTTGCGGGCGATGACGGCGACGTCCGGGTGCTGCGCGGCGTTTCTGCGGACGATGTCGGTCAGATTGCCGTCCGCAGGGACCTCGTACAAAGCCGGAAGGCTGAACTCGCGCAAGACTGCTGCTCCTCATAGGGCGCCGGCGCCACGACGGTGTGTGCTGCGACGGTGCGGTCCAAGGCTCGGGGAGGTACTCAGGCATTCACTTGTTGAAATGCAGAGCACGACTGGACTGCCCGGACGTTACCCGCCGGTATGGCTCTCCGACAGGGGGTCCCGTCGAGATGTTCGCTGCGTCACACAGTTGGGTATTCCTTCGCGCACAGTAGTCCACGGACTAACTGACTGGCCAGTAACCGCAGGTCCGGCCGCCACTGTTCACCTGTGCCGCACCCGCTTACGCTTGATCGTCATGGCACCCACACCAGCCCGGAACCACCGGACGCGCGTACACGTGGTCAGCGATGTGCACGGCAACGCCCGCGACCTGGCCAGGGCCGGTGAGGGCGCGGACGCCCTGGTGTGCCTGGGCGACCTCGTCCTGTTCCTCGACTACGCCGACCACTCCCGCGGCATCTTCCCCGACCTGTTCGGCGTCGAGAACGCCGACCGCATCGTCGCGCTGCGCACCGCCCGCCGCTTCGAGGAGGCCCGGCTGCTCGGGGCCTCGCTGTGGGCCGGCCTCCAAGAGAACCGCGCCATGGTGATCGAGGAAGCGGTGCGCAAGCAGTACGCAGAGCTGTTCACCGCGTTCCCCACTCCTACGTACGCCACCTACGGCAACGTCGACATGCCGCCCCTGTGGCGGGAGTACGCCGGCCCCGGCACGACCGTCCTCGACGGCGAGCGCGTCGAGATCGGCGGCCGGGTCTTCGGCTTCGTCGGCGGCGGCCTGCGCACACCGATGCGGACGCCGTACGAGATCAGCGACGAGGAGTACGCGGCGAAGATCGAGGCCGTGGGCGAGGTCGACGTGCTCTGCACCCACATCCCGCCCGAGGTCCCCGAGCTCGTCTACGACACCGTCGCCCGCCGCTTCGAGCGCGGCAGCCGCGCCCTGCTGGACGCCATCCGCCGCACCCGGCCCCGCTACTCCCTCTTCGGCCACGTCCACCAGCCGCTGGTGAAACGGATGCGGATCGGGGCGACCGAGTGCGTGAACGTGGGGCACTTCGCGTCGACCGGAACGCCCTGGGCGCTGGAGTGGTGAGGACGCCCCAGGTCGGGTGAGATCCGCGACTGCCGTGCGCGGTAGCCTTCACGCTGCACCCACGTGCGCACGACCTCATACCGGCCCGCATCTGGAGGAGCCACGGCGATGGCGGAACACACCAGCTCGAGCATCACCATCGAGGCGGCCCCGGCCGACGTCATGGCGGTCATCTCCGATTTCGCCCGCTACCCGGACTGGACCGGCGAGGTGAAGGAGGCCGAGGTCCTCAAGACCGACGCCGAGGGCCGCGCCGAGCAGGTCCGCCTCGTCATGGACGCGGGCGCCATCAAGGACGACCAGATCCTCGGCTACACCTGGACCGGCGAGAACGAGGTCTCCTGGACGCTGGTGAAGTCCCAGATGCTCCGGTCCCTCGACGGCTCCTACCTCCTCAAGCCGTCCGGTGCGGGCGGCACGGAGGTCACCTACGTCCTGACCGTCGACGTGAAGATCCCCATGCTCGGCATGATCAAGCGCAAGGCCGAGAAGGTCATCATCGACCGGGCGCTGGCCGGGCTGAAGAAGCGGGTCGAAGCGGGCACGTAGCCCCGGCCGCGCGGCCACCCGGCAGCAGCGCCGGGTGCTCCGGCGACTCCCGGTACCGTTCAGCCCCATGCGCACCATCCTGATCACCGGCCCCGGCGGCAGCGGTCGTACCACCCTCGCGGCCGCGACCGCCCTGGCAGCGGCGGCCGAGGGCGACCGCACCCTCGTCCTCGGCACCGACCGCACGGACAGCCTCGGTGCCGCCCTGGGAGTCACGACCGGCCCGGCCCCGGTCCAGGCCACCCCGCACCTCACCGCCTGGCGCCCCGACGCCGCGCAGGACTTCCGCCGGGACCTCGCCGCCCTCCAGGACCGCGCCTCCTCCGCCCTGGACCTGCTCGGCGCCTCCCGTCTCGACCCCGAGGAACTCACCCCCCTGCCCGGCGCCGAGGAACTCGCCCTGCTGCGCGCCCTGAGGGACGCCGCGCTGTCCGAGCAGTACGACACCCTCGTCGTCGACCTCCCCCCGGCCCCGCAGGCCCTCGCCCTCCTCGCCCTGCCCGAGGAACTCCGCCGCTACCTGCGCCGCCTCCTCCCGCCCGAACGCCAGGCCGCCCGCGCCCTGCGCCCCGTCCTCGGCCGCCTCGCCGGCGTCCCCATGCCCGCCGAGTGGCTCTACGAGACGGCGGCCCGCTGGGATCTGGAACTGGCCGCCGTCGAGGCGGTCGTCGCCGACCGCGGCACCGTCGTACGGCTGGTCGCCGAGCCCGGCCCGGCCGGTGCCGACGCGCTGCGCACCACAGGCCTGGGCCTCGCCCTGCGCGGTCTCGCCACCGACGTCGTGGTCGCCAACCGCGTCCTGCCCGAGGCGTCCCCGGACACCTGGCTGGCCGGCGCGGTCGCCCAGCAGCGCAAGACGCTGGAGGAGTGGCGGGAGTCGTACGACGTGCGCAGCGTCGCCCACCTCGGACACGACCCGCGCGGCGCCGACGACCTCACCGCCCTCGCCGTGCCCGGCGTCGGCCGGCCGGCCCCCGCCGCCGACTGGCCGGTGACCGACCGGCTCGGCGAGGACGGCGTGCTCGTCTGGGAGATCCCGCTGCCCGGCGCCATACGCGAGGAACTGGACCTCGTCCGGCGCGGCGACGAACTCGTCGTCACGGCGGGGCGGTTCCGCCGGGTCGTCCCGCTGCCCTCCGCGCTGCGCCGCTGCACCGTCGACGGAGCCGCCCTGCGCGACGGGGAGCTGCGGATCCGCTTCGCGCCCGACCCGACACTGTGGCCGCAGGGCCGGTGAGGCAGCGGGGCGGAACCGGGCGAACACGGCCGGTCCGGCCCGTGAACCCGGTACGCCCGTTCGGGTAACGTCGTAGGGACGAACCGTAGTCAGGAGTCCGTCATGAGCGAAGAGCTCCCCCCGTCCGACGCCGCCCGCGAAGAGGCCGCGGACGAGGTACGGGCGAGCGACGCCGACGCCTGGGCGACCGCGTGCGCCGAGGACCTCCAGGCGGAGAAGGCCCGCCGCCGCGCCCAGCACGGCCCGCCCCCGGGCTCCGCCGCCGAGGAACTGAGAAAGCTCGTCGACGCGGTCGCGGAGAAGCTGTCCGGCGTGCAGTCCCCGCTGCTCGGCGCGGTCGCGGGGCCCGCCGCCCAGCAGGTCGTACGGCAGGTCGTCCAGCAGGCCAAGGACGCCGTCGAACCGGTCATCGAACGCAATCCGGACGTCTTCGACCACCTGGCGGCGGCCGGCAACGAGCTGCTCGCGGCCTACCGCTCCGCCGTGCAGGCCCAGGAGCGGCGCTGGACCGGCCGCGACGACCAGGGAGATCCCCGTGACCAGGGCGGGCGCCGGGACGGCGGCGACGACGCCGGCCCCGGGGAGCGCATCGACCTGGACTGAGTCCCCGGCCCCGGCCGAGCGGCGGTCCCGGCGGGGCCGCCGGGGTGCCCAGCGTGCGGACGACAGCGAATCCGAGGGCAGGGCTCGGGTACCGTGGCCGTAGCGGGGCTCGACCGAAACTGAGGGATTCATGGGACTCACCATCGGCGTCGACATCGGCGGCACGAAGATCGCGGCCGGCGTGGTCGATGAGGAAGGCAACATCCTCTCGACCCACAAGGTGCCGACCCCGGGCACGGCTGAGGGCATCGTGGACGCCATCGCCTCGGCGGTGGACGGCGCACGCGTCGGTCACGAGATCGTCGGCGTGGGCATCGGTGCCGCCGGCTACGTGAACCGGCAGCGCTCCGAGGTCTACTTCGCGCCCAACATCCACTGGCGCAACGAGCCGCTCAAGGAAAAGGTCGAGGCTCGCGTGGGTCTCCCAGTGGTCGTGGAGAACGACGCGAACGCCGCGGCGTGGGGCGAGTACAAGTTCGGCGCGGGCAAGGGCCACCGCAACGTCATCTGCATCACGCTGGGCACCGGCCTCGGCGGCGGCATCATCATCGGCAACAAGCTGCGCCGCGGGCACTTCGGCGTGGCCGCCGAGTTCGGCCACATCCGCATGGTGCCGGACGGCCTGCTGTGCGGCTGCGGTTCACAGGGCTGCTGGGAGCAGTACGCGTCGGGCCGGGCGCTGGTGAGGTACGCCAAGCAGCGCGCCAACGCCACCCCCGAGAACGCCGAGATCCTGCTCAGCCTCGGCAACGGCGCGCCCGACGGCATCGAGGGCAAGCACATCTCCATGGCCGCCCGCCAGGGCGACCGGGTGGCCGTCGACTCCTACCGCGAACTGGCCCGCTGGGTCGGCGCGGGCCTCGCCGACCTGGCCTCCCTCTTCGACCCCTCCGCCTTCATCGTCGGCGGCGGCCTCTCCGACGAGGGCGAACTGGTCCTCGGCCCGATCCGCAAGTCCTACAAGCGCTGGCTGGTCGGCGGCAACTGGCGCCCGGTGGCCGAGGTCCGCGCGGCGGAACTGGGCAACAAGGCGGGCCTGGTGGGCGCGGCGGACCTGGCGAGGGAACCCGACCCGATCATGTAGACGCCGTCAGGGCGAGCGCCCGAAGGGGCGCGGGGCTGTATCCATGTGCGGCTCCGCCGCGTGGGCGCGACAAGCCACGAACAACCGGCACTCGCGCACGTACCTCGCGCCCCGAACTGTCGGGCACAAGGGGCGCGGGGCTGTATCCATGTGCGGCTCCGCCGCGTGGGCGCGACAAGCCACGAACAACCGGCACTCGCGCACGTACCTCGCGCCCCGAGCTGTCGGGCACAAGGGGCGCGGGGAACTGCGCGATCAGCCACATGCGACCCGGCACCCGCGCACCATCCCCGCGCCCCGCCCCTTTGGGCGTAAATTGACCACATGTCGCTGCTCCCCAACTCGCGTACAGAACCCGACGGTTCCGCAGTCATCAGGGTCCTCGGCTACAACATCCGCTCCATGCGCGACGACACCGACGCCCTGGCCCGCGTCATCAAGGCATGCGAGCCCGATCTCGTCCTCGTCCAGGAGGCCCCCCGCTTCTTCCGCTGGCGCAAGAAGCTCGCCCGCCTGGCCCTCGCCTCCGACCTCGTGATCGTCACCGGCGGCGCCACCACCACGGGCCCGGCCATCCTCAGTTCGCTCCGCGCGAGCGTCGAACACACGGAGGACATCCTCCTGCCCGCCACCCCCGGCCTGCACCGCCGCGGCTTCGCCACCGCGGTCGTCCGGTTCGCCGGCGCCCGCCTCGGCGTGCTCAGCTGCCACCTGTCCCTTCAGAAGGACGAGCGCTACGAGCAGTCCGGCATGCTCCTGGACCGGCTCGCCGGCCTGGGCGTGGAGCACGCGATCGCCGGCGGCGACCTCAACGAACGCCCCGAGGGCCCGGCCTTCCGCCGGCTGGCCGGCCGGCTGACCGACGGCTGGGCCGCGGCCCCCTGGGGCGGCGAGCACACCTGGACCTCCGCCGACCCGTACCAGCGCATCGACGCGATCTTCGCGACCGCCGGCATCGAGGTGCTGGGCTGCGGTGTGCCGACCGGGCACCCGGGGGTGTCCGACGCGGACCTGAGGGCGGCCACGGACCACCTCCCGGTCCTGGCCGCCCTCAGGGTGCCGGCTTCCCAGGGAGCGTCCTGACGGCCCTCAGACGACCGCACCCCGCCCGGGGTCGTCGTCCTCCTCGTCATCCGTCCGCATCCGCATCACCAGCGTCGCGAACCCGCCGAGGAACCCGCCGATCCCCAGCGTGGTCAGCCACCAGGTCATGTCCCAGCCGAGCAGCACGGCCAGCAGGAGCAGCACCGGACCGCCGAGCACGCCGAGCCAGGCGAACTTCGAGGTGGGGTCGGCGGTGGGCAGCGGGGGCGGCTCCGGGGGCACGAAGTGGCCCTCGTCGTCCTCGTCGAAGTCGTCCTCGGAGGGCTCGGGCGTGGTGTAGTCACGCGGGCCGACGCCGGGCGCGAAGGACACCGACCCGCCCAGGGGCTTCACGGGCCCGTCCCCGGGGCCCTCGGCCTCCTGCGGCTCGGCGGGCTTGACGGCGTCCCCGGACTTCACGGCCGTGTCGCCCCGGTCGCCGTCGATCCCGGCGTCGTTGGGCCCGGTCGCGGGCAGGGCCAGGTCCTCGACCGACTTGAACGGCTTGGCACCCGGCGGGTCCGGCGGCTCCTCGCCGTACCCGGCGACGATCGCCGCCCAGGCGGCCTCCTCGTCGAAGGGGACGCCCTTCTCGTCCGGCTCCCGGCCCTCGCGGTCGGAGTCGTGCTCAGCCACCTGCGGTCGTCCCTTCCTTGCCGAGCCCGGGCTCCTCGCCGAGGCCGGACACGATGCGGCCGATGAACGCGAGGCTCTCCTCGTGGATCCGGTCCGCGTCATGGTCCAACGTGGCGACGTGGTAGCTCTGTTCCAGGATGACCTCCTTCACGTCCGTCGACGAGATGCGGCCGAGGATCCGGGCGGAGTCGACGGGCGGCACCACATGGTCCTGCGGGCTGCGCATCAGCAGCACCGGCTGGGTGACCTGCGGCAGCTCGCGGTCGGTGGCCTGGAAGAACCGGCGCAGCGAATGCGCCGCGTGCAGGGGCACCCGGTCGTAGCCGAGCTCCCTGCTGTCCGGTTTGGCGATGTCGCTGGCGATGCCCTTCGTCGCGGGGACGAGGTGGCGCACCACCGGGAGGGCGTGGGCGGCCAGGCCGTGCACCTTGTTCGCGGGGTTGACGACCATGACACCGCGGACGGCGTCGCCGTGCTTCGCGGCCAGCCGCAGGGCCAGCGCGCCGCCCATGGACAGGCCGGCGACGAAGACCGTCTCGCGGCGCTCGCACAGCAGGCGCAGCTCACGGTCGACCTCCGCGTACCAGTCCTGCCAGCCCGTGATCCGCAGGTCCTCCCAGCGCGTGCCGTGCCCGGGCAGCAGCGGCAGGGAGACGGTCATGCCGTGCTCGGCGAGGTGCTCCGCCCAGGGGCGCAGCGACTGCGGTGAACCGGTGAAGCCGTGGCAGAGGAGGACGGCGACCTCTCCGCCCTCGTGGTGAAACGGCTCGGCTCCGGCAAGGACCGGCACCTTCGGCCTCCTGGTCGTGAGAAGGGACTGACACGATCACGGAATGTCACGGAACGTCATGGAAGGGGTCGCACGTCGTTCGCGGGACCTTCACCGTACGCGACCGCACTGACACCGACCAGGGCCGTCGGCGCCTTTGCAAGCGCTCCGGGTTAAGGTCTCATCGAGACATACAGGAGGCACTCGGTTGTTGTACGGCGCGATGAAGGTCACCATCGGGGGTCCGCTGAAGCTCGCCTTCAGACCCTGGGTGGAGGGCCTGGAGAACGTACCCGCCGAGGGCGCTGCGATCCTGGCGAGCAATCACCTGTCGTTCTCCGACTCCTTCTTCCTGCCCGCGGTCCTGGACCGCAAGGTCACCTTCATCGCGAAGGCCGAGTACTTCACCACGCCCGGCGTGAAGGGCCGGATGACGGCCGCCTTCTTCAAGGGGGTCGGGCAGCTCCCCGTGGACCGCTCCGGTGCGCGCGGCGCGGGTGAGGCCGCCATCAAGAGCGGCATAGAGGTGCTGGAGCGCGGTGAGCTGTTCGGGATCTACCCGGAGGGCACGCGTTCGCCCGACGGGCGGCTCTACCGGGGCAAGCCGGGAGGCCTCGCGCGCGTGGCGCTCGCGACCGGCGCGCCCGTCCTCCCCGTCGCCATGATCGACACGGAGAAGATCCAGCCGCCCGGGAAGGTCATGCCGAAGCTCATGCGCCCCGGCATCCGCATCGGCAAGCCCCTGGACTTCAGCCGCTACCAGGGCATGGAGCACGACCGGTTCGTGCTGCGCGCGGTGACCGACGAGGTCATGTACGAGATCATGAAGCTCTCCGGCCAGGAGTACGTCGACATGTACGCGACGGCCATGAAGCGGCAGCTCTCGGAAGCGGCGAAGGCGGAGAAGGAAGCCGAGAAGGCGGCCAGGGCCGCTCTCGCGCGGGCGGAGAAGGAACAGGCCGAGAAGGAAAAGGCCCAGAAGGCGCAGGGCGAGAAGGAACAGCGGACGGAGCAGCGGCGGTCCGAGCCCTAGCGGGGGCTTCGCCGGGGGGCAGGGGGAGATGGCCAAGCGCGAGCGTGTCATGAGGATGTCGGTCGAGCAGCCGCTGTGGCGTGCGCTCACCGCCTACCGGGTGCTCACGATGCTGTACGCGGTCGGCCTGTTCGCCACCGCCTACGACGAGTTCGCCCGCCCCTGGGTCGCCGTCGGCTACTTCGCCGTGCTGTGCGGATGGACCCTGGCCACCCTGCCCCGGGTCGCGAACGCCGCCCGCTGCACCAAGCCGTTCCTCGCCGCCGACCTCACCATCGCCGTCACCGGCATCCTGCTCACGACCGTCGCCGACGCGCACGAGCGGGTGCAGGCGGGCGGCCCGACCCTGCCGTCGATATGGACCGCCGGTTCCGTCCTGGCCTTCGCCATCAAGGGCGGCTGGCGCTGGGCGGCCCTGGCCTCCTCCCTGGTGGCCGTCGCCAACCTGGTCGAGCGCGGCAGCCCCGCCCGGGACACCGTCCACAACGTCATCCTGGTCTGCATCGCCTCCGTCGCCATCGGCTACGTCGTCGAGGTCGCCCGCGCCTCCGAGCGCACCCTCGCCCGCGCCCTGGAGATCGAGGCCGCCACACGCGAGCGGGAGCGCCTGGCCCGGGACATCCACGACAGCGTGCTCCAGGTGCTGGCGATGGTGCAGCGCCGCGGGGCCGTGATCGGGGGAGAGGCGGCCGAGCTGGGCCGGATGGCCGGTGAGCAGGAAGTCGCGCTGCGCACCCTCGTCTCCGGCGGGCTCGTCCCCGTCTCACGGGTCTCGGAGGACGCCGCCGAGGGCGCCCTCGTCCGGGCCGTCGAGGAGGAGCCGGAGCCGGGCGGCCCCGTCGACCTGCGCGCCCTGCTCGCGCCGTACGCGGGTGCCCTGGTCAGCCTCGCCGAGCCCGGCGCGCCCGTGCCGCTGGCACCGGCCGCCGCCCGGGAGGTGGCCGCCGCCGTCGGAGCGGCCCTGGACAACGTCCGCCGGCACGCCGGTGCGGACGCGCGCGCATGGATCCTGGTCGAGGACGAGCCGGACGAGGTGATCGTCACCGTCCGGGACGACGGACCCGGCATCCCCGAGGGGCGGCTCGTGCAGGCCGAGGGCGAGGGACGGCTCGGCGTCGCCCTGTCGATCCGCGGCCGGCTGCGCGACCTGGGCGGCAGCGCGGAACTGATCTCGGTGCCCGGCCAGGGCACGGAGGTCGAGCTGAAGGTACCGAAGGACGTGACGGACCCACGGGGGAAGGCGGAGCAGCGATGACGGAGACCGGCGGAGACCGGCAGGACCCGATCAAGGTCATGGTCGTCGACGACCACCCCATGTGGCGCGACGCCGTCGCCCGCGACCTCGCCGAGTCGGGCTTCGAGGTCGTCGCCACCGCCGGCGACGGCGACCAGGCCGTACGCCGCGCCAAGGCCGCCGCACCCGACGTCCTCGTGCTCGATCTGAACCTGCCCGCCAAGCCCGGCGTCCAGGTCTGCAAGGAGGTCGTCGCCGCGAACCCCGCCCTGCGCGTCCTGGTGCTGTCCGCGAGCGGCGAGCACGCCGACGTCCTGGAGGCCGTGAAGTCCGGCGCGACCGGCTATCTGCTGAAGTCTGCCTCCACCGGGGAACTCCAGGACGCGGTCCGCCGCACGGCCGTCGGCGACCCGGTCTTCACGCCGGGCCTCGCCGGACTGGTCCTCGGGGAGTACCGCCGGCTGGCCTCCGAGCCGGGCCCCGCGCCCGACGCCGACGAACCCAAGGCGCCCCGGCTCACCGACCGCGAGACCGAGGTGCTGCGCCTGGTCGCCAAGGGCCTGAGCTACAAGCAGATCGCCGAGCGGCTGGTCATCTCCCACCGCACGGTGCAGAACCACGTCCAGAACACCCTCGGCAAGCTCCAGCTGCACAACCGCGTCGAACTCGTCAGGTACGCGATAGAGCGCGGCCTCGACGACGAGTGAGGCGCACGTCACACTGACCCTTCGTCAGGCACCTGCGGCGAAGGGACTGTTCCATGCGCGTCGGAGTACTGACCGGAGGCGGCGACTGCCCCGGCCTCAACGCCGTCATCCGGGCCATCGTCCGCAAGGGCGTGCAGGAGTACGGCTATGACTTCACCGGCTTCCGGGACGGCTGGCGAGGACCCCTGGAAGGCGACACCGTCCGGCTCGACATCCCCGCCGTGCGCGGCATCCTGCCCCGCGGCGGCACCATTCTCGGCTCCTCGCGGACCAACCCGCTGAAAGTGGAGAACGGCATCCGCAGGATCAAGGAGACCCTCGCCGGTCTCGAGGTCGAGGCGCTCATCGCCATCGGCGGCGAGGACACCCTGGGCGTGGCCGCCCGGCTGTCCGACGAGCACGGCGTGCCCTGCGTGGGCGTACCCAAGACGATCGACAACGACTTGTCCGCCACCGACTACACCTTCGGCTTCGACACCGCCGTCGGCATCGCGACCGAGGCCATCGACCGGCTGCACACCACCGCCGAGTCCCACATGCGGGTGCTGGTCGTCGAGGTGATGGGCCGGCACGCCGGCTGGATCGCCCTCCACTCGGGCCTGGCCGGGGGCGCCAACGTCATCCTCATCCCCGAGCAGCCCTTCGGCGTCGAGCAGGTGTGCACCTGGGTGACCTCCCGCTTCCGGGCGTCGTACGCGCCGATCGTCGTCGTCGCCGAGGGGGCCGTGCCCAGGGACGGCGACATGGTGCTCAAGGACCAGTCGCTGGACTCCTTCGGGCATGTCCGGCTGTCCGGGGTGGGGGAGTGGCTCGCCAAGGAGATCGAGAAGCGCACGGGCAAGGAGGCCCGCACGACGGTCCTCGGGCACGTCCAGCGCGGCGGCACCCCCAGCGCCTTCGACCGCTGGCTCGCCACCCGCTTCGGGCTGCACGCCATCGACTGTGTCCGCGACCGCGACTTCGGCCGGATGGTCGCGCTGCGCGGCACGGACATCGTCCGCGTCCCCATCGCGGACGCCACGGCCCGCCTGAAGACGGTGGACCCGGCGCTGTACGAGGAGGTCGGGGTGTTCTTCGGCTGACCGGGAGAGCGGATGTCCGGGGGCGGCGGCCCCCGGACCACTACACGGTCGTGTTGCGCAACCGGCCCATCAACTCCCGCACCACAGCCGCGCCGTTCAGCGTCAGGACCGACTCCGGGTGGAACTGCACACCGGCGAACCCCGGCCCTCGCACGGCATGCACCTCCCCGCTCGCGGCCCTGCTGACCTCGATCCCGTGCGCGGCCAGCTCCTGCGCCTCCTCGTCGTCGCAACGCGCCACGAAGCTGTTGTAGAAGCCGACGGTCTCCCGCCGCCCGAACAGATCGATCTCCGTCTGCGCCCCCTGGTACGGCACGTCCTTGCGTACGATGTCCAGCCCCAGCTCGGCCGCGATCAGCTCGTGCCCGAGGCAGACGCCGAGCACGCCGTGATGCTCGCCGCGGATCACCTCGGCGGTCAGCGAGCGCAGCAACCGCATCTTCGGATCGGTGAGATCGGCCGGGTCCCCGGGCCCCGGGCCCAGCACGACGGGCCCCTCGTGCGCGAGCACCGCCTCCCGGAGCCCGTCCTCGTCATAACCCCGGACGGACACCTCGAGGCCGCCCGACCGCAGCACATGCGCGAGCATCGCCGTGAAGGTGTCCTCGGCGTCGACGACCAGGGCGTGTCCGGTGAGCCTCTCGGACCGCTCCTGCATCCGCAGCCAGAAGGGCGCGAGCGACGCCCGGCGTCCGTCGAGCGCGGCACGCACCCGGGGGTCGTCGGCCAGCCGGGGCCGCACCGACTCCTCGCGCGGCCTTCCCGGCCGTACGCCCAGCGCCGCCAGCACCCCCGCCGCCTTGGCGTGCGTCTCGGCCACCTCGCCCGCCGGGTCCGAGCCACGCACGAGGGTCGCGCCGACCGGCACCCGCAGGTGCCCGCCCGCGTCGATGTCGGCGGTGCGGATCAGGATCGGGGAGTCGAGGGTCTGGGACCCGCCAGGATCCCGGCCGATCAGTGCCAGCGCCCCGGCGTAGTACCCGCGCCCGCCGCTCTCGTGCCGCTCGATCACCCGGCAGGCGTTCTGCACCGGCGAGCCGGTGACGGTCGCCGCGAACATGGTCTCCCTCAGCACCTCCCGCGCGTCCAGCGAGGACTTCCCGCGCAGCTCGTACTCGGTGTGCGCGAGGTGCGCCATCTCCTTCAGCCGGGGGCCGATCACGACCCCGCCCATGTCGCCGACGGTGCACATCATCTTGAGCTCCTCGTCGACGACCATCGACAGCTCCTCGATCTCCTTGCCGTCGGCGAGGAAGCCGAGCAGGTGCTCGGGCGTGGGCCCCTCGGCGGGGTAGCGGTAGGTGCCGCTGATCGGGTTCATGACGACCGTGCCGCCGGACATCCGCACATGCACCTCGGGGCTGGCCCCGACCAGCGTGCGGTCCCCGGTGTGCACGACGAACGTCCAGTACGCACCCCGCTCGCCCTCCAGCAGCCGCCGGAACAGCGCCAGCGCGTCGGCCCGCCCGAACCCGGGGATCTCGCCCTCGTAGGTCCGCCGGATGACGAAGTTCGCGCCCTCGCCCCGCCCGATCTCGTCGCGCAGCACGCGTCCGACGATCTCGCCGTACTCCTCGTCGTCGACGTCGAAACCGCCGTCCTCGACGCGTACGTCGTGCGCCGGGAGCTGCTCCAGGGCCTCGGCCAGCGCGACGCCGTACGACTCCTCGGGCGTGAGGGCCAGCAGGGGCGTGCCGTCGTCGCGGACGTCGAAGCCGCGCTCACGGATCTGCCGGAAGGGCACCAGGGCGAGGCTCCGGTCGGGCAGGTCGGCGAGCCGGTCGTGCGCGGCGACCGGGCCGACCAGGACTTCGACCAGCTCCTGGTCGTGGCCCGGGGTGCGGCGGCGCAGCAGGGCGAACGGACGGGGGTCGTCCAGCAAGCCGAGCAGGTTCATGGGTCCGTACTCCATCTCGGTGAGAGAGGAACGGACCCCGGAGAACGCCGAAGGCCGCCCCTCGGGCGGCCTTCGCGAAGTCTTGAGTACGCGCAGTCAGCGGGCCGCCGGATGAGCGGTCCACCACCAGGTCTGGGTCGAATGCGCGAACATGCGACGCACCCTACCTCATGTCCGTAGGGCGTACGGCGTGTCTCAATTGCTGGGCATGGGTCAGGACGCCCGACACGACCCCGTAATGTTGAGGCCGTGACCGTGAACGCTAAGACCAGCGCGAGTGCTGGCAACACCTGGCGAAACCTGCCCGCGGCGCAGCAGCCCGAGTACCCCGACACCGAGGCTCTGCGCGCAGTCGTTGCGGAGCTGGAGTCGTATCCGCCGCTCGTCTTCGCGGGCGAGTGCGACCAGCTGCGCGCCCGGTTGGCGTCCGTCGCCAAGGGAGAGGCGTTCCTGCTCCAGGGCGGCGACTGCGCCGAGGCCTTCGACGCGGTGTCCGCCGACCACATCCGCAACAAGCTGAAGACGCTGCTCCAGATGGGCGCCGTGCTCACGTACGCCGCGTCCGTGCCGGTCGTGAAGGTCGGCCGGATCGCCGGCCAGTACTCCAAGCCGCGCTCCAAGCCGACCGAGACGCGCGACGGCGTGACGCTGCCGACGTACCGCGGCGACTCCGTCAACGGCTTCGACTTCACCGAGGCCGCGCGCGTCCCGGACCCCGAGCGGCTGAAGCGGATGTACCACGCGTCCGCCTCCACGCTGAACCTGGTGCGCGCCTTCACCACCGGCGGTTACGCGGACCTGCGCCAGGTGCACGCCTGGAACCAGGACTTCGTGAAGTCGTCCCCGTCCGGCCAGCGCTACGAGCAGCTCGCCCGCGAGATCGACCAGGCGCTGAACTTCATGCACGCCTGCGGGGCCGACCCGGAGGAGTTCAAGACCGTCGAGTTCTACGCCTCGCACGAGGCGCTGCTGCTCGACTACGAGTCCGCGCTGACCAGGGTCGACTCGCGCACCGGGCAGCTGTACGACGTCTCCGGGCACATGGTGTGGATCGGTGAGCGCACCCGGCAGCTGGACCACGCGCACATCGAGTTCGCCTCGAAGATCCGCAACCCGGTCGGGATCAAGCTGGGTCCGACGACGACGGCCGAGGACGCGCTCCAGTACATCGACCGTCTCGACCCGGACCGTGAGCCGGGCCGGCTGACCTTCATCGTCCGCATGGGCGCCGACAAGGTCCGCGACAAGCTCCCGGAGCTGGTCGAGAAGGTCACCGCCTCCGGTGCCACCGTCGCCTGGATCACCGACCCGATGCACGGCAACACCTACGAGGCGGCCTCCGGGCACAAGACCCGCCGCTTCGACGACGTGCTCGACGAGGTCAAGGGCTTCTTCGAGGTCCACAAGGCCCTCGGCACCCACCCGGGCGGCATCCACGTGGAGCTCACCGGCGACGACGTAACCGAGTGCGTGGGCGGCGGCGACGAGATCTTCGTCGACGACCTGCACCAGCGCTACGAGACGGCCTGCGACCCGCGGCTCAACCGCAGCCAGTCGCTCGACCTGGCGTTCCTCGTGGCCGAGATGTACAGGGACCAGTAACGGGTCCGCCTGTTACCGGAGCATGGACTGGGGCGCGGATCACACGATCCGCGCCCCTGACCACTTTTGCGCTCCGGACCCGACGGGTAAGGTTAGGTTTGCCTCACCGATCAACGGGGACGGCATCCGGAACGACCCGTCGGGAGGTGAACCGCGTGTACGTCTGCAGTTGCTTCGGGATCACCGAGCAGCAGGTCAAGCAGCACGCGGACGGCGGCGCCTGCACCCCCCGCCAGATAGCCTCCGCCTGCAAGGCGGGCACGGACTGCGGGTCCTGTGTGCGCCGCATCCAGGCGATCCTGGGCCGCGGAGCCTGCCCTCGCCGTGACCTGGCCGATCAGGGCCGGCCGGTGCTCTCGGACCTCGAAGACGCCGCCTGACCCCGGCTAGCTCGGCTGCTCGATCTGCTGCGCGATGTACAGCGCCTCGCCGAGCTTGTCGATCAGCTCCAGCTGCGTGTCCAGATAGTCGATGTGGTGCTCCTCGTCCTCCAGGATCGACTCGAAGAGGTTCGCGGACGTGATGTCGCCCTTGGTGCGCATCACCTCGATGCCGCGCTTGAGCCGGTCGATCGCCTCGACCTCGACCTGCCGGTCGGCCTGGAACATCTCGGTGACCGTCTGGCCGACCCGTACGTGGAAAAGCCGCTGGTAGTTCGGCAGGCCGTCCAGCATGAGGATGCGCTCGGTGATCTTGTCCGCGTGCTTCATCTCATCGATGGACTCTTCACGCGTGTACTTGGCGAGCTTGGTCCAGCCTTTGTTGTCCTGGATCCGGTAGTGCAGCCAGTACTGGTTGATCGCCGTCAGCTCGCCGGTCAACTGCTCGTTGAGGAATTCGAGGACCTCGGGGTCGCCCTGCATCGCAGAGGCTCCTTCCGCGCGGGGGAACTGGCAGGTTGCGCCGCATGATTCCACTGGTGACGAAGATCGTCCAGTAAGTCTGCACTTAGTAAGTAAGGGCATGCTTAGTCGAGTTTGCCCCGTTTTGGAGTGGCCCGGGTCAGGGGCATCACCCGGGGTCTGTCAGGATGGAGTCATGGGTCAGCCGCTGGAACACGAATCGGGAGAAGGGCGCGATCCAGCAGGAGCGACGCAGCCGGACCTGCCCCCGGGACAGCGGCTGCAACGCGGCTGGCCGGTCACGCACTACGGCCCCGTCCCCAAGTTCCGGCCCGAGCGCTGGGAGTTCCGGGTCTTCGGCGCCACCGCCGACGGCGGCAAGCACTGCTGGACCCACGAGGAGTTCACGGCCCTGCCGCACACCACCGTCGTGGCCGATCTGCACTGCGTCACGAAGTTCAGCATGCTGGGCGCCGAGTGGGGCGGCATCCCCGCGCGCACGCTCCTCGACCTCGCCCCGCCCGCGGACGACGTCACCCATGTGATGGTGTGGGCCGAGTACGGATTCAGCTCCAACCTCCGGCTGTCCGACTTCGCCGGCGAGCAGGTCCTCTTCGCCACGCACAAGGACGGCGAGCTGCTCACCGCCGAGCACGGCTTCCCGCTGCGCCTGATCGTTCCCCACCTCTACGCCTGGAAGGGCCCCAAGTGGGTGCGCGGTGTGGAGTACATGACCGCCGACCGGCGCGGGTTCTGGGAGGAACGGGGCTACCACAACATCGGCGACCCCTGGCAGGAGCAGCGCTACTCGTACCAGGAGCTGCCCGGGGACGGGCCCGACCTCTGACGGCTCAGCCGTCGCGCAGCTTCTTGAGCCGCTCCACGTCGGCCGCGTGCCCTTGCTTGCCGCCCGGCGTCTCGATGATCAGCGGCACGCCCTCGGTCGCGGGGTGCGTCATCAGGGCCCGGAACGGGTCCTCGCCGATGTGGCCGACGCCGATGTTCTCGTGCCGGTCCTTGTGGGCGCCCACCACGTCCTTGGAGTCGTTGGCGTGGATCAGCTTCAGCCGGCCCTCGCCGACCGTGTCCACCAGCAGGTCCAGCGTCCGGTGCATGCCGGCGGGGCCGGTCAGGTCGTGCCCGGCCGCGAAGATGTGGCAGGTGTCCAGGCACACGCCGAGCATCGGGTGGGCGTCCAGCGCCTCGAAGTACGGGCCGAAGTCCCACGTCCGCGAGCACAGTGAGGCGCCCTGGCCCGCGGTCGACTCCAGCAGCAGGAACGGGTCGTCGTCGTGGGTCAGCTCGTCCAGCAGCGGCAGCAGGTGTTCCCGCACCTGCTTCAGCGCCACCGACCGCTCCCGGCCGCCGGTCGCGCTGCCGGTGTGCACGACCACGCCCAGCGCGCCGATCTCCCGCCCGCGCCGCAGCGAGTGCCGCAGCGACTCCACCGACCGCTGAACGGTCGCCTCGGTGTGCGAGCCGAAGTTGATCAGGTACGGGGCGTGCACATAGGCCGGGACCGACTCGGCCGCGCAGGCCGCTCGGAACGCCTCGTCCTGCTGGGGGTTCCCGGTCGGCGTGGCCCAGCCGCGCGGGTTGGCGACGAAGACCTGGACGGCCTCCGCCTGCAGGTCACGGGCGTACGACAGGCCTACGGAATGGAGCCCACCGGCCACGGGGACATGGCCGCCCACCGGGTTGCGGGAGGCGCCGGACAGCTGATTGTTCACCCGTTCAGGGTGCCATGCGTCCGGCCCTGCTCCGTCCACGGGCTCCCGCCCGCCGTCGTCACCTGATCTTGATGGTGATCGTCGAACCCTTGGGCGCGGTCCGGCCGCCCTCGACGGACTGGCTCTTCACCTCGTCGCCGAAGATGCCGAACAGCCCGCGGTCCTCGTCGACCTCGAACCCGGCGCCCTCCAGCGCCTGCCTGGCGTCGTCGACGCTGTCGCCGACCACGTCCGGGACCTCGATCATCTCGGGGCCCTTGGACAGCGTCAGGGTCACGGTGTCGCCCTCGGCCGCGGGGCCGCCGGACGCCGGCGACTGGCGGACGACCTGGCCCTTGTCGTACTCGGAGGAGGTCACCCGCTCGGTGGCGATCCTCACCTTGAGGCCGGCCTCCGTCAGCTCGGACCTCGCGTCCGCCTCGTCCGAGCCGGTGACGTCGGGGATGTCGACGGGGGCGCCCTTGCTGACGACCAGGGCGACACCCGTGCCCGCGCGCACCTTCGTGCCGTCCGCCGGGCGCGCGGTGATCACCGAGCCGCGCGGCACGTCCTCGCTGAACTCCCGGGTGACCATCCCCGGCTCCAGCCCGTCCTCCTTCAGCAGGCCGCGCGCTGTGTCCAGCTTCTGGCCGGCCAGGGCGGGCACCCGCACGGTCTCGGGGCCGTCGGAGACGGTGATACCCACCGCGTCGTTGCCGCGGATGCGCGCCCCGGCCTTGGGGTCGCTGCTGATGATCTGGCCGCGCTCGACGGTGTCGCTGTAGGCGTGCTTCACCTTGCCGAGCTCGAGACCGGAGTCCCGCAGCCGGTCCTCGGCCTGCTCCTGGGTCTTCGCCAGCAGCGGGGGGACCTCGGTGAACTGGCCGGAGTTGATGTACCAGATGCCGGTGCCGAGGCCGAGCACGAGCAGGACGGCGACGACGATCGCCGCCGGGCCGCGCCGGGAGCCCGGGCGGCGCCGGGCCGGCGGGGGCGGTGGCGGGGACGCGAAGCGGCTGGTGCGGTTGAGGGCGGCCCCGGAGGTCTCGTCCTCGTCGACCGGCAGCGGGCGCGGTGTGGTCAGGGCGCGCGGGATCACGGTCGTCCGGTCGTCGCCGTTGTCGTGGTCCTCGGCGAGCGCCTGCGGCGGCACCGCGTCCAGCTGGTCGTCGCTCAGCCGGCCGCGTCCGTCACGGACCTGTGCGAGCAGCGCCACCGCGTCGTGGGGGCGGACGGCCGGGGTGCGGGCCGTCGCCGAGGCCACCATCTCGTCCAGCTCGTACGCCATGCCGGGCACGGCGGCGGAGGGCGGGGGCACGTCCTCGTGCAGGTGCTTGTAGAGGATCACGGCGGGGGAGTCCCCGTCGTGCGGCTTGTCGCCGGTCAGCATCTCGTACAGCATCACGCCGCAGGCGTACACGTCGACGCGGGGATCGGCGGTGCCGTTCTCTATCTGCTCCGGGGCGAGGTAGGAGACCGTGCCGAGGACGGTGCCGGTGGTGTTAGTCACCGTGTCCACGGCCCGGACGAGCCCGAAGTCGGCGACCTTCACCCGGCCGTCGTCCCCTATGAGGACGTTCTCGGGCTTCATGTCGCGGTGCACGAACCCGGCGCGGTGCGCTGCGCCCAGCGCGGCCAGCACCGGCTCCAGGATGTCCAGGGCGGCGCGCGGCTGCAGGGCCCCGCGCTCGCGCAGCACGTCCCGCAGGGTGCAGCCCGCGACGTACTCCATCGCCAGGTACACGTACGAGCCGTCGGTGCCCTGGTCGAAGACCTGCACCACGTTCGGGTGGGCCAGCCGGGCCACGGACTTCGCCTCGCGGATGAACCGCTCGACGAACGAGGCGTCGACCGCGAGCGCGGGGTGCATCACCTTGAGCGCGAGGACCCGGTCGAGCCGGGTGTCCACGGCCCGGTAGACCGTGGCCATCCCGCCGACCGCGATCCGCGAATCGATGCGATACCGGCCGTCGAGCACCTGCCCGACCAAGGGGTCCTGAAGGGTCGTGTCCACGCAGGCGAGTGTACGAGCCACGACCGACAGCCCGCGGCCCTGCCCGAATTCGGGGCGGGACTGCAGCCGACCTGTGACGTGTGGAACAGGCCCCTACCGGAAAGCGGGCCGCTCCGGGTCCAGGGCGGCCATTCCCTCCGGCGGCGACGACGCCTCCGCGAAGTGCCGCCGGGGAATACGCCCGGCCCGATAGGCCAGCCGCCCCGCCTCCACGGCATGGCGCATCGCGTCGGCCATCAGGACCGGCTCCTGCGCCCGCGTCACCGCCGAGGCGAGCATCACACCCGCGCACCCCAGCTCCATCGCCAGCGCCGCGTCCGAGGCCGTACCGGCACCGGCGTCCAGGATCACCGGCACGCGCGCGTGCTCCACGATCAGCTGGAAGTTGTGCGGGTTGCGGATCCCCAGACCGGAGCCGATCGGCGAACCCAGCGGCATGATCGCCGCGCAGCCCACATCCTCCAGCTTCCGGGCCAGCACCGGGTCGTCGTTGGTGTACGGCAGCACCGTGAACCCGTCGTCGACCAGGGTCTCGGCCGCCTCCAGTGTCTCGATCGGATCCGGCAGCAGCGTGCGCTCGTCGGCGATGACCTCCAGCTTGACCAGGTCGGTGCCGAGGGCCTCGCGCGCCAGACGGGCCGTGAGGACGGCCTCGCCGGCGGTGAAACAGCCCGCCGTGTTGGGCAGCACCCGGATGCCCAGCTTGTCCAGGACGGACAGCACCGAGCCGTGCACCGAGGCGTTCACCCGGCGCATCGCGACGGTCGTCAGATCCGTCCCCGAGGCGACGAGCGAGCGCTCCAGCACGTCCAGGCTGGGCGCCCCGCCCGTGCCCATGATCAGACGGGAGCTGAGCGTCGTACCACCGAGGACGAACGGATCGTCGGCCATGGTCAGCCTCCTTGGACGGCGGTGAGGACTTCCACGCGGTCTCCCTCGGCCAGGGGCGTGGCGGGCCACTGCGTGCGCGGGACGACGGTTTCGTTGAGGGCGGCGGCCACGCCCGAGGGCGAGGCGGTGAGCGACCTCACGACGGTGTCGAGAGCCGTGCCGGGCCGGACGTCCCGGGGCTCCCCGTTGACGGAGATGTTCATGCGGGCCGCTCCGAGAGTGCGGTGGCGGGAGAGAAGCGCTTCGGCGTGAAGGGGCGCGCCTCCTCGGGGAGTTCGCCGGTCGCCAGGACGTGCGCCATGGTGTCGCCGGTCACGGGCGTCAGCAGGACGCCGTTGCGGTAGTGGCCGGTGGCCAGCAGCAGCCCCTCCAGACCGGTCGGGCCCAGCAGCGGCGCGTTGTCGGGGGAGCCGGGCCGCAGCCCGGCCCGGGTCTCGGTGAGCGGCAGCTCGGTGATGCCCGGGACCAGCTCGTGCGCGTCCCGCAGCAGCTCGTACACGCCGCCCGCGGTCACGGTGGTGTCCCAGCCCAGCTCCTCGCTGGTCGCCCCGACTACGAGCTCGCCGCTCGCGCGCGGCACCAGGTAGACGTGGCTGCCGCGCACCACCGCGCGCACGGTCCGGCTCAGGAACGGCCCGTGCCCCCTTGGCATGGTCAGCCGCAGGACCTGCCCCTTCACCGGCCGCACGGGAGGGAGCACGTCCCGCGGGACGCCCGCGAGCCGCCCGCTGAGGCTGCCCCCGGCGAGCACCACCCGCCCGGCGGCGGCCTCGGTCCCGTCGGCCAGGACGACACCCGCGGCCCGGTCCCGGACGACGGTCAGCCGCTCCGCCCACGTCCGGTGGAAGAGCACGCCCGCCCGCTCGCACGCGGCGACCAGCGCCCCGGCCAGCCGCCGCGGGTCGATCTGGTGATCGCCGTCGACCCGCAGCCCGCCGCGCACGCCCGGCGCGAGCATCGGCTCCAGGCGCCGGCACTCGCGCCCCGACAGCCACTGCGACTCCAGGCCCGACTGCTGCTGCAGGGCGTGCAGTTCGCGCAGGTGGGCCCGGTCGTCGGCGTCCAGCGCCACGGCGAGCGTGCCGCAGCGGCGGTAGCCGAGGTCCTGGCCGGTCAGCTCGGTGAGCTCGGCGGCGAAGTCCGGGTAGCGGCGGGCCGAGGCGAGGTTCAGGCCGAGCAGGGTCTGCTCGCCGTAGTGCAGTTCCGTGACGGCGGCCAGCATGCCGGCCGCCACCTGTGCGGCTCCGCCGCCGGGCTCGGGGTCCACGACGGCGGTGGTGAGCCCGCGTTGCGCGGACCGCCAGGCCGTGACCAGGCCGATGATCCCGCCCCCGATGACCAGGACGTCTGACGACGCGGCCGTGGATGTGGATGTAGGCGACATGGGCGTCCAGCCCCTCCCTTCGCCGGCATGACCCGGATCAGGTTCGTACGGTCGGAGGCCGCCAGCCTCCCTCTCAGCCCGGTGCGTCCGGGCTCCCGCGAGTGCTTTACGTTGGCCACCCTAGCCCGATGCCGTATCCCGCAGTAAGGGAGCCTCCGTCCATGGCCCGATCCCTCGACGGTCTCGTCCTCGCCCCGGTCGCCGACCAGGCACCCGGTCAGGTGGGCACCCGCACCCGGTTCACGTACCACGAGCGGCAGGGCGAGATCTGGGCCGAGTACACGGGCGGTGACGTCGTACGCGGGCATCTCGTGGGTACCCGGGAGGGTGACCGGCTGGACTTCCGGTACGTCCAGCTCAAGCGGGACGGGACCACGTCCTCGGGGCACTGCGTCTCGACGGTCGTGGAGCTGCCCGACGGGCGGGTGCGGCTGGAGGAGACCTGGGAGTGGGAGTCCCAGCGGGGCGCGGGCACGAGCGTTGTGGAGCAGGTCACGGCGCATGAGCACTGACTGACAATTCGTCAGGTGTCTATGGTGATCAGGTGAGCGAGCAGACGCAGCAACCAGGTTCGTCCGCGCCGCGGCGCGTCGTCGTGGCGGGCGCGGGCATGGCCGGGGTGCAGACCGCCGTCGCTCTGCGCGAGCAGGGCTTCGCCGGGGACGTGGTCCTGATCGGCGCCGAGCCCCACCAGCCCTACGACCGGCCCCCGTTGTCCAAGGCCGTCCTGCTCGGCAAGTCCGAGGGCTCGGCCTTCGACGTCGACTTCGAGGCCCTCGGCATCGAACTGCGGCTCGGCTGCGAGGTACTGGGCCTGCGCCCCGCCGCCCACGAGCTCGACACCGAGGACGGGCCCGTGCCCTACGACGTCCTGGTCGTGGCGACCGGAGCCGAACCGGTCCGGCTGCCGGGCGCGGAGGGCGTGCCCGGCGTGCATCTGCTGCGCACCCTGGACGACGCCGAGCGGCTGCGGCCGGTGCTGGCCCGCCGGCACGACATCGTGGTCGTCGGCGCGGGCTGGATCGGCGCGGAGTTCGCCACGGCCGCACGCGAGGCGGGCTGCGCGGTGACCGTCGTCGAGGCCGCCGCACGGCCCCTCGCCGGAGCACTGCCCGCCGAGGTCGCCGCCCCGATGGCCGGCTGGTACGCCGACGCGGGCGCGGTCCTGCGCACACACGCGCGCGTGGTGCACGTCGAGCCCGGCGCCGTTCTCCTCGACGACGGCTCGCGGCTGCCCGCGGACGCGGTCGTCGTCGGCATCGGCGCCCGCCCCGCCACGGCCTGGCTGGCCGGCTCCGGGGTCCGGCTGGGCGCCCACCACGAGATCGTGGCCGACGAGCACCTGCGCACCACCGCCGCGGACGTGTACGCGGTCGGCGACTGCGCCTCCTTCCCCTCCGGGCGCTACGGCGAGCGGCTGCTGGTCCACCACTGGGACAACGCCCTCCAGGGGCCGCGCACGGTGGCCCGGAACATCGTCGGCCGGGCCGCCGGGGAGGTGCCGGCGGTGTACGACCCGGTGCCGTACTTCTGGTCCGAGCAGTTCGGGCGGTTCGTCCAGTACGCCGGGCACCACGCGGACGCGGACACGACCCTGTGGCGGGGCGACCCCGCCGGACCGGCCTGGACGGTGTGCTGGCTGCGCGGGGAGCGGCTGGTCGCGCTGCTCGCGGTCGGCCGGCCCCGGGATCTGGCGCAGGGCCGCCGCCTGATCGAGTCGGGCATCCCGATGAACCCGGTGCTGCTGAGGGATCCGGCCAGACCCCTGAAGGCGGCCACGGCGTAGGCGCCCGGGCCGTCGCGGGCCGCCGGGCGGTGCCGACGGGGAGGGGCACGGCCGCCCGGCCGGACCGAGCCGACTTCCGACTGTCAGTGGTACATGGCAGGCTGGATCCCGTGACCGAGATTGACGCAAAGATCGATGCTCTCGTCCCCGCCTGGCTCACCCTCCCCGACATCGCCGAACAGTTCGGCGTCGAGGTGACGCGTGTGCGGCAGCTGGTCAAGGACGGCCAGCTCATCGCCGTACGCCGTGGTGAGAACCGCGCGCTGCACGTCCCCGCCGCCTTCATCGACGGGGACAAGGTCGTCAAGGGCCTGTCCGGGACCCTGACGCTCCTGCGGGACGACGGCTTCACGGACGAGGAGATGCTGGAGTGGCTCTTCACCCCGGACGACAGCCTGCCCGGCACCCCCGCGCAGGCGCTCAGCGAGAATCGCGGCACGGAGGTGAAGCGCCGCGCCCAGGCGCTCGCCGTCTGACCCCGGCCGCGACGGGACAATCGTCCGGAGCCGTGTGAGCGGGGCCGGACCCGAACGACCGCCCGATGTGGGGGCCGTGGCCCAGCGGGCCGCGGCCCGGGGTTGACTCGCGCCCGGTTCCCGCCCGGGGCAGGCGTAAGGTGCCCGAGGCGTTCGCGGCAGCGCAGGGATGCTCCCGCGTCCGCATCCGCACGCCACCGAACACCCTGGGGGGACACGCATGACCGGCACCGCAGCCGCCACCGCACGGGCCCAGCTCGCCGACGCCCGGGTCTACCTCTGCACCGACGCGCGCAAGCGGCAGGGCGACCTCGGGGACTTCCTCGACGCCGCGCTGTCCGGCGGCGTCGACATCGTGCAGCTGCGGGACAAGGGCATGGAGGCCGGTGAGGAGCTGGAGCACCTGGCCGTCTTCGCCGACGCCTGTGCCCGGCACGGCAAGCTGCTCGCGGTCAACGACCGGGCGGACGTCGCCCACGCCGCCGGCGCCGACGTCCTGCACCTCGGCCAGGGCGACCTCCCGGTCCCCGCGGCCCGCGCGATCCTCGGCGACGACGTCCTGATCGGCCGTTCCACCCACGCCGAGTCCGAGGCCGCCGCGGCCGCCGTCCAGCCGGGCGTGGACTACTTCTGCACCGGCCCGTGCTGGCCGACCCCCACCAAGCCCGGCCGGCACGCCCCCGGCCTGGACCTGGTCCGCTTCACCGCCGGCCTCGGCACCGACCGCCCCTGGTTCGCCATCGGCGGCATCGACCTGTCCAACCTCGACCAGGTCCTGGAAGCGGGCGCCCGGCGCGTGGTCGTCGTACGGGCGATCACCGAGGCCGACGACCCGGGGGCCGCGGCGGCCGAGTTCGCCAAGCGGCTCCGGGGGGCGTAGTGACGACGGTGTGTCCAAGGGATGGACAACAAGCGGACAATCCGGGCAAATGTCGGCCCCCGGTTGGGGGACCGACCACCCCTGGCTAACCTGCCGGTATGGCCCTCGGCACCGCATCCATCAGGTCGGACCACGCTCGCACCGTCCGCGACATGCTCGCGGCCGGCAAGACGACGTACTCGTTCGAGTTCTACGCTCCCAAGACCCCGAAGGGCGAGCGGAACCTGTGGAACGCGCTGCGCCGGGTCGAGGCCGTGGCGCCCGACTTCGTCTCCGTCACCTACGGCGCGGGCGGTTCCACCCGCGCGGGCACGGTCAAGGCGACCGAGGCGATCGCCTCCGACACCACCCTCACCCCGATCGCCCACCTCACCGCGGTCGACCACTCGGTGGCCGACCTGCGCAACATCATCGGCCAGTACGCCGACGCCGGGATCCGCAACATGCTCGCCCTGCGCGGCGACCCGCCCGGCGACCCGATGGGCGACTGGGTGCCGCACCCCCGGGGCCTGGCCTACGCCGCCGAACTCGTCGAGCTGATCAAGGCCTCCGGCGACTTCTGCGTGGGCGTCGCCGCCTTCCCGGCGATGCACCCGCGCTCCGCCGACTGGGACACCGACGTCCGCCACTTCGTCGACAAGTGCCGGGCGGGCGCGGACTACGCCATCACGCAGATGTTCTTCCAGCCGGAGGACTACCTCCGGCTGCGCGACCGGGTCTCGGCCGCCGGCTGTGACACCCCGATCATCCCCGAGGTCATGCCGATCGCGAGCGTGAAGACGCTGGAGCGGATCGGGTCGCTCACCAACGCCGCGTTCCCGCCCGCCCTGAAAGAGCGGATCCTCACAGCGCAACACGATCCGGCCGCTGTACGCTCCATTGGGATCGAATTCGCCACGGAGTTCTGTGCGCGGCTGCTCGCCGAGGGCGTGCCCGGCTTGCACTTCATCACGCTCAACAACTCCACCGCGACACTCGAGATCTACGAGAACCTGGGCCTGCACCACTCATCGCAGGCCTAGACCGTTCGCACCGGTATACGACACACTGCGTAACGGCCACTGGGAGAGGGGCGTACATGGGCTGGACGGTCCTCTACATCGCGTTCGGCATCGTCGCGCTGTGGCTGCTGGGCGAGGTGCTGCTGCAGTACAAGGCGCGGCTGCGCTGGCGTCTGCTGGCCTTCGCCGGGTTCCTCGGTGTCGTCGTCGGTGTCCTGATTCCGTCGGTCGTCGTGATCGGACTGGGCGCGGCCGCCTTCGCGGTCGGGCAGACGTACGTCACCCTGTCGTTCCGCAGCGGCTTCGCGGCCGGCTGGGCGATGAACGCTCCCGCGCTTGGCGGCAGCAAGCGCCGCCGCGGTGAGCGGGGCCGCCAGGAGCCGACCCTCGAGGTCTCCGGCCTGGAGGCCGAGGGCGGCTACGACGACGAGGCCGGCGCCTACCGCCGCGACCCCGCCGCCTACGGCCAGGACGACGACTACGACCGCGACGACGTCTTCACCCCCGCCCGCGCCGCCCACGCCCCGACGGCCGCCGAGACCACGGCCGTCTACGAGCCGCAGCCCATGCCCGACGACACCGGCTCCTACGGCGTCTACGACAACGGGTACCACGCCCCGGGCCAGCAGACCCACGACCAGTACGCGACGCAGACCGCCGACCAGTCGTACTCCTACGACTACTCCGGCTACGGCCAGCAGCAGGGCTACGACGCCACGGGCCAGCAGCAGTACGCCGCCTACTCCGACCCGTACATCGGTTCCTCGAACTACGGCCAGGGCTCCTACGACACCACCTACGGTGACCAGCAGTACTACGGCCAGCAGGGCTACACGCAGGACCAGTACGCCGGCACCTACGGCGGCGAGACCCCGCCCGGCGGCGTGTGGGTCCCGCAGCAGCGCAACACCGACGAGTACGGGCAGGAACTGCCGCCGGAGCAGCCGTACCCGTACCAGGGCGGCGGGCAGCAGCCGCAGGGGAACGGCTACGACGAGCAGTACCGTTTCTGAAGCCCCGGCCCCGCCGGGGCGGCGCGCTCACTGAGAGCCGCGGAACTCCGGCCCCTCCACGATCAGTCCCGCGACCAGCGCGCCCGACATGCCCGCGTGCGGCAGTCCGCCGCCGGGGTGGCTCCAGCCGCCCACGGTGAACAGACCGGGCACCCGCGTGCTGTTGGACGGGTGCAGCAGCCGTCCCCCGGCGGCCGCCAGGGCCGGCACGGGTACCGCCCCGCCCTCCGCGCCCGTCGCCTCCGCGATGTCGGCCGGGGTGCGCACCTCGTGCCACAGGAGTCTGTCTCGCAGGCCGGGGACGGCCCGCTCGGCGACGGTGATCACCTGGTCGGTGAGGTCGTCGCCGGACCGGTCGAGCCGGGCGGGCACCACCGTCGTCAGGGTGACCGACTCGTGGTCCTCCGGGGCGAGTCGTGGGTCGTCGGGCCGCAGCACCGTGACCGTGGGGTGCGGGTTCCGGGCCGCCGTGCCGAAGAGGGCGTCCAGCTCCGCGTCACGGTCGCGCGCATGGACCACCGTGCGGTGAGCCGTGCCCTCGGGGCGGGCGCCGCGCAGGGCGAGCAGCACGGTCAGCCGGCTGGCCGCCGCGGGCTGTGGCCGCACCTCGCCGTCTCCCCGCACCGGTGTCCCCTCCGTCAGCCGGTCCAGGACGCCCGGCGCGACACCGGCCACCACGAAGTCCGACTCCGCGACCGACCCGTCGGCGAGTTCCACCCCCGACGCCCGGCCGTCCTTCTCCCGCACACCGGTGACGTCGGCGCCGAAGTGAAACTCGACCCTGCGGGCCAGACACCGCTCGTACACCGCCCGCGCCAGCTCGCGCAGGCCGCCGCGCACGTACCAGGTGCCGAAGGCGTGCTCCATGTACGGCAGGACAGCCGCGCTCGCCGGGGTGACCCGGGGGTCCAGGCCGTGGCCGAGGGCGTGACTCTCCAGAAGTGCCGTGAGGCGGGGGTCGCGCAGCTCCCAGGCGCCGATCTCGGCGAGGGTGGCGGCCCGGCGGGTGCGCAGCAGGCGCTTGTGCGGCACCGACGGGTAGGGCTCACGCTCGGCCAGCACCTGCCAGTCCGGCCACAGCGGCTCCTCCAGCAGCGGCCGGCGGGTCCGGTCCCAGGCCTCGCGGGCCCGGACCAGGAAGTCGCCCCAGCGTTTCCCGGCGCCCGCGCCGAGCGCCTCGTCCAGGGCGGCCACGACGCCCGCGCGTGAGGCGTTCGGCAGCGACACGTCCGTGCCGTCCGCGAACACGTGCCGGGACGACGGGTCGACCTGGACCAGCTCGACGCAGGACTCCAGCGGCTCCTTGCCCGTCTTGACGAACAGGTCGCGGTAGACGGCCGGCAGCGGCAGCAGGCCGGGGCCCGTGTCGAAGGAGAACCCCTCGCGCTCGAAGCGGCGCAGCGCTCCGCCGTAGGTGTCCGTCCGCTCGTACACCGCCACCCGGTGGCCCGCCACGGCCAGCCGGGCGGCAGCCGTCAGCGCGCCCATGCCGGCGCCGATCACCGCAATCCGTGCCATGCCGGCGACTTTATCGGCCGCCACCGACAACCCCGGCGGGCGGCCTGGCGAGTACGGGCGCGGAGGCGAAGGTGACCAGGCGGCGACGCGGCGTGGTGAGGCCCCGTGCCCAGGGATGAGTACGGGTACCTAGCCGTGGAGTTGAGTACGCGCGCGGATGGGGGACGACCTGCGCGGACGAGAGAGTGGAGGCACGGAGAGGGGCACGGCTCCGGCACCGGCGACACGGGGCGCCGGAACGGAGCCGGCCCACGATCCGCTCCTTCCGCCGGCGCGTGCCGGCGGGAGCGAGGCACGGGGAAACCGGGGGACGACCGAACGGGGGTCGTGCGGGGGGACGCACGGGGGAGCACGGAAGGCGCCGGTTCGAGGTGGCCCGCGGGGGACGCGGCCACATCGGACCGGCGCTTTCACATGTGCGGCTCTCACATGTGCTGCTTTCACATGTGGGGGCGTGGGTCGGCTCAGCGGCAGCCGCTGACCCGCCCCTGCAGGAGCCGGGACAGCGCCGCGTGGACGTCGTCCAGGGAGCGCTCCGCCTGGAAGGACTTCCAGTCGAGTGCGGCCACCAGGACCATGCCGACCAGCGCGGACGCCGTCAGCGGGATGTCGATCTCCTCGCTGAACTCACCCCCCGCGACGCCGTCGCGCAGCACGTCCTCCACGACCGCGACGGCCTGCTGCCGGACCACCATCAGCGTGGACTGCCAGGTCCGGTTGGTGCGCCACAGTTCGGCCACGTACAGCTGGGTGAAGGCCGGGTAGCGGTCGATGAAGACCAGCCCCGCCCGGATCATCGCGTCCAGGGCGTCGACCTTGCTGCCGCCCTCCCGCGCGGTCCGGTCGGCCGCTTCCCGCAGGGAGGCGGTCAGCAGCCCCACTCCGTGCCGCAGCAATTCCTCGAAGAGGACGGACTTGCTCGCGAAGTTGTAATAGACCGTGCCCTTCGCGACCCCGGCACGTTCGGCGATCTCGTCCACGGTGGTGGCGGAGAACCCCTGCTCGGCGATGAGCGTGACGGCCGCCTCGTAGAGCTTTTGCCGGGTGGCCTCGCGGCGCGTGCTGCCGCCCGACGCGGCACTGCTGCTTTCCATGGCCCTGATTGTCACAGGAACCTCTCCGGGGGAGGTGACGGTGGGGCTCACAGGCTCAGCTCCGGGTGCAGCCGGTCCAGCGTCCACACCTGGCGCCGGCGAGCCGCCACGGCGGTCAGCGCGAGCGCGCCCGCGGTGAACGCCGTCAGCACCACGCACGCGTGCCACACCGGTTCGAGTCCACCGCCGGTGATCAGCCGCCTGAGGGCCTCGACGACGTAGCTCATCGGCAGGAACGGGTGGAGCGCGTTGAAGAACCCGGGGCTCGTCTGAACGGGGTACGTGCCACCCGCCGAGGTCAGCTGGAGCATCAGCAGCGCGAGGACGAGGATCCGGCCCGCGGCCCCGAAGCGCGCGTTCAGCCACTGCACGATCGCCGCGAAGCAGGCCGTCACCAGGAACAGGAATCCCACCGTCCCGGCCGCTCGCGCCATCTGAAGGCCGACCGCCCAGTGCAGCACCGACATCAGCGCCACGGTCTGCAGCACCCCGATCGCCACCACCGGCAGCCAGCCCGCCAGCGCGATCCGCCACGCCGAGGCGCCCGCGGCGAGCGCGCGCCGGTTCATCGGCACGATCAGCATGTAGGCCACCATCGCGCCCACCCACAGGGACAGCGGGATGAAGTACGGGGCGAAGCCGGTGCCGTAGTTGGGCGCCTTGTGCATGTCGTGCGAGGCGAGCCGCACGGGATCGGCCATGACCTCGGTGCGCCGGTCGCGGTCCTGCTCGTCGTAGTCGGGGATCTTCTCCGCCCCGTCGTGCAGGCCGCCGGCGAGCTTCCCGGAGCCGTCGACGAGCTTGTAGATGCCGCCGTTGAGGTCGTCCGCGCCCGTCTTCAGCTTGCCGACGCCCTTGTCGAGGTCCACGGCGCCGGTCTTGGCCGTGCCGATCCCCTTGTGCAGCTTCTTCGCGCCCGCGGCGACCTCGGCCGCCCCGTCGTTCAGCTTGTTGATCTTCTTGACGGCGTCGGCGAGGTCCTCCGAGAGGTGCGGTGCGCGGTTCGCGAGGGCCTGCGACTGCTTCTGGAGGGTGGCGAGGTTCTTGTCGAGCTTGTCCAGGTCGCCGTCCTGGTCCGCGATCAGCGTGGTGAGGTCGTCCGCGATGGTGGTCACATCGGCGGCGGCGTCCTTGGCCTTCTTCAGGTCGGAGCAGGCCGCGTCGGGCAGGACCGGGTCGTCGCAGCGCCGGGCGTAGACGTCGGTCAGCGTGCCGGACGCCGCGCGGGCGCCCTTGGCGGCGGTCGGGGCCGTCTTCACCAGGGTGTCCAGGTGCTTGCGGATCACCCCGGAGGAGTCGGCGACCAGCTGGGCGGTGTCACCGATGGCCTTCTCGTTGCCCTTCAGGAAGGGGCCGACCTTGTCGGCGGTGCCGTTGACCCGGTCGGCGAGCTTCTGCGTGCCCTCGGCGACCTGCTTGGAGCCGTCCTCCAGATCGCCGGCGCCGGTGTGGAGCTTCTTCAGGCCCGTGGAGAGCTTGCCGCTGCCGTCCTTGGCGTCCTTGAGGCCGTCGGCGAGGTCCTTGGAGCCCTTCTCGGCCTTGCCGATCCCGCCGTTGAGCCGGTCGGCGCCGTTCGCCGCCTTCACGGTCTTGCCGTGGATGTCGGAGAACGACACGAAGATCTTGTCCAGGAAGGACCGGGACGTCTTCGTGGACGCCGCCTGCCGCACCTCGCCGAAGACCGTCCGGGAGATCTGCCCGACGATGTAGTTGTTCGCGTCGTTCGTGCGCACCTGGAGGGCGCCGGTCTCCGGGGTGCTGCCCGAACTGGAGGCGATCCGTTCGCTGAAGTCGGCGGGCAGGGTGAGCGACAGGTAGTAGCTGCCGTCCTCGACGCCTCTGCGGGCCTCGGCGGCACTCACCTCCCGCCAGTCGAAGGTCTTGCTGTCGCGCAGGCCCTCGGTGATGTCGTCGCCCGCCGTGATCTTCTTCCCGTCGGCGGTCGCCCCCTTGTCGGCGTTCACCAGCGCCACCGGGATCTTGTCCAGGCGGCCGTACGGGTCCCAGAACGACCACAGGTACAGCGCGCCGTACAGCAGCGGCAGCACCAGCAGCGCGACCAGCGCGGCGCGCGGCAGCTTCCCCCGCCCGAAGCGGCGCAGCTCAAGCGCGGCCAGTTTCGGTGAGCGCATCGGCCTTCTCCTCTCCCCGTTCGGCCTGGCCGACCTGGTCGGCCTTGTCGGTCTGGCCGGCTTCCTCGGTCTGGCCGGCTTCCTCGGCCTGGTCGGCCTCTTCGGCCCGGGCGGCCCCGGACTCGGCGGGCGGCTCCTCGTGGCTCTCCGTGGTGGAGACCTTGACGGCGCCCTCGGGGGCCTCGCTGCACACCGCCACGACCGTCGTCCCGGCGTCGGCCAGGGACCTGAGGAGCGCCCAAACGTCCTCCCGCTCACCGTCCGAGAGCTTGAGGTCGGTGTCGTCGATGCCGAGCAGCCGCGGTCCGCCGACGAGGGCGAGCGCCACCGACAGCCGCAGCGCCTCCAGGCGCTCCAGGTCCCGGACGGCCGTGCGCGGCCCCTTGGGCAGTGCATCGAGGTCGAGCCCGGCGGCTTCGAGCGCGGCCTCGACGCGCCGCTTGGCCTCGGCCGCCCGCTCGCCGCGGGGCCGCAGCAGCCCGCGCAGCGACGCGCCGAACCGCCGCTGGAGCAGCGCCCGTTCCCGCAGGTGCTCGGCGACGGTCAGCGCCGGGTCGAGGTCGGTGACCCCCGGGACGTGCGCCAGCGCGCTGAAGCCGCGCACCGCCGCCATCTGCTTCGGCAGCCGCGCGTCACCCACGACGGCCGTGCCCTCCGAGACCTTCATCCGCCCCGTCAGCGCGAGCAGCAGGCACGTGCGGCCGGACCCGGACGGGCCCTCGACCGCGACGAGCGCACCCGGCTCGGCGTCGACGGAGATCCCGCGGACCGCCCACCCCCGTGGCCCCCTGATCCCGAGGCCGTCGGCGACGATCCGCACCCCTCCCGCCTGTTCCCCCACAAGCCACCCCTGAATTTGAACTGACTGGTCAGTGCAAAAACTACTCCGAACCTACGAGCGAAGCAAAACGGCAGGTCAGAACGGATTGTCAGTGCCATACCTCACGATGGGTCACATACGGCACTCCGTGACGGGACGTGCCGTCACCCAGACGACAGGAGGTTCGTCATGGCCAGCTCCCACGCAGCAGCCGCCCGCCGGCGCCGCGCCACCGGCCCTGCCCCCTCACTGACCGGCCCGGCGAGCGACGTGCACCCCGTACTGCGCCGGGCCTCGGCCCCTCCCGCCGCCCTCGACCTGCTCGCCCAGGCCCGCGCCGGCCTCGAGGAGGCCACCGCCCTGGAAACCCCCAACGAGCGCTATGCCACGGCCCACCTCGCCGCCCTGCGCACCGCCGCCGCGGTGCTCGCCGCCCGGGGGCGTCCGGAGACCTCGCCCCGGGCCCGGGCCAAGATCCGCAGCGCCTGGGAAGTGCTCCCGGAGATCGCGCCCGAACTGACCGAGTGGAGCGCGCTGTTCGCCTCCGGCGCCCGCCGCCGCGCCCGGGCCGAGGCCGGCATCCAGGACGCGGCCACCGGCCGGGACGCGGACGACCTGATACGGGACGTGGCGATGTTCCTGCGCCTCGTCGAGCGGATGCTGGTCCTCCAGCCGGTCCTCCCGCAGCCCCGCCCGGACCAGGACCGGCCCGAGGGTCACGGCACGGGGAGGGACATGCCGGACGCGGGCTGAGGCATGGGCTGAGGCGCAGGCTGTGGCGCAGGCTGTGGCGCGGGCTGTGGCGCGGGCTGTGGCGAGGGCTGAGGTGTGGCCCGGGCGGCCTGAGCCGCGGGGCTTGCCGGTGCCGGGGTTCCCGGGACCGGGGGCCCGCCTGACCCGCGCGGTATCCCGGGACCGGGTCATCCGCACGCCGCGGCCGAGGCAATAGGGTGGGGGACGCCTGAAGTCTTCCCTCCCCGAGGCCGGGCCCGGGGGAGACGCACCATTCGCGCCGCCGTGCAAGAGGCGGTGCCGCGCCGAGGAGTCAACTGCCGTGTCGGACCCGATGCGCCCCCGCGCCGCACTCCGTACCGCCGTGGTCTGGGAGGTCCTCCAGGACGCCCTCGACCGCCGGGTCAAGGCCACGGGTCGGGAGTCGCTGGACGTCCTCGACACCGGAGGCGGCAGTGGCAACTTCGCGGTGCCCGTCGCCCGCCTCGGCCACCGGGTCACCGTCGTCGACCCGAGCCCCAACGCGCTGTTCGCCCTGGAGCGCCGCGCCGCCGAAGCCGGCGTCGCCGACCGGGTCAAGGGCGTTCAGGGTGACGCCCACGGCCTCTTCGACGTGGCCGAGCGCGGTGGCTACGACGCGGTGCTGTGCCACGGCGTCCTGGAGTACGTGGACGACCCGGCCGAGGGCGTCCGCAACGCGGTGGCGGCCCTGCGCCCGGAGGGCGTCCTCAGCCTGCTCGCCGCCGGCCTCGGCGGTGCCGTGCTGGCCCGCGCCCTCGCCGGGCACTTCAAGGAGGCCCGGCATGCGCTCGACGACCCGAACGGTCGATGGGGCACGGGTGATCCCGTGCCGCGCCGCTTCACCGCCGAGCAGCTCACCGGCCTGGTCGAGGGTGCGGGCCTGAGCGTCGGTGCCGTGCACGGCGTGCGGGTCTTCGCCGACCTCGTGCCCGGCGTCCTCGTGGACACCGAGCCCGGAGCCCTGGAAGCGCTGCTGAAGCTGGAGGAGGCCGCGGCCGAGCTTCCCGCGTTCCACTCGGTGGCCACGCAGCTGCATGTGCTGGCTGAGACCGGTGGGGCGGTTGGGACTGGCGGGGCCGCCGAGGCCGATGGGGCCGTCGAGGCCTGAGCCGCTTCGTGAGGTACCGCCGCTGATCAGCGCCTTGGCTGGGCATGGAGTACGCCACAGGCCCCCCGAACGGGGGCGGCGCGCCGTATGATCGAGGGAGACCGTTCCGGCATGACGGGTCGGCCGCCGGGGAATGGAAGCCTCAGCGAGCCGCGACCGGCCATGGCGGGTTCCGGTTGGTCAATTGGCGTAGAGGGGCGGGTTTCACGGGGGCGATTCCCTGCCTATCCTGAAGGGACCCCCCGGGTCGCCCCGGCGACTGCACGATGAGGAGGACTCCGTGCCGCTCTCGGAGCACGAGCAGCGCATGCTCGAGCAAATGGAGCGAGCGCTGTACGCCGAAGATCCCAAGTTCGCGACAGCGCTTGAGGGAAGCGGGCTGCGCACGTACACCCGGCGACGGGTCTACCAGGCGGTCGCGGGCTTCCTCGTAGGTATCGCGCTCCTCATGGCTGGAATGGTCGCCAAGCAGGTCTGGCTCAGCGTCGTGGGCTTCCTCGTCATGCTGGGCTGTGCGGTGCTCGCCGTGACCGGCTGGCGCAAGGCCCCCAAGCCTGGCGAACAGGCCGGCGGTGCCGCGGGCCACCAGGCTCGCCGGCAGGGTCGGCAGCGCCGCTCGGTGATGGACCGTATCGAGCAGCGCTGGCAGAAGCGCCGCGACGAGCAGGGCGGCCATTAGCCCTCCGCGCAGCCTCTCCAGGACCAAGTGAACGCATACGTCAGGGGGTGACCACCGGATCGGTGGTCACCCCCTGACGTATGCGTTCACTAGGTCGCGGACAGCCCCGCCGGGCACCGACACGGCAAGGCCGGCCGGTGCACCCGCACCACCGGCCGGCCTCCGCCGCGTCCACCCCCGCCCCTCAGCCCTGCTGACCCGACGCCTTCCGCCACGTCGGCCGCAGCGCCGCCGCCCGTTCCCGGACCCTCGTCCACCAGGCCGACGCCGACCACACCACCCGCACGGTGGAGCGGGGGGCCAGCAGCGCGCGGAGCCTTGCCGCGCGGCCGGCCGCGGCGCCGAGGCCCGCCGTCGCACGGCGGACGTCCTCCGTGAGGCCCGCCACGGGGCGGGGGTGCGGTGCGTACAGGACCTGCTCGACCGCGTTCGCCACCCGGTGCACCGCGGCCGCCGCCGTCGCGTCCAGGTCGCCGAGGCGGACGATTCGGGCGGCCGCCTTGCGCGGAGTCTGCGACTCGTCCGGCGTGATGCCGTAGTCCCAGGCGGTGTCGGTCAGCTCCTGCCAGACGGCCAGCGTGTGCGGTGCCGCGTCCGCCTCGCCGCGGCCGTGCGCCCCGAGCCGGGCCGTGCGCGTCCGCAGCCGCCACAGCATCGGTGCCAGGGGGAGGACCAGGACGGCCAGACCGGCCAGGGCCCACACCAGGAACGCGTACCACTTCGGACCGTCGTCGTCCGTGGGCAGCGCCGCCTGGGGCGACTCGCTCGCGCAGCCGCCGTCCAGCTTCTTCTGCTCCGGCGTGCAGCTCTCGCTCGCCGAGGGCGCCGCGGAGGGCGCGGTGGACGCCGACTGGGACGGACGCGCCTGGTCGGGCGCCGAGCTGTCGGGATTGTCGGGCAGGGTGTACGACGGGATCGAGCCGCGGTTCGGCGTGGGCTCGAAACGGGTCCAGCCCACGCCCTCGAAGTACAGCTCGGGCCAGGCGTGCGCGTCCCGCAGCCCCACCGACACCGAGCCGTCCGCCTGCGGGGAACCGGGCGCGAAGCCCACCGCGACCCGGGCCGGTATGCCCAGGGAGCGGGCCATCGCCGCCATCGCGAAGGAGAAGTGCACACAGAAGCCCTGCTTGTCCTCCAGGAAGCGGGCGATGGCCTGCGAGCCGCTGCCGACCTGCACCTGCGTGTCGTACTCGAAGCCGCCGCTCACGGCGAAGAAGTCCTGCAGCTTGACCGCCTGGTCGTACGGGTCGGCGGCGCCCGCGGTGACCTTGCGGGCGGTCCGGCCCACCACCGACGGCAGCGAGTCGGGCAGCTCGGTGAAGTCGCGCTCGACGTCCGCGGGCGGCGGCCCCGCCGAGGCGAGCTGATCCGCCGTCGGCCGCACGTCCAGGCTCTTGACCTGGTACGTCAGGCCGCGCGTGTTCTGCCCGTGGTCGCCGACCAGCGTCATGCCCTGCGGCTCGTACCGCCAGTTGCCGCTGATGCGCACGCCGCTCGGCGGGTACGGCATGGGGAGCCAGTCCTGGGCGTACCAGTCGGCCGCCGAGATCGTGGTGTCGACTTCCGTGCGCTTGACGTCCGGGCTGAGGCCGACCGGGTCCGGGAAGGTGCCGTCGGGGACGGCGGTGATGGACCGCCGGGACGGCTTCCACGTGGTGCCGTCGAAGTCGTCCAGGGACACGATCCGCAGATACAGGTCCGAGACGTCTTCCATCTTGGTCCGCACGGACAGGACCTGCTGGTCCTCGTCCGCGTTCAGACTGTCGCGCAGCGACACCAGGGGGTTCACGGCGGAGATCGTGCCCCCGCCGCCCGGGCCACCGCCCGCGCCCGGCCCCACGGAGTCCAGCAGACCGCCGTTCATCGCGGGCAGGCCGAGCGGCACCACCAGGGCGATGCCCAGCGCGAGCACACCGATGCGCCGGCCGGTGCGGATCGGGGCGACCGCCCCGCTCTGCTCCCCGCCGCCCGTGCGCGGGGCACCGCCGAAGACCCGGCCCCACTGCGAGAGCCGGTCCCGCCCCTCGGCCAGGAGCAGCATCAGATAACCGGCCGCCGCCACCAGGAACCACAGCCAGTCCGCGCCGCCGTCGGACAGCCCCGCGGCCACCGAGTACAGCGCGAGCAGGGGCAGCCCGGCCGGAGCGGCGCTGCGGAAGGTCACCGCGAGGGTGTCCACCAGCAGCCCGATGATCAGGACCCCGCCGATGAGCATCAGCCGGATGCCGTCGGACTCCAGGGGCGCCGGGATCGCGTACCGCGCGATGTCGTCCCCGCCCTGCTGGAGCAGCAGCCCGAAGCGGTCGATGGCCCGCGGCCCCGGGATCAGCCCGGCCAGGGCCTGCTCGCGGGCGAAGACGAAGGTCAGCAGCGCGACCGTGACCACGGCCTGCGCCGCCACCGTCAGCGGCCGGGCCAGCGGCACCCTGCGGGCGGCGACCCCGACGCCCGACTGCAGGGCCAGCAGGAAGGCCGCCTGCACGATCCAGGTGGCCGGCCTGACCAGGGGCAGCAGGGCGCACGCGGCCATCAGCGTGGCCGCCCAGGCGCCCAGCGTCAGTCGAACCCGCCCGCTCATCACGGTCCCTCCCCGCCGCTCGCCGCGGGCACGCCCCTGCGCTCCCGGTCGGCCTGCCGCCACAGCTCGTCCATGGCGGCGCCCCGCGGCACGCGCAGGGCCGTCCACCCCGCCTCGCGCAGCATGCGCAACCGCTCCCCGCTCCCGTCCAACGGGCGGGGCACGTCGCTCGGTTCCCGCACCCAGGTCTCGCTGTCCAGCACGAAGGCGACCGCGCCCGGGCTGCGTTGCCGCATCCGGCCCAGCACGGCCGCCTGGTCCTCGTCCAGGTCGCCGAGGAAGGCCACCAGCAGCCCCTCGTTCCCGCCGCGCAGGACGTCGTAGGCCCGGGACAGGCCCGCGCCGTCGGAGTGGTCGATCACCGCGAGGGTGTCCATCATCAGTCCGGCGGCGTCCGCCGACTCCTGGCTCGCGCCGGCGAAGCCGTCACCGCCCTCGCCGGGCACCGCGTTGCCGGTGTCCGTCAACAGCCGCACCGAGTAGCCCCGTTCGAGCATGTGGACCAGCACGGACGCGGCGCCGGACACGGCCCACTCGAAGGCCGAATCGGGTCCCGCGCCCTCGTAGGCGATGCCGCGGGTGTCCAGCAGCACCGTGCAGCGGGCGCGCTGCGGCTGCTCCTCGCGGCGCACCATCAGCTCGCCGTAGCGGGCCGTGGAGCGCCAGTGCACACGGCGCAGGTCGTCGCCGTGGCGGTAGCCGCGCGGGATGACGTCGTCCTCGCCGGCCAGGGCGAGTGAACGCTGCCGTCCGTCGCCGTATCCCTTCGCCTCGCCGCTCAGGCGCACCGGCGCCAGCGGCTCCACGCGCGGGATGACCGTGAGGGTGTCGTACGTCGAGAAGGAGCGGGTCAGCTCGCACATGCCGAACGGGTCGGTCAGGCGCAGCTGGAGCGGCCCCAGCGGGTAGCGGCCGCGCAGGTCGGAACGCACCCGGTAGGACACCTCGCGCCGGCCGCCCGCCTCCACCCGGTCGAGCACGAAACGCGGCCGGGGGCCGAGCACGTAGGGCACCCGGTCCTGGAGCATCAGCAGGCCCGTGGGCAGCCGCGAGACGTTGTCCATCCGCAGATGGACCCGGGCCTCGCTGCCGGCGGGCACGCGCGCGGGGGAGAGCCGGCGGCTGCCCGCGACCCGGTAGCGCGTGCGGTACAGCACCCCGGCGCACACCAGCGGCAGCACCGCCAGCAGCAGTCCCACGCGGAGCAGGTCGCTCTGGCCGAGCACGTAACTGCAGATCGCGGCCGCGACGCCGGCGGCCAGGAAGGAGCGTCCGCGGGTGGTCAGACCGGCCAGGGCGGTGCGGATGCCGCCCTTGCCGCCCCGGTCGGCCTCCGCCTGCCCCGCCCCCGCGGTGGTCATCACAGCCTCCGCGGCGGCTGCTGCGGATACGCCGGCGCCGTACGGCCGAGGCCGCCGAAGCCGCTCTGCTGCTGCGCCGCCGGAACCGGGGTGCGCTGCAGGATCTCCTCGACGACCTGCTCGGCGGTGCGCCGGTTGAGCTGGGCCTGGGCGGTGGGCAGCAGCCGGTGGGCCAGGACCGCGACGGCGAGGGCCTGCACGTCGTCCGGCAGCGCGTACTCCCGGCCGCTCAGGGCCGCGGACGCCTTCGCCGCGCGCAGCAGGTGCAGCGTGGCGCGCGGAGAGGCTCCGAGTCTCAGATCGGGGTGCGTACGCGTCGCGCCGACCAGGTCGACCACGTAGCGCCTGACCGGCTCCGCGACGTGCACCCCGCGCACCGCCTCGACGAGCTTGAGGATCTCGTGGGCGTGGGCCACCGGCTGGAGGTCCTCCAGGGGCGAGACGCCGCCGTGCACATCCAGCATCTGCAGCTCGGCGTCCGCGCTCGGGTAGCCGACCGACACCCGGGCCATGAAGCGGTCGCGCTGGGCCTCCGGCAGCGGGTAGGTGCCCTCCATCTCGACCGGGTTCTGCGTCGCCACCACCATGAAGGGGCTGGGCAGTTCGTAAGTCTTGCCGTCGATGGTGACCTGGCGCTCCTCCATGGACTCCAGGAGCGCGGACTGCGTCTTGGGTGAGGCGCGGTTGATCTCGTCGCCGATCACCACCTGCGCGAAGATCGCGCCCGGCTTGAACTCGAAGTCGCGGCGCTGCTGGTCCCAGATGGACACACCGGTGATGTCCGACGGCAGCAGGTCCGGCGTGAACTGGATGCGCCGCACCGAGCAGTCGATGGACCGCGCCAGCGCCTTGGCCAGCATCGTCTTGCCGACTCCGGGGACGTCCTCGATCAGCAGATGTCCCTCGGCGAGCAGCACGGTCAGCGAGAGCCGTACGACCTCGGGCTTGCCCTCGATCACGCCTTCCACCGACTCCCGCACGCGCTCCACCACGGCGGTCAGATCAGTGAGGCTCGCTCGATCGTCATAGGTCGTCACCCGGCCCTCCTCGGCCTTTCCCGTGCCCCCAGGGAGCACGGGATACCCCATTTTCCAGGGCCGAAGCCGCATGACGCGGGCCGGCCCACCCCGAACCACGGACACCACGCGTGGAAAGTTCCGCGCGACGTCACTCCCGCATTCTTGCTGCCGTTACCGTTTCGTGTCACTCGACTGTGGACAACTGGCCGCGATATGTCGGTCTTGCAGCCATTCGAACACGTGGCTGACAGGGTTTCGACAGCTGCAGCAGGTGGCCTTCCGGGGTGCGCCGCCCGTGGCGCCCAGGTCGGCGGGCCGGGATCAGGAGGCCGGGTCGACTTCCCGCAGCAGGCCGGTGTGCACGTCGAACACGAATCCGCGCACGTCGTCGGTGTGCGGCACGAACGGCGAGGTGCGCACCCGCTGCATCGACTGCCGCACGTCCTGGTCGACGTCCTTGAAGGACTCCACGGCCCACGCGGGGCGCTGGCCGACCTCGGCCTCCAGCTCGTTGCGGAAGTCCTCGGTGAGGCTCTCCAGGCCGCAGCCGGTGTGGTGGATGAGCACCACGCTGCGGGTGCCCAGCTTGCGCTGGCTGATGGTGAGGGAGCGGATCACGTCGTCGGTGACGACGCCGCCCGCGTTGCGGATCGTGTGGCAGTCGCCGAGCTCGAGCCCGAGCGCCGCGTGCAGGTCGAGACGGGCGTCCATGCAGGCCACGACGGCGACGTGCAGCACGGGCCGGGCGTCCATCCCCGGGTCGGTGAAGGCCTCGGCGTACCGGGCGTTCGCCGCCACGAGACGCTCGGTGACCGTGTCGCCGGCCGTTATGGCGCTCTCCGAACCTGTGGGAACCGATGCAGAAGTCGTCATAGGTATGACGTTACTGGTCACACCCCGTCCAGGCCTCCTGTGGAAGTGAACAAAGAATGCCGCCGGACGAGGCGTGTGAGGTAACCCACAAGGGCGATGACCCGGGCTCTGGGCGAGCGGCGGCGACGCGCAGGCCGGTTGATTGACCGGGCGACAGGGTGGACTAAAGTGACGCGAAGCGGGAGGCGAGACTCTCCCCGCTGGACAGATGTTCTTCGGAGACCCCGGCGACGACCGGTGATCTCCCCGCGTGCGCGGCGCGTACGTACGGCTCGGCCTCCTCCCGCTCCCGGTCGGCTGACGCTTCCGGCGCCGGCAGGCCCCATGTCCACGAGCGGGCGGTGACCCGGCGGTGCGCATGGCCGCGCCGGATCTGAGAGGGCCCGGGATCGATGGGGCGCGAAGCGCATTCGAATGAGGGTGGTGGCGGGCGACGGGAGGGAGAGAGTCGACACGTCCCGGTGATGCTCCAGCGGTGCCTGGATCTGCTGGCACCCGCCCTGGAGGGCCCGGACGCCGTGGTCGTCGACTGCACCCTCGGCCTCGGCGGCCACAGCGAGGCGCTCCTGGAGCGGTTCCCCGACGTCCGCCTCGTCGCCCTCGACCGCGACAAGGAGGCCCTGCGCCTGTCCGGCGAGCGCCTCGCCCCCTACGGCGAGCGCGCCACCCTCGTCCACGCCGTCTACGACGAGCTCCCCGAGGTGCTGCACCGGCTCGGCATCGCGCGCGTGCAGGGCGTCCTGTTCGACCTGGGCGTCTCCTCCATGCAGCTCGACGAGGCCGACCGCGGCTTCGCCTACGCCCAGGACGCCCCGCTCGACATGCGCATGGACCAGACGACCGGTGTCAGCGCCGCCGAGGTCCTCAACACCTACCCGCCGGGCGAACTCGTGCGCATCCTGCGGGCCTACGGCGAGGAGAAGCAGGCCAAGCGGATCGTGAGCGCCATCGTGCGGGAGCGGGAGAAGGAGCCGTTCAGCAACAGCGCGCGGCTCGTCGAACTGATCCGGGACGCGCTTCCGCAGGCCGCCAAGCGCACCGGCGGCAACCCGGCCAAGCGCACCTTCCAGGCCCTGCGCATCGAGGTCAACGGCGAGCTCTCCGTCCTGGAGCGGGCGATCCCCGCCGCCGTGAAGGCACTCGACGTGGGCGGACGGATCGCCGTGCTGTCGTACCACTCGCTGGAGGACCGGCTGGTCAAGCAGGTCTTCGCTGCGGGCGCCGCCACCACCGCGCCGGCCGGGCTGCCCGTCGTCCCCGAGCGCTACCAGCCGCGGCTCAAGCTCCTCACGCGCGGTGCCGAACTCCCCACCGAAGAGGAGATCGCCGAGAACCGGCGGGCGGCACCGGCGCGGCTGCGCGGCGCCCAGCGCATCAGGGAGGACGTCGAGTGAGGCGTGAGCAGGCCGGACCGAGGGAGCGTGCGTGAGCGGCAAACCCGAACTGAAGGGGAGGGCAGCCCGACTCGCGCGGCTCCTTCCGACCGGCCCCGGGCAGGCGGCCCGCACACCCTTCGTCCTGCTCGTGGTCCTCCTCCTCGGCAGCGGTCTCATCTGCCTCCTGGTGCTGAACTCGGCCCTCAGCGAGGGCGCGTTCAAACTCGACGACCTCCAGCGCGGGACCAAGAACCTCACCGACGAGGAGCAGGCCCTCCAGCGGGACATCGACGCCTACTCCGCCCCCGACGCCCTGCAGCGCCGCGCCCGCGAGCTCGGCATGGTGCCCGGCGGCGACCCCGCGTTCCTCGACCCCGACGGCACCGTCAAGGGCGTCCCCAGCCCCGCCCCCGGCGTCCGGCGGCCCGCCGACCACACCCCCCTGGTCCTCGCCCCCGAGGCCATGACCGACGGCCCTACTCCGACCGGCAGGTGACGGAAGTGTCCGACAGGGAACCGCCACGTCGCCGTGTGCCCGGCCCCGCCAGGCCCGCCCGCCCCGACGCACGGCGCCGTCCCGGCCCCGCTGCCCGCCCGGCCCGGCGGCCGGGGCAGGCCCGTCCGGCGGCGCCCAAGCCGCTGCGGCTCGGCAGCCCCCGCCCCCGCCTGCGCCTGGTCGCACTCGCGCTGACCCTGGTCCTGACCGCCTTCGTCGTGCGGCTCTTCCAGGTGCAGGCCGTCGACGCGAGCACGTACGCCGCCAAGGCCGAGCAGAACCGGTACGTGGGGCAGGTGCTGGCCGCGGACCGGGGCGAGATCACCGACCGGTCCGGCGTGGCCCTCGCGACCAGCGAGGACGCCTACGACATCACCGCCGACCCCACGATGTTCGCCCCCGGCATGCTGAAGATCGGGGACGGGCCCGAGCAGGCGGCCGCACTCCTCGCGCCGATCCTCGGCCAGGAGCAGGAGGACCTGGTCAAGAAGCTGCGGCCGGAGAACAAGGCCCTGCGCTACGTGAAACTGGCCTCCCGCCAGACCCCGCAGGTCTGGAAGCAGATCAAGGACCTCAAGTCGGCGCTCGCCAAGAAGGCGGAGGCGGACAAGACCACGCCCAACGTCCTCTCGGGCGTCTTCTCCGTGGCCACCAGCAAGCGCGTGTACCCGGGCGGCGACCTGGCCGCCGGGATACTGGGCTGGGTCAACGGCGAGGGCAAGCCCGGCGGCGGCATCGAACTGCAGCTGGACAAGCAGCTCGCCGGCAAGGACGGCAAGATCCGCTACGCCCAGTCCGGCGGCCGCCTCGTGCCCACCGCGGGATCCACCGAGACCCCCGCCGTCCCCGGCAGCGACGTCGAGCTCACCATCGACCGCGACATCCAGTGGGCCGCCCAGAACGCCATCAGCGACCAGGTGAAGGAGTCGGCGGCCGACCGCGGCTACGTCATCGTCCAGGACACCCGAACCGGGCAGATCCTGGCCATGGCCAACTCGCCCGGCTTCGACCCGAACGACCTGTCCGACGCCGACCCGGCCGCCCTCGGCAACGCCGCCCTCCAGGACGCCTTCGAGCCCGGCTCCACCGCCAAGGTCATGTCGATGGCGGCCGTCCTCCAGGAGAACGCCGCCACCCCCGGGACCCACGTGGTCGTGCCCAACCGGCTGCACCGCGGGGACCGGCTCTTCAAGGACGACATCGACCACCCGACCTGGTACCTGACGCTCAACGGCGTCCTGGCCAAGTCCAGCAACATCGGCACCATCCTCGCCACCGGGCAGCTCGGGAAGACCCAGGCCCAGGCCAACAAGGTCCTCTACGGCTACCTGCGCGCGTTCGGCCTCGGCAGCCACACCGGGCTCGGCTTCCCCGGCGAGACCAAGGGCATCCTCGCCCCGCCCGACAAGTGGTCGACCTCGCAGCAGTACACGATCCCTTTCGGCCAGGGCGTCTCCATCAACGCCATGCAGGCGGCCTCGGTGTACTCGACCATCGCCAACGGCGGGGTGCGCATCGAGCCCACCCTCGTGCGCGGCACCAAGGGCCCCGACGGGCGCTTCACACCCGCCCCGGAGCCCGAGAAGAACCGGGTCGTGGACGCGAAGACGGCGAAGACCCTCGCCCAGATGCTGGAGTCCGTCGTGGACGACGAGGAGGGCACCGGCACCAAGGCGCGCATCCCCGGCTACCGCGTCGCGGGCAAGACGGGTACCGCCAACCGTGTGGATCCGGCCACCGGGAAGTATCACGGCTACACCTCGTCGTTCGCCGGGTTCGCACCCGCCGACAAGCCCCGCGTCACCGTCTACTGCGCCATCCAGAACGCCACCCGGGGCAGCTACTTCGGCGGCCAGATCTGCGGACCCGTCTACAAGAAGGTCATGGAGTTCGCACTGAAGTCCCTCCAGGTCCCCCCGACCGGCGCCAAGCCCGCGAAGCTGCCCGTCTCCTTCCAGCAGTGACCGGCCCGGCAGTGACCGGCGCCGACCGCCCTGATCAGCACCCAGCCCCACCGAGCCACCAGGACCGCCTCCGTGACTACGATCACCCCCGAGCCCGGCAACCAGAGCAGCCCCGGCCCCTCACTTCGCCCGGAGGCGGGTACGCCCGGTACGCTCACCGCCGTGCCACACGCTGATCAGTCCCAAACCACCCAGAAGGGGCATCCCGTGACATACCCCGGGCCGCCCAGGCCGGTGCAGGTCTCCGCCACACCCCTCGCGGAACTCGCCGATCAGCTGGGTGCTTCCACACCGCAGCACGCCGCCGAGGTCACCGGCATCACCCACGACTCGCGGGCGGTGCGCCCCGGCGACCTGTACGCCGCCCTGCCGGGGGCCCGGCTGCACGGCGCCGACTTCGTCAACCAGGCCGCGGGCCTCGGTGCCGCCGCCGTGCTGACCGACCCGACCGGGGCCGAGCGCGCCGCGGCGTCCGGGCTGCCCGTCCTGGTCGTCGACGACCCGCGCGGGCGGATGGGCGAGCTGGCCGCCACGATCTACGGCCACCCCGGCCGGGACCTGCTCCAGATCGGCATCACCGGCACCTCCGGCAAGACCACCACGGCCTACCTGGTCGAGGGCGGCCTGAAGACGGTTCGGTCCACCGGCCTGATCGGCACGGTCGAGATGCGCATCGGCGACGAGCGCATCAAGTCCGAGCGCACCACCCCCGAGGCCACCGACCTCCAGGCCCTGTTCGCCGTCATGCGCGAGCGCGGCGTCGACGCGGTCGCCATGGAGGTCTCCAGCCACGCCCTGGTCCTCGGCCGGGTCGACGGCTGTGTCTTCGACATCGGCGTCTTCACCAACCTCAGCCCGGAACACATGGAGTTCCACTCCGACATGGAGGACTACTTCCGGGCAAAGGCGCAGCTGTTCACCCCGAAACGGGGCAAACTCGGCGTGGTCAACGTCGACGACGAGTACGGCCGCAGGCTGGCGAAGGAGGCCACCGTCCCGGTCGTCACCTACTCCGCCGAGGGCCACCCCGACGCCGACTGGCGCGCCGAGGACGTCGAGGTCGGCCGGCTGGACTCGACGTTCACCGTCGTCGGTCCCAAGGGGGAGCGGATCAGCGCCAAGTCGCCGCTGCCCGGACCCTTCAACGTGGCCAACACCCTGGCCGCGATCGTCGCCCTCGCCGTCGCCGGCCTCGACCCGCAGGCCGCCGCCGACGGCGTCGCCGCCGTCCCCGGTGTCCCGGGGCGCCTGGAGCGCGTGGACGCCGGGCAGCCCTACCTCGCGGTCGTGGACTACGCCCACAAGACCGACGCCGTCGAGTCCGTGCTGCGCGCGCTGCGCAAGGTCACCGAGGGCAGCCTGCACATCGTCCTCGGCTGCGGCGGCGACCGGGACCGGACCAAGCGCGAGCCCATGGGCGCCGCGGCGGCCCGGCTCGCCGACACCGCCGTGCTGACCTCCGACAACCCCCGGGGCGAAGACCCCCTCGCGATCCTCGCCACGATGCTCCAGGGCGCGGCGTCCGTGCCCGCGCACGAGCGCGGCGAGGTCCAGGTCTTCGAGGACCGGGCCGCCGCGATCGCCGCAGCCGTCGCCCGTGCCCAGCCGGGCGACACCGTGCTGGTCGCGGGCAAGGGCCACGAGCAGGGCCAGGACATCGCCGGGGTGGTCCGTCCCTTCGACGACCGCCAGGTGCTGCGCGAAGCCATCCAGAAGACCCAGGGATGAAAATCCAGAAGACCCAGGGGATGAACTTGTGATCGCCCTCTCCCTCGCCGAGATCGCAGAAGTCGTCGGCGGGCAGACGCACGACATACCGGATCCGTCCGTCCAGGTCACCGGCCCGGTCGTCCGGGACTCCCGCGAGGCGGGGCCGGGCAGCCTGTTCGTCGCTTTCGCCGGGGAGCGCGTGGACGGCCACGACTTCGCGGCGGCGGTCGTCGAGGCCGGGGCGGTGGCCGTGCTCGGCACCCGTCCGGTCGGCGTGCCCGCCATCGTCGTGGACGACGTCCAGACCGCCCTCGGCGCCCTCGCCCGGCACGTCGTGGCCCGCCTCGGCGCCACCCTCGTCGCCCTCACCGGCTCGGCGGGCAAGACCAGCACCAAGGACCTCATCGCGCAGGTGCTCCAGCGCAAGGCGCCGACGGTGTTCACGCCCGGCTCCCTCAACAACGAGATCGGGCTGCCGCTGACCGCGCTCAGCGCGACCGAGGAGACCAGGTTCCTCGTCCTGGAGATGGGCGCCCGGGGGATCGGGCACATCAGCTACCTCACGGAACTGACCCCTCCGAAGATCGGCCTGGTGCTCAACGTCGGGTCCGCCCACATCGGCGAGTTCGGCGGCCGTGAGCAGATCGCCCAGGCCAAGGGGGAACTCGTCGAGTCCCTTCCCGAGGAGGGGACGGCCGTGCTCAACGCGGACGACCCCTATGTCCGGGCCATGGCCTCCCGTACGAAGGCGAAGGTGATCTTTTTCGGTGAGTCCGGCGAAGCGGACGTCTCTGCCGAGAACGTGCGACTCACGGACACCGGACAGCCTTCGTTCAGGCTTCACACACCCTCCGGTGCAAGCGATGTGACCATGCGCCTGTACGGTGAGCACCACGTGTCGAACGCGCTCGCCGCGGCCGCCGTCGCCCACGAGTTGGGCATGTCCGCTGACGAGATCGCCGTGGCGCTCTCCGAGGCGGGCTCCCTCTCCCGCTGGCGGATGGAGGTCACCGAGCGCCCGGACGGCGTGACGGTCGTCAACGACGCCTACAACGCGAATCCCGAGTCCATGAAGGCCGCGCTGCGCGCGCTGGCGGCCATGGGCAAGGGACGTCGTACGTGGGCGGTGCTCGGCAAGATGGCCGAGCTCGGGGACGAGGCTCTCGCCGAGCACGACGCGGTCGGACGGCTCGCCGTCCGGCTCAACGTCAGCAAGCTCGTCGCGGTCGGCGGCAGGGAAGCCGCCTGGCTGCAACTGGGCGCATATAACGAGGGTTCGTGGGGTGAGGAGTCGGTGCACGTGTCCGACGCACAGGCGGCGGTCGACCTGTTGCGCAGCGAGTTGCGCCCGGGGGACGTCGTGCTCGTGAAGGCGTCCCGTTCGGTCGGTCTCGAGAGCGTGGCGCAGGCGCTCGTCGAGTCCGGTGCCGAGGGTGAGGTTTCCGCCCGATGATGAAGCAGATCCTGTTCGCAGGAGTCATTGGTCTCTTTCTCACGCTGGTCGGCACCCCGCTGCTGATCAAGCTCCTCGCGCGCAAGGGCTACGGCCAGTACATCCGCGACGACGGCCCGCGCGAGCACGCCAGCAAGCGCGGTACGCCCACCATGGGCGGTATCGCCTTCATCCTGGCGACGGTCGCCGCCTACTTCCTGGCCAAGGTGATCACGGGCTATCTGGACCCGGACGTCGACGCGGCGCCGACCTTCTCGGGCCTGCTGGTGCTCGGCCTGATGGTCGGCATGGGCCTGGTCGGCTTCCTCGACGACTACATCAAGATCGTCAAGCGGCGTTCGCTCGGCCTGCGCGCCAAGGCGAAGATGGCCGGCCAGCTGATCGTCGGCATCGCCTTCGCGGTGCTGTCCCTGCAGTTCGCGGACAACCGCGGCAACACCCCGGCCTCCACGAAGCTGTCGTTCATCACGGACTTCGGCTGGACGATCGGCCCCGTGCTGTTCGTGGTCTGGGCGCTGTTCATGATCCTCGCGATGTCGAACGGCGTGAACCTGACCGACGGTCTGGACGGACTGGCGACCGGTGCCTCGGTACTCGTCTTCGGCGCCTACACCTTCATCGGCGTCTGGCAGTTCCAGGAGTCCTGCGCCAACGCGCAGACGCTGACCAACCCGGGCGCGTGCTACGAGGTGCGCGACCCCCTCGACCTCGCGGTGGTGGCCTCCGCGCTGATGGGCGCCTGTCTCGGCTTCCTGTGGTGGAACACCTCGCCGGCCAAGATCTTCATGGGTGACACCGGTTCGCTCGCGCTCGGCGGTGTGCTCGCCGGCCTCGCGATCTGCTCGCGCACCGAGCTGCTGATGGCCATCCTCGGCGGCCTCTTCGTCCTCATCACCATGTCCGTGGTGATCCAGGTCGGCTCCTTCCGCCTCACCGGAAAGCGCGTCTTCCGGATGGCGCCACTCCAGCACCACTTCGAACTCAAGGGCTGGTCCGAAGTGCTCGTCGTGGTCCGCTTCTGGATCATCCAGGGCATTTGTGTCATCGTCGGACTCGGCCTCTTCTACGCGGGATGGGCAGCGGACAAGTGACCTCCTCGGAGCCCTTCGACTTCCAGGGCAAGCACGTCACCGTCGCCGGGCTCGGCGTCTCCGGCGTCCCGGCGGCCAAGGTGCTGCACGGCCTCGGCGCGAGCGTCACGGTCGTCAACGACGGCGCCGACGAGCGCGCCCGGGCGCAGGCCGCCGAGCTGGAGGCGCTCGGCATCACCGTGCGCCTCGGCGACGGCGACACCCTGCCCGAGGGCTCCGAGCTGATCGTCACCGCGCCCGGCTGGAAGCCGGACAAGCCGCTGTTCGCGGCGGCGGAGCGGGCGGGCGTCCCGGTCTGGGGCGACGTCGAACTGGCCTGGCGCCTGCGCGGCCCCGACGCCGCCGACTGGCTCGCCGTCACGGGCACCAACGGCAAGACGACGACCGTCCAGATGCTCGCCTCGATCCTCAAGGCGGCGGGCCTGCGCACCGCCGCCGTCGGCAACATCGGCGTCTCCCTGCTGGACGCGGTCCTCGGCGAGGAGCGCTACGACGTCCTCGCCGTGGAGCTCTCCAGCTACCAGCTGCACTGGGCGCCCTCCCTGCGCGCCCACTCGGCCGCGGTGCTGAACCTCGCCCCCGACCACCTCGACTGGCACGGCTCCATGGAGGCGTACGCGGCCGACAAGGGCCGTATCTACGAGGGCAATCGGGTCGCCTGCGTCTACAACGTCGCCGACAAGGCCACCGAGGACCTGGTCCGCGAGGCCGACGTCGAGGAGGGCTGCCGCGCCGTCGGCTTCACCCTCGGCACCCCGGGCCCGTCCCAACTCGGCGTCGTGGAAGGCCTCCTGGTCGACCGCGCCTTCGTCGAGGACCGGCACAAGAACGCCCAGGAACTCGCCGAGGTCGGCGACGTCAACCCGCCGGCCCCGCACAACATCGCCAACGCCCTCGCCGCGGCGGCCCTCGCCCGCGCCTACGGGGTGCCCGCCAGGGCCGTACGGGACGGTCTGCGGGCGTTCACCCCGGACGCCCACCGCATCGCGCACGTGGCGGACGTGGACGGGGTCGCCTACGTCGACGACTCCAAGGCCACCAACACGCATGCGGCGGAGGCCTCGTTGGCGGCGTACGAGCCGATCGTGTGGATCGCGGGCGGCCTCGCGAAGGGCGCGACCTTCGACGAACTGGTCGCCAAGTCGGCGAAGCGGCTGCGGGGGGCCGTGCTGATCGGCGCGGACCGCGCGCTCATCCGGGAAGCCCTCGCGCGACACGCCCCGCAGGTACCCGTCGTCGACCTCGACCGGACCGACACTGGGGCGATGCGCGCGGCGGTCCAGGAGGCGCGGAAACTCGCTCAGGCGGGCGACACGGTGCTGCTGGCCCCGGCCTGTGCCTCCATGGACATGTTCGCCAACTACAACAAGCGCGGGGACGCTTTCGCGGACGCCGTTCGTGAGCTCGGCTCCGCCGACGGCTGACCCGGGTCCGCCTCGCCCGGCGGCGGTGCCGGGCGTACCTGGGAGGGACGCGTGACACGGATGTGGCTGGTGCCCGAGCGGCCTGGGGGCGTTCACCGCGCAACGCTTCCCTCCGGCACGGCAGGGTGAGCGGCGATGCCCACCAGCCGCACCGGACGGCCCCCGACCCCGCGCGCCCCCAAACGCCCCGTCGCGCCACGGCTCGCGCGTGAGAACCGCGTCCTGAGCCTCTACACCCGCGCACGCAGGGGCTGGGACCGGCCGCTGACCGCCTACTACCTGATCCTCGGCGGCAGTCTGCTGATCACCGTGCTGGGACTGGTGATGGTCTACTCGGCCTCCCAGATCACCGCGCTGCAGATGTCACTGCCGGGTTCGTACTTCTTCCGCAAGCAGTTGCTCGCGGCGGGGATCGGCACCGGCCTGCTGCTCGCGGCCTCGCGGATGCCGGTGAAGCTGCACCGGGCGCTCGCCTACCCCATCCTCGCGGGCGCCGTCTTCCTCATGATCCTGGTGCAGGTCCCGGGGATAGGGGTGTCGGTCAACGGCAACCAGAACTGGATCTCGCTCGGCGGCTCCTTCCAGATCCAGCCCAGCGAGTTCGGCAAGCTCGCCCTCGTGCTGTGGGGCGCCGACCTGCTCGCCCGCAAGCAGGACAGGAAGCTGCTGAACCAGTGGAAGCACATGCTCGTGCCGCTGGTCCCGGCGGCCTTCATGCTGCTCGGTCTGATCATGATCGGCGGCGACATGGGCACCGCGATCATCCTCACGGCCATCCTGTTCGGCCTGCTCTGGCTGGCCGGCGCCCCCACGCGGCTGTTCGCCGGGGTGCTGTCGATCGCAGCCGTCCTCGGCCTGATCCTCATCAAGACCAGCCCCAACCGCATGGCCCGGCTGCAGTGCCTGGGCGCCACCGAACCCCAGTCGGGGCCCGTCGACTGCTGGCAGGCCGTGCACGGGATCTACGCCCTCGCCTCGGGCGGAATCTTCGGTTCCGGGCTGGGTGCGAGTGTGGAGAAATGGGGCCAACTCCCCGAAGCGCACACCGACTTCATCTTCGCCGTCACCGGTGAGGAACTGGGCCTGGCGGGGACGCTGTCGGTACTCGCCCTCTTCGCGGCTCTAGGCTATGCGGGTATCCGCGTGGCCGGACGCACGGAGGACCCCTTCGTGAGGTATGCCGCGGGAGGTGTGACCACCTGGATCACGGCCCAGGCCGTGATCAACATCGGTGCGGTGCTCGGTCTGCTGCCGATCGCCGGCGTCCCCCTCCCGCTGTTCTCCTACGGGGGATCCGCCCTGCTCCCGACCATGTTCGCCATCGGGTTGCTGATCGCCTTCGCGCGTGAGGACCCCGCTGCGCGGATGGCGCTTGCGATGCGGCAACCCCGCTTTGGTAGAAAGCGGGGGGCCGGGGGAACCGGTTCCGGTCGGAGTCCCCGGAGATGGAACACGATGCGACGGCGTGCCTCGGCGGCGCGTTCGTCCGGAGAGCGGTGAATTTCGGTGCATGTCGTACTCGCCGGCGGAGGAACCGCGGGCCACATCGAGCCCGCGCTCGCCCTCGCGGACGCCCTGCGCAGGCAGGACCCGGGCGTGGGCATCACGGCCCTGGGCACGGAGCGCGGCCTCGAGACCCGTCTCGTACCCGAGCGCGGGTATGAACTCGCGCTGATCCCCGCCGTTCCGCTGCCGCGCAAGCCCACCCCCGAGCTGATCACCGTCCCGGGCCGGCTGCGCGGCACGATCAAGGCGACCGAGCAGATCCTGGAGCGCACCAAGGCGGACGCCGTGGTCGGCTTCGGCGGCTACGTCGCCCTGCCCGGCTACCTCGCGGCCAAGCGCCTGGGCGTCCCGATCGTCATCCACGAGGCCAACGCCCGCCCGGGCCTGGCCAACAAGATCGGCTCGCGCTACGCCAGCCAGGTCGCCGTCTCCACGCCCGACAGCAAGCTGCGGGGCGCCCGCTACATCGGCATCCCGCTGCGCCGCTCCATCGCCACCCTGGACCGGGCCGCCGTACGCCCCGAGGCCCGGGCCGCGTTCGGGCTCGACCCGAACCTGCCCACGCTGCTCGTCACCGGCGGCTCCCAGGGCGCCCGCCGCCTCAACGAGGTCGTGCAGCAGGTCGCCCCCTGGCTCCAGCAGGCCGGGATCCAGATCCTGCACGCCGTCGGCCCGAAGAACGAACTGCCGCAGGTCCACCAGATGCCGGGGATGCCCCCCTACATCCCGGTAAGTTACCTGGACCGGATGGACCTCGCGTACGCCGCGGCCGACATGATGCTCTGCCGCGCGGGCGCGATGACCGTCGCCGAACTCTCCGCCGTCGGGCTCCCGGCCGCCTACGTCCCGCTGCCCATCGGCAACGGCGAACAGCGGCTCAACGCCCAGCCGGTGGTCAAGGCCGGCGGCGGACTGCTGGTCGACGACGCGGAACTGACCCCCGAGTGGGTCCAGCACAACGTCCTGCCCGTGCTCGCCGACCCGCACCGGCTGTACCAGATGTCCCGCGCCGCCGCCGAGTTCGGCCGCCGGGACGCCGACGATCTGCTCGTCGGCATGGTGTACGAGGCGATCGCCGCCAGTCGTGCACACCGATAGGACTGTATGACGGAAGGCAGGGAGCGTGGCCGGATCGACCACCGCCGAGCGCGGTGAACGCCAGCAGGAGTCGTCCGGCCCGCCGCCCCGCCTGAGGTCCAGGCGTGCCAGGCTCCGCGCGATCGTCCTCCTGGGCCTCGCCCTGGTGTTCCTCGGCATCCCGGCCGTCTGGCTGTTCTACGGCTCCGACTGGCTGCGCGCCGAGCACGTCTCGGTGTCCGGCACCCGGGTGCTGACACCGGCTCAGGTCGAGGCGGCCGCCCAGGTTCCGCTGGGGAAGCCGCTGATTTCCGTCGACACCGCTGCGATCGAGACGCGACTGCGCCGGAAATTGCCCCGAATTGACTCGGTTGACGTGGTCCGTTCCTGGCCCCGCGGAATCGACCTGAAAGTGGTTGAGCGGACTCCGGTTCTGATTGTCCAAAAGGGCGGAAAGTTCGTCGAAGTGGACGATGACGGTGTCCGCTTCGCCACGGTTTCCGAAGCCCCGAAAGGGGTCCCCGCGCTGGAATTGACGCTCTCCCGCTCAAGCTCCGCCGCCGCGAGCCTGCGCCGCTTCGGCGAGCCCCGGCTGGTGCGCGCCGCGGTCGGCGTCATCCGAGCGGTTCCGGCCGCCGTCGCGCACGAGACACGGACCGTCAAGGTCCGTTCCTACGACGACATCTCGCTGGAGTTGCGCGGCGGCCGCACGGTCCTCTGGGGGAGCAGTGAGAAGGGCGCCGCGAAGGCCCGCACACTCACCGCTCTGATGAAAGCCTCGCCCGGGGCGCGGTACTTCGACGTGAGTGTCCCCACCGCGCCCGCGTCATCAGGGAGTTGACGCACATCCGCGCAGGCCAGCACCCTGGTTGGGCAGTGCTACGGCTGATCACATAGGGTGAAAAGAAAAACGGGAGGTTCGGCGTGTTCGTTGAACGTGCGCCACTTGTCGACTTAGTGTCCTGTTCAGAAGACTCCAAGGAACAGACACACTGGTAACCCTAAACTTCAGGGTTAGGGTTCGGGTCGGCGATACGGACCGTCCCATTCGGCATCAGTCGTCGGGTCGCGGGGCGCAGGGCGTCACGCTGATTCGGCGACACGTAACTCGAGGCGAGAGGCCTTCGACGTGGCAGCACCGCAGAACTACCTCGCAGTCATCAAAGTCATCGGTGTCGGCGGCGGTGGTGTCAATGCCATCAACCGGATGATCGAGGTCGGTCTCAAGGGCGTCGAGTTCATCGCCATCAACACCGACGCGCAAGCTCTGTTGATGAGCGACGCCGACGTCAAGCTGGACGTCGGCCGTGAACTCACCCGCGGACTCGGCGCCGGAGCCAACCCGGCCGTCGGCCGCAAGGCCGCCGAGGACCACCGCGAGGAGATCGAGGAGGTCCTCAAGGGGGCCGACATGGTCTTCGTGACGGCCGGTGAAGGCGGCGGCACCGGCACCGGCGGCGCACCCGTCGTGGCCAACATCGCCCGCTCGCTCGGTGCCCTCACCATCGGTGTGGTCACCCGCCCGTTCACCTTCGAGGGGCGGCGCCGCGCGAACCAGGCCGAGGACGGCATCGCCGAACTCCGCGAAGAGGTCGACACCCTCATCGTCATCCCGAACGACCGGCTGCTGTCCATCTCGGACCGCCAGGTCTCGGTGCTGGACGCCTTCAAGTCGGCCGACCAGGTCCTGCTCTCCGGTGTCCAGGGCATCACCGACCTCATCACCACCCCGGGCCTCATCAACCTCGACTTCGCCGACGTCAAGTCGGTCATGTCCGAGGCCGGCTCGGCCCTGATGGGCATCGGCTCGGCCCGCGGCGACGACCGCGCGGTGGCCGCCGCCGAGATGGCGATCTCCTCGCCGCTGCTGGAGGCGTCCATCGACGGTGCCCGCGGCGTGCTGCTCTCCATCTCCGGCGGCTCCGACCTCGGCCTGTTCGAGATCAACGAGGCCGCCCAGCTGGTGAGCGAGGCCGCCCACCCCGAGGCCAACATCATCTTCGGTGCGGTGATCGACGACGCCCTCGGCGACGAGGTCCGGGTCACCGTGATCGCGGCCGGCTTCGACGGCGGCCAGCCCCCCGCCAAGCGGGACAACGTCCTCGGCTCGTCCTCGGCCAAGCGCGAGGAGCCGGCCCCGGTGCGGCAGACCGAGAGCCGCCCCTCCTTCGGATCGCTCGGCAGCGTGACCCCGAAGGAGGACCCGGAGCCCGCGCCGGAGCCGGTCAAGGACATCCCGGTCGCCCCGCCGGTCACGCCGGCGCCGCGGTCCTACTCGGACAGCGCGGCCGAGGAACTGGACGTACCGGACTTCCTCAAGTGATCCTTCAGTCGTGATAGGACAGCGCGAAAGCGCGAGCGGCGCGCACTTCGGCTTCACCGACCGGTGGGGCGGGGTGAGCGCCGCTCCGTATGAGGAGCTCAACCTCGGCGGAGCGGTCGGCGACGATCCCGACGCCGTACGCACCAACCGGGACCTGGCTGCCAAGTCCCTCGGCGTCGAGCCGGACCGGGTCGTCTGGATGAACCAGGTGCACGGGGCCGACGTGGCCGTGGTGGACGGGCCGTGGGGATCTTCGACCGCGATCCCGCCGGTCGACGCGGTCGTCACCACGCGCCGGGGGCTCGCCCTCGCCGTGCTCACCGCCGACTGTGTGCCGGTGCTGCTCGCCGATCCCGTCGCCGGGGTCGCCGCCGCGGCCCACGCGGGCCGGCCCGGCATGATCGCCGGAGTCGTCCCGGCCGCGCTCCGCGCGATGACGGAACTGGGCGCCGAGCCCTCCCGGATCGTCGCCCGCACCGGGCCCACCGTCTGCGGCCGGTGTTACGAAGTGCCCGAGGCGATGCGCGCCGAGGTGTCCGCCGTCGAGCCGGCGGCGTACTCCGAGACGAGTTGGGGCACACCGGCGGTCGACGTCGGCGCCGGAGTGCACGCCCAGCTGGAACGGCTCGGGGTGCGCGACCGGGAGCAGTCGCCGGTGTGCACGCTGGAGTCGCACGATCACTTCTCGTACCGCCGCGACCGCACCACCGGTCGGCTCGCGGGTTATGTGTGGCTGGACTGATAGGGCATGACGGACCGTAAGGACGAACTCGCCGCAAATCTGGCGAAGGTGGAACGGCGTATCGCCGACGCGTGCGCGGCCGCGGGGCGGGCACGCGACGAGGTGACCCTCATCGTGGTCACCAAGACCTACCCCGCGAGCGACGTGCGGATCCTCGCGGAACTCGGCGTGCGGCACGTCGCCGAGAACCGCGACCAGGACGCGGCCCCCAAGGCCGAGGCCTGCTCGGATCTGCCCCTCACCTGGCACTTCGTGGGTCAACTCCAGACCAACAAGGTGCGGTCGGTGGTCGGTTACGCCGATTTCGTGCAGTCCGTCGATCGTCCCAAGCTCGTCACGGCACTGTCGAAGGAGGCCGTCCGGGCCGGGCGTGAGCTGGGGTGTCTGCTCCAGGTCGCACTCGACGCCGGGGAGAGCGGCCGGGGGGAACGGGGAGGTGTCGGGCCCGGCGGAATCGAGGAGTTGGCCGGTCTCGTGGCCGGCGCCCCAGGTCTACGGCTCGACGGACTGATGACCGTCGCACCGCTCACCGGAGAGTACGCGGGACGCGAACGGGCGGCCTTCGAGCGGTTGATGGATTTGTCGACCGACCTGCGCCGCAGTCATCCGGCTGCCACCATGGTCTCCGCAGGGATGAGTACGGACCTCGAACAGGCCGTGACGGCCGGAGCGACACATGTGCGCGTCGGCAGCGCGGTACTCGGAGTCCGCCCCAGGCTCGGGTAACGTCGCCAAGAAGTCGGACCACAGCAGAAAATATGGTCATTGCCGCCGATAGGCGGATTCAAGGACCTCGTGGATCGCGGGCACTTGGCAGTCGTCAGCCGATCCACCACAGAGCGGAGGACTCAGAGCATGGCCGGCGCGATGCGCAAGATGGCGGTCTACCTCGGCCTCGTGGAGGACGATGGGTACGACGGCCGCGGATTCGACCCCGACGACGACTTCGAACCCGAACTGGACCCGGAGCCCGAGCGGGACCACCGACGGCACGAGCCGTCCCACCAGCCGCACGTCTCACATCAGCCCCAAAGGGACGAAGAGGTACGAGTCGTACAGCCGCCCGCGCCTCGCGAACCGGCCGCCCGTTCCGCTTCGCTCCCCGCGGAATCCAGCCGCCCGGCGCGCATCGCGCCCGTGGCATCCATCACACAAGAACGCGCAAGCCTGGAGAAGAACGCACCGGTGATCATGCCCAAGGTCGTGTCGGAACGAGAGCCTTACCGGATCACCACGCTTCACCCGCGGACCTACAACGAGGCCCGTACCATCGGGGAACACTTCCGTGAAGGCACTCCGGTGATCATGAATCTGACTGAGATGGATGACACAGATGCGAAGCGACTTGTCGACTTTGCGGCTGGTCTGGTGTTTGGTCTTCACGGCAGTATCGAGCGGGTGACGCAGAAGGTGTTCCTGTTGTCGCCTGCTAACGTCGATGTCACGGCGGAGGACAAGGCCCGCATCGCAGAGGGCGGGTTCTTCAACCAGAGCTGAGACGCACCACCGGAACAGCAGTACCGAGCAGGGCACAGGGGAGAGGGAAGCAAGAGGTCATGAGCGTGGTTTTGGATGTCGTCTACATCGCGCTGATGTGCTTCCTCATCGTGCTCATCTTCCGGTTGGTCATGGACTATGTCTTCCAGTTCGCCCGCTCATGGCAACCCGGCAAGGCGATGGTGGTCGTTCTGGAGGCCACCTACACTGTCACTGATCCACCGCTCAAGCTTCTGCGGCGGGTCATTCCGCCGCTGCGTCTCGGGGGCGTGGCGCTAGACCTGTCCTTCTTCGTACTGATGATCATCGTCTACATCCTGATCTCGATCGTGAGCCGGCTGTGATGAGCGATGTGACCTACCGTCTTGCCGAATGCCGACGACTACGTTGAGGTGAAGAGATGCCGTTGACCCCCGAGGACGTGCGGAACAAGCAGTTCACGACCGTCCGCCTCCGAGAAGGCTATGACGAGGACGAGGTCGATGCCTTCCTCGACGAGGTCGAAGCCGAACTGACCCGCCTGCTCCGTGAGAACGAGGACCTGCGCGCCAAACTGGCCGCGGCCACGCGCGCTGCTGCGCAGAACCAGCAGAACATGCGCAAGCCTCCGGAGCCGCAGCAGGATCAGCAGCAACAGCAGCAGGGCATGCGCGGTCCGGGTGGTCCCGTCCCCGCCGGCATATCGGGCCCGCCGCAGCAGCAGATGGGTGGCCCCATGGGTGGTCCGCCCCAGCTGCCGAGCGGTGCCCCGCAGCTGCCCGCCGGTCCCGGCGGTCAGGGTGGACCCCAGGGTCCCGGTCCGATGGGCCAGGGTCCGGGTCCGATGGGCCAGCCCCCGATGCAGCAGCAGATGGGCGGCCCCATGGGCGGCCCCGGCCCGATGGGCGGTCCGATGGGCGGCCCCGGTCAGGGAGGCCCCGGTGGCGACAGCGCCGCCCGTGTCCTCTCGCTGGCCCAGCAGACCGCCGACCAGGCGATCGCCGAGGCTCGTTCCGAGGCCAACAAGATCGTCGGCGAGGCGCGTTCGCGTGCCGAGGGTCTGGAGCGTGACGCCCGTGCCAAGGCCGACGCCCTGGAGCGGGACGCGCAGGAGAAGCACCGCGTCGCGATGGGCTCCCTGGAGTCCGCCCGCGCCACGCTGGAGCGCAAGGTCGAGGACCTGCGCGGCTTCGAGCGCGAGTACCGCACGCGCCTGAAGTCGTACCTCGAGTCGCAGCTGCGCCAGCTGGAGACCCAGGCCGACGACTCGCTGGCTCCGCCGCGCACTCCGGCGGCCGCGTCCCTCCCGCCGTCCCCGGCGCCTTCCATGGCTCCGGCCGGCGCGAGCGCTCCGTCCTACGGCGGTGGCAACCCGACGATGGGCGGCGGTCCCTCGCCGTCCGCTCCGTCCTACGGCGGCCAGCAGCAGATGTCGCCGGCGATGACCCAGCCGATGGCGCCGGTGCGTCCGCAGGGCCCGTCGCCGATGGGCCAGGCGCCCTCGCCCATGCGGGGCTTCCTGATCGACGAGGACGACAACTGACGGCCTGATGGCCAGTAGTACGGCATAGACGTCGGCAGCGTTCAGGGCGAGGCCCCGGGTGACCACCCGGGGCCTCGCCCTTTTGCCACGTGCGTTCGTGCCCGCGCAGGCGCGTTCGTGCGTACACAGTCGCGGTCGTGCGCACGCAACGCCGAAGGCCCGGTCCCGCCAAGATCTTTGGCGGGACCGGGCCTTCGGTCTGCGCGTTACGCCTTGCGCAGGCGGAACGTCAGGGACAGGCCTTCGTCGGTGAAGGGCTCGCCGTAGGCGTCGTCCGCCTCGCCCTGGGCGAAGTCCGTGGCCAGGACCTCGTCGGCGATCAGGCCGGCGTGGCCGGTGAGGGCCTCCACCGTCGCCGGGTCCGAGGCCGTCCAGCGCAGTGCGATGCGGTCGGCCACGTCGAGGCCGCTGTTCTTGCGGGCCTCCTGGATCAGACGGATCGCGTCACGGGCCAGGCCCGCCCGGCGGAGCTCCTCGGTGATCTCCAGGTCCAGCGCGACCGTCGCGCCAGAGTCGGAGGCCACCGACCAGCCCTCGCGGGGCGTCTCCGTGATGATGACCTCGTCGGGGGCCAGCGTGATGGTCTCGCCGTCGACCTCGACCGACGCCGTGCCCTCGCGCAGGGCCAGGGACAGGGCGGCCGCGTCCGCGTTCGCCACGGCCTTGGCCACGTCCTGGACGCGCTTGCCGAACCGCTTGCCGAGCGCACGGAAGTTGGCCTTCGCCGTGGTGTCGACCAGGCTGCCGCCGACCTCGCTGAGCGTCGCCAGGGACTCGACGTTCAGCTCCTCCGTGATCTGCGTGCGCAGTTCGGTGCCCAGCGCGTCGAAGCCCGTCGCCGCGATCAGCGCGCGGGACAGCGGCTGACGCGTCTTGACGCCCGACTCCGCGCGCGTGGCACGCCCCAGCTCCACCAGGCGGCGCACCAGCACCATCTGCTTCGACAGCTCGGGGTCGATGGCGGTGAGGTCCGCCTTCGGCCAGGAGGACAGGTGGACGGACTCGGGGGCGCCCGGGGTGACCGGGACGATCAGGTCCTGCCACACCCGCTCGGTGATGAACGGGGTCAGCGGGGCCATCAGCTGGGTGACCGTCTCGACGACCTCGTGCAGCGTGCGCAGGGCCGCCTTGTCGCCCTGCCAGAAGCGGCGACGGGAGCGGCGCACGTACCAGTTGGACAGGTCGTCGACGAACGCGGAGAGCAGCTTGCCGGCGCGCTGGGTGTCGTAGGCGTCCAGTGCCTGGGTGACCTGGTCGGTGAGCGCGTGCAGTTCGGACAGCAGCCAGCGGTCCAGGACCGGGCGGTCGGCCGGGGCCGGGTCGGCCTCGGACGGGGCCCAGTTCGACGTACGGGCGTAGAGGGCCTGGAAGGCGACCGTGTTCCAGTACGTCAGGAGGGTCTTGCGGACGACCTCCTGGATCGTGCCGTGGCCCACGCGGCGGGCCGCCCACGGGGAGCCGCCGGCCGCCATGAACCAGCGGACCGCGTCGGCGCCGTGCCGGTCCATGAGCGGGATCGGCTCCAGGGTGTTGCCCAGGTGCTTGGACATCTTGCGGCCGTCCTCGGCCAGGATGTGCCCGAGACAGACCACGTTCTCGTACGAGGACTTGTCGAAGACGAGCGTGCCGACGGCCATCAGCGTGTAGAACCAGCCGCGGGTCTGGTCGATGGCCTCGCAGATGAACTGCGCCGGATAGCGGGCCTCGAACAGCTCCTTGTTCTTGTACGGGTAGCCCCACTGCGCGAACGGCATCGAACCCGAGTCGTACCAGGCGTCGATCACCTCGGGCACACGCGTGGCCGTCTTGCCGCAGCCGTCCTGCGGGCAGGCGAAGGTGACCTCGTCGATGAACGGGCGGTGCGGGTCCAGGCACGACTGGTCCGTGCCGGTCAGCTCGGACAGTTCCGCGAGGGATCCGGCGCAGGTGAGGTGGTCGTCCTCGCAGCGCCAGATCGGCAGCGGGGTGCCCCAGTAGCGGTTGCGGGACAGGGCCCAGTCGATGTTGTTGTTCAGCCAGTCGCCGTAGCGGCCGTGCTTGACCGTGTCCGGGAACCAGTTGGTGCGCTCGTTCTCCTCGAGGAGGCGGTCCTTGATCGCCGTGGTGCGGATGTACCAGGAGGGCTGCGCGTAGTAGAGGAGTGCGGTGTGGCAGCGCCAGCAGTGCGGGTAGCTGTGCTCGTACGGGATGTGCTTGAAGAGCAGGCCGCGGTTGTCGAGGTCCTCGGTGAGCCGCTCGTCGGCCTTCTTGAAGAAGACGCCGCCGAGGAGGGGGACGTCCTCCTCGAAGGTGCCGTCGGGGCGGACCGGGTTCACGACCGGCAGGCCGTAGGAGCGGCAGACCTTGAGGTCGTCCTCACCGAAGGCGGGGGACTGGTGGACGAGGCCGGTGCCGTCCTCGGTCGTGACGTAGTCGGCGTTGACCACGTAGTGGGCCTCGGCCGGGAACTCCACCAGCTCGAACGGGCGCTGGTAGGTCCAGCGCTCCATCTCGGCGCCCGTGAAGGACTGGCCGGTGGTCTCCCAGCCCTCGCCGAGGGCCTTGGCGAGGAGCGGCTCGGCGACGACCAGCTTCTCCTCGCCGTTGGTGGCGACGATGTAGGTGACCTCGGGGTGCGCGGCGACGGCGGTGTTGGACACCAGGGTCCACGGGGTCGTCGTCCAGACCAGGAGCGCGGCCTCGCCGGCGAGCGGGCCGGAGGTGAGCGGGAAGCGGACGAAGACCGACGGGTCGACGACCGTCTCGTAGCCCTGCGCCAGCTCGTGGTCCGACAGGCCCGTGCCGCAGCGGGGGCACCAGGGGGCGACGCGGTGGTCCTGGACCAGCAGGCCCTTGTTGAAGATCTCCTTCAGCGACCACCAGACGGACTCGATGTACTCGGGGTCCATCGTGCGGTACGGGTCCTGGAGGTCGGTCCAGTAGCCCATGCGGGTCGTGAGCGCCTCGAAGGCGTCCGTGTGCCGGGTCACCGACTCGCGGCACTTCGCGTTGAACTCCGCGATGCCGTACGCCTCGATGTCCTGCTTGCCGGAGAAGCCGAGCTCCTTCTCGACGGCGAGCTCGACCGGGAGGCCGTGGCAGTCCCAGCCGGCCTTGCGGGCCACGTGGTAGCCGCGCATGGTCCGGAAGCGGGGGAAGACGTCCTTGAAGACGCGCGCCTCGATGTGGTGGGCACCGGGCATGCCGTTGGCGGTGGGCGGGCCCTCGTAGAACACCCACTCGGGGCGGCCCTCGGACTGCTCCAGGCTCTTGGCGAAGATCTTCTGCTCGCGCCAGAAGTCGAGCACGGCGTGCTCGAGGGCGGGCAGGTCGACCTGGGCGGGTACCTGGCGATACGTCGGCGATGTCATCAGCGGGCTTCCTCCGGCGGACTTGCTGCCTTCCGTCCGGAGGGACGAGAGCTACGTCTGCCTGCGCCGCTTCTTCGGCGCGCTCCCGCGGTACCACCCTCCTTGGCCCTCCGGCACGGGGTGTGCGCCGGCGAGCCCCCTCATTGGGGTCGCGATGCCGGGTCTACCGGCCGCGGTCCGGGGCTCAGCCCCCTGTCCACGGCGTTCTTCCGGCGGCTCCGGGGTGATCTTCACGTCGCGCTCGCCCCCGGGCTTCCACCGTCCCCGGGTCGCTCTGGGCTGCGTACGCCGCTACTCGTCCCCATCCACGCTTTTCGCTCCGCCCAGTGTACGGCGCCGGGCGAACGGCGGCCGACCGGTTATCGGGGCCGGAGGGAGTGGGGTGCGAAATGGGTTTCATGCCCCGAATGGCACGGTATACGTGTTCGGATCCTGGGACGTCTGCCTCGGCGGATTACCGGGCGGGCAGCTGGGCACAACGGATGCAGGTCGCCGCGCGGCGTGCGCGAGGCGGGCGAATCGGGCGGTGTGCCCCGTTGCCGCGGGACTCGAGTCGATTTATCGTCCCAGCACGATTCGCGAGCAAGGTCACAAAGTGTGAAGGGGCCGCGGCCATGGTGGCGAAGAAGACCGCCGTACAGCAGCCGGCGTCCGGCAGGTCCGCGGAGGCCTCCGGCGGCGCGGCCAAGGACGTGGGCGGCAAGAAGTCCACGCAGGGGGGCTCGGCGGGGCGATCGGCCAGGGAGGGCGGGAGGAAGGCGGCCGGCGGGACGAAGGAGGCTGGCGGGACGAAGGCGGCCGGTGGGACGAAGGCGGCCGGCGGGACCAAGGCGACCGAGAAGAAGACGACGGCCAGGAAGGCCGTGACCAGGAAGGCCGCGGCCAAGGGGGCCGGTACCGGGGACGTCGCGGCCGAGGAGGCCGTGGCCGGGAAGGCGACGGCCAAGGCGGCAGCCGCCCTGCCGACATCGGCCGGGAAGGCCACGGCCGAGACTGCGGCGGGGAAGGCACCGGCCAGGTCATCGGCCAGGGCTTCGAGGGAGAGGGCACCGGCCAAGGCTTCGGCGGAGAAGGCGGCGCCGGCGACCAAGGCCAAGGCCACGACGCAGAAGGCCACGGCGCAGAAGGCCACGCCGGAAAAGGCCCCGGCGACCAAGGCCACCACCACAGCCACGGCATCGACGTCGGCCAAGTCCTCGGCGCACAAGGCAGCGGCCGAAGCGCCGGCGGAGGCAGCTCCGGCCGGTAACGCCGCCGGGAAGAAGGCCACGGCCAGGAAGACCACGGCCAGGACCCCGGCCGGTAAGGCCACCGGCGAGAAGGCCGCGGCCAAGAAGGCAGCCGACAAGCGGACCGCTGCCGACCGGACCCCCGGCAAGCAGACCGCCGCCGAGCGGACCGCCGCCGACCGGACCGTCGGCAAGCGGACCGCCGCCGACCGGACCGTCGGCAAGCGGACCGCCGCCGACCGGACCGTCGGCAAGCGGACCGCCGGCAAGAAGACCCCGGCTGAGAAGACCGCCGGAGGCAGGAGCACCACCAGGAGCGCGGCCGGCAAGGGCGCTGCCCGGACCGGCGCGGTCACACAGGACACGGCCGCGAGCAGCACGGCCAAAAAGGCGGGTGCGGCCGAGGCCGCCCGGCAGACGGGAGCGACGACGGTGGTTGCGAAGAAGACTCCTGGCACGGCCACGGCGGCGAAGACCGCCCTTCCGAAGGCGCGGATCGCCGCGGCGGAGCCCGGTGAGCTGGCGGTACGCCCGGGCGAGGACCCCTGGACGGTGGAGGAGGTCGAGGAGGCCCGGTCCGAGCTGACGTCCGAGGAGAGCCGGCTGCGGGAGGAGATCGAGTCGTCGGAGCGGTCGCTGGCCGGTCTGATGCGGGACTCCGGGGACGGCGCCGGCGACGATCAGGCGGACACCGGCACCAAGAACATCACCCGCGAGCACGAGCTGGCCCTGGCCGCCAACGCGCGGGAGATGCTCATCCAGACCGAGCGCGCCCTGGACCGCCTGCACGCGGGCACCTACGGCCTGTGCGAGAACTGCGGCAACGCCATCGGCAAGGCCCGCATGCAGGCCTTCCCCCGGGCCACACTCTGCGTGGAGTGCAAGCAGAAGCAGGAGCGCCGGTACTGACCGGCCGCACCGGCCGCCGCCGAATGCCTCCTGAGCACGTGCGACGTACGGGGTGTGTCGTACCCTCGTCCTCAGTCAGGCACCTAGGTTGAGGGACTCACGTGGCAGAGGCGGAGCGCATCATCGGTACGCCGGACACACCGGACGCGGCCGGGAGCGGCAAGGAGCGGCCCGACGCCGAGGGCACCCCGGCCGGGGAGTCCGGCACCGGCCCGGCGGCCCCGGCGGGAGCGCCCGGTGCCGGCGAGCCCGATGCCACCGCCGGGCCGCCCCGCGGCAGGCGCCGGATCGCGGTGCTGTTCGCCGTCGCCGCGTTCGCCTACGCCCTCGACCTGATCAGCAAGCTGATCGTGGTGGCCAAGCTGGAACACCACCCGCCCATCGAGATCGTCGGGGACTGGCTGAAGTTCGAGGCGATCCGCAACGCGGGCGCGGCCTTCGGCTTCGGCGAGGCCTTCACCGTGATCTTCACCATGATCGCGGCGGCGGTGATCGTGGTGATCGCCCGTCTCGCCCGCAAGCTGTACAGCCTGCCCTGGGCGATCGCGCTCGGCCTGCTGCTCGGCGGTGCCCTGGGCAACCTCACCGACCGGATCTTCCGGGCTCCGGGCGTCTTCGAGGGCGCGGTCGTGGACTTCATCGCGCCCAAGCACTTCGCCGTCTTCAACCTGGCCGACTCGGCGATCGTCTGCGGCGGCATCCTGATCGTGCTGCTGTCCTTCCGGGGCCTGGACCCGGACGGGACCGTCCACAAGGACTGAGCGCGCGTACAGCCCCGTCGCGGCCGTCCGGCATACTCGACGGGTGAGCACGCTTCCCGAGATCCGTACCCTGCCCGTGCCCGACGGCCTGGAGGGCGAGCGCGTCGACGCCGCCATCTCCCGCATGTTCGGCTTCTCCCGTACCAAGGCGGCCGAGCTCGCCGCCGCGGGGAAGGTCACGGTCGACGGGTCGGTGGTCGGCAAGTCGGAGCGCGTGCACGGCGGCGCCTGGCTGGAGGTCGAGATGCCGCAGGCGCCCGCGCCGGTGCAGATCGTGGCCGAGCCGGTCGAGGGCATGGAGATCGTGCACGACGACGACGACGTGGTCGTGATCGTCAAGCCCGTCGGCGTCGCCGCGCACCCGTCGCCGGGCTGGACCGGGCCGACCGTCATCGGAGGCCTGGCCGCCGCCGGGTACCGGATCTCCACCTCCGGCGCCGCCGAGCGCCAGGGCATCGTGCACCGGCTCGACGTGGGCACCTCGGGCCTCATGGTGGTCGCCAAGTCGGAGCGCGCCTACACCTCGCTCAAGCGCCAGTTCAAGGAGCGCACGGTCGACAAGCGGTACCACACGCTCGTCCAGGGCCACCCCGACCCGACCAGCGGCACCATCGACGCGCCCATCGGCCGGCACCCCCAGCACGACTACAAGTGGGCCGTCACCGCCGAGGGCAAGCCGTCCGTCACCCACTACGACCTCATCGAGGCGTTCCGCGCGGCCTCCCTGCTCGACGTGAAGCTGGAGACCGGCCGCACGCACCAGATCCGCGTCCACATGGCCGCCCACCGGCACCCCTGCGTGGGCGACCTGACCTACGGCGCCGACCCGACGCTCGCCAAGCGCCTCGGCCTGACCCGGCAGTGGCTGCACGCCGTGCGGCTCGGCTTCGAGCACCCCGGGGACGGGCAGTGGGCGGAGTTCTCCTGCGACTACCCGGAGGACCTGCAGAAGGCCCTGGCACAGGTCCGCGAGGAGACATACGCGTGAGCGCCCCGTACCAGGTGCGGGTCGCCGAGGACCCGGCCGACCGTGAGGCGTGCTTCGCGGTGCGCAAGGAGGTCTTCGTCGCCGAGCAGGGCGTGCCGGAGGACCTGGAGTACGACGCGTACGACGCCGGCGCGGTCCATGTGCTGGCGGTCGGCCCGGACGGTGTGCCGCTCGGGACCGGGCGGCTGCTGCACGGGGAGGCGGCCGTGGCGCAGACCGGCGCCGACCCCTCCGTGGGCTCCCTCGGCCGGCTCGCCGTGGCGGGCGCCGCGCGCGGGCTCGGCGTCGGTGCCGCCCTGGTGCGGGCCATCGAGGACGCGGCACGCGCGCGCGGGCTCACGGCCGTGGACCTGCACGCGCAGACGCACGCGCTGGGCTTCTACGAGCGGCTCGGCTACGAGCCCTATGGACCCGAGTACGTGGAGGCCGGCATTCCGCACCAGGGGATGCGGCGTCCGCTCTAGGGCCTGTCGTTTGGATCAGGTCGCAGGGAATCGGCGGTGCGTCTCGATGCCGGTGAGCGGGGCCTGGTGCGTGTAGCTGCAAGGCGGAGGAGGGAGTCGACGCGGAGCGTCGGGGACTGACGACAACGCGGCAGATGCGCGTGCCAGGCCCCGCGTCTGCGACCTGATCCAAACGACAGGCCCTAGCCCCCTGGTGGGGGGTGCCGAAACGGTTTGTCCCGGGAGTTGCGTGGCACGCTTGAGGTCAGTCGTGTGACCACTTGACCTCCCGGAGCGCTGACCGTGGATCAGTTGGCCCTGCTGTTCGTGCTGCTGCTCGGGGCCGTGATCAGTGTCCCGGTGGGTGACCGGTTCAAGGTGCCGGCGCCGGTGCTGATGACGCTTCTGGGGATAGTCCTCGCGCTGCTGCCGTTCGTACCGAACGTCGAGATCGCGCCGGACCTGATCCTGCCGCTGCTGCTGCCGCCGCTGCTGTACGCCGCCGTGCGGCGCACGTCCTGGCGGCAGTTCGCGGCGAACAGGAGGCCGATCTTCCTGCTGGCCGTGGCCCTGGTGTTCGTCACCATGGCCTGTGTGGCCGCCGTGGCCGACGCGATCGTGCCGGGGCTGCCGCTCGCCGCGGCCTTCGCGCTGGGCGCGCTGGTGGCGCCGCCGGACCCGGTCGCGGCGACGGCCGTGGCCGGGCAGCTGGGACTGCCGCGCCGGCTGGTGTCGATCCTGGAGGGCGAGGGGCTGTTCAACGACGTCACGGCCATCGTCCTCTACCACGTGGCGATCGCCGCCGCCGTCAGCGGGACGTTCTCGCCCTGGAAGGCCGGGCTCGACCTGGTGCTGTCGGCTGTGGTGGCGGTGGCCGTGGGCCTCGCGCTGGGCTGGGGCGCGAACAGGCTGATGGAGGTGCTCGGCGACCCGACGCTGCAGATCGGGCTGACCCTGCTGGTGCCGTACGCCTCCTACGTCATGGCCGAGGAACTGCACGGATCCGGTGTGCTCGCCGTGCTCACCACCGCGCTGTTCCTCGCGGAGTTCGGCTCGGACGCCGACGACGTCATGACGCGGCTGGCCGGGCACACCTTCTGGAACATCGTCGACACGCTCGTCACCGGGGTCGCCTTCGGGCTGGTCGGTCTCGAACTGCACAACGCCATCAACACGGCTTCCGGGCGCTGGGGCGAACTGCTCGGGTGGGCGGCGGTCGTGGTGGTCGTGGTCGTCCTCGCGCGGCTGCTGTGGCTGCTGCCGGCGACCTGGCTGACGAAACGGCTGCACGCCCGGCGGGACTACGACGAGGACATCCCGGTGAGCTGGCGCGAGACCGTGGTGATGTGGTGGTCGGGGATGCGCGGGGTGGCCTCGGTCGCGCTGGTGCTGGCGATCCCGCTGGAGACCGATGCCGGTGCGCCGTTCCCCAGCCGGGACGAGATCATCTTCATCGCTTTCGGGGTGATCATGGCGACGCTGGTGCTGCAGGGTCTGACGCTGCCGTGGCTGGTGCGGCTGCTCGGGGTGAAGGCCGACGAGGACAAGGAGAAGGAGTTCGCGAAGGCGCTGGCGCTCCGGGCGTCCAAGGCGGCCAAGCGCAGGCTGCGGGAGATCGAGGACAGCGAGGAGCTGCCGGAGGAGCTGTCCGAGCAGATGCTGCGACGGGCCTACGAGATCGGGGTGCGGATCAGTCCCGAACTCGCGGAGGACGAGCGGCGCGAGGCGTACCGGGAGGGCGCCCGGCGGGTGAAGCGGGTCCGGCGGATCCAGCAGGAGATGCTCAGCGCGGCGCGGCACGAGGTGCTGGCGGCGCGCAGCGAGCCCGGGGCGGATCCCGAGGTGGTCGACCGGGTGCTGCGGCACCTCGACGTCCGCAGCCTGCGATGAGTCCGGCGGCAGCGGCCGCGGGTGTGACCCCCGGGCGGCCGGGACGCCGTAGGGTCGCCCGTATGGCACGGAATGTAGTGATCAGTGGCGGAGGAACGGGAATCGGGCTCGCGGCGGCCCGGGCGTTCGCGAACGGCGGGGACCGGGTGCTGCTGCTCGGGCGGCGCGCCGACGTGCTGGAGAAGGCCGAGGTGCCCGGCGCGCTGACGTACGCGGCCGATCTCGCCGAGCCGGAGGACGTGCGCGGGGTCGCCGCCTTCGTGAAGCGGGAGTTGGGGGCCGTGGACGTCCTCGTGCACAGCGCCGGGGGCAACGGGCTGCTCGAACCGGACGCCCCGGGTGACGACCCGCTCGCGGCCGTCGCGCACACCTGGAGCGTGAACTTCCGGCTCAACACCCTGACCGCGGTCCTGCTCACCGAGGCGCTGAAGCCGCGGCTCGCCGAGCCCGGCGGCCGGGTGCTGTTCCTCGGCTCCATCGCCGCCTACCGGGGGTCCGGGAGCGGGGCGTACGCGGCGGCCAAGGCCGGGCTGCACCCGTACGCCCACGATCTGGCCCGGGAGCTGGGGCCGCGCGGCATCACCGTGAACGTCGTCGCGCCCGGGTACGTCGAGGACACCGAGTTCTTCGGGGACGCGATGGCCGAGGAGCGGCGGGCGCGGCTCATCGCCGAGACCTCGAACGGGCGGGCCGGGACCCCGGGGGACGTCGCCGAGACGCTGCACTGGCTGGCCTCCCCGGGCGCCGGGCACATCACCTCGCAGATCATCCAGGTCAACGGCGGCGCCGAGCGCGGCCACTGAACCGCGGGACGGCGGGAGGGCCCCCCGCGCCGCGGGGGGGCCCTCCTGCCGTCCGAGCGGGTGGTCACCGCTCCGGTCGTCCCGAGTTGTGGTTGCCGTGGTAGCGACGCTGCTGCGCCGGCACGCCGTCCTGGGACGGACGGTGACCGTTGCCGTTGCGGGAGGGCGGCAGGATCGCGTCCGCCGTGTTGACCCGGGGCAGGGCGTACGGATGCTCGTCGGCCAGCCAGCCCATCATCTGCTCGCGGACCGCGACCCGCACCGTCCAGATGTCGTCCGCGTCCTTGGCCGTCACCAGGGCCCGCACCTGCATGGTGCTCGGGGTGGAGTCCGTGACGGACAGGTTGTAGGCGCGTCCGTCCCAGGCCGGGCACTCGCGCAGGATGTCGCGGAGCTTTTCGCGCATCGCCTCCACGGGGGCGGAGTGATCGACGTGCCAGAAGACGATGCCCGTCATCTGCGGGGTGCCGCGCGACCAGTTCTCGAACGGCTTGGACGTGAAGTACGACACCGGCATGGTGATGCGGCGCTCGTCCCAGGTGTGCACGGTCAGGAAGGTCAGGGTGATCTCCTCGACCGTGCCCCACTCGCCGTCCACCACCACGGTGTCGCCGATGCGCACCATGTCGCCGAAGGCGATCTGGAACCCCGCGAACATATTGCTGAGGGTGGACTGGGCGGCGACACCGGCGACGATGCCGAGGATGCCGGCCGAGGCCAGCAGCGAGGCGCCCGCCGCCCGGAACGCCGGGAACGTCAGCAGCATCGACGCCGCGGCCACCACGCCGACGATCGCGGACACCACCCGCATGATCAGTGTCACCTGGGTGCGCACCCGGCGGACCCTGGCCGGGTCGCGGTGGGCCCGGGCGCTGGCGTACCGGCTGTACGACGTCTCGACGATCGCCGCCGCGATACGGATCACCAGCCAGGCGGTCGACCCGATCAGCACCAGGGTCAGAGTCCGGCCGATGGCCTCATCCCGGCTCGGGAGGAGTTCCGCCTCGTCGTACGAGCCTCTCAGCAGGGCCGCGAAAAGGACCAGCATGTAGGGGATGCGGCCACGGCGGAGCAGGCCCCACAGCGGGGTCTCGTGGTGTCGTTCATCGGCCTTGCGCAGCAGGAAGTCGGTGGCCCAGCCGATCACCAGCGTGAGCACGACCGAGCCACCGACCACGATCAGCGGTCGTAGCAGGTTCTCCATGCCCCCGAACCTAACCGGCTCCCGGGGCACATGAACATGTGACTTCCGCTGCGTCGTGGGTAGTGCCGTGATCCCGGCTTGTCACACCCGGCTGGCACCATGGCCTCATGAACATCATGCTCTTTCACTCGACCTTCGGGCTGCGGCCCGCGGTGCTCCGGGCCGCTGACCGGCTGCGCTCGGCCGGACACGAGGTGTGGACGCCCGACCTCTTCGAGGGGCGCACGTTCGAGTCGGTCGAGGAGGGCATGGAGCACAAGGAGAAGATCGGCAAGGAGGAGCTGCTGAAGCGGGCCGTGCTGGCCGCCGCTCCCTACTCCGAGCGCGGGCTGGTCTACGCCGGGTTCTCGCTCGGCGCCTCCATCGCCCAGACCCTCGCCCTCGGGGACGACAAGGCCCGCGGCCTGCTGCTCCTGCACGGCACGTCGGACATCGCGCCGGACGTCACGGCCGACGACCTGCCGGTCCAGCTGCACGTGGCGGAGCCGGACCCCTTCGAGACGGACGACTGGCTCAGCGCCTGGTACCTCCAGATGGGCCGCACCGGAGCCGACGTCGAGATCTACCGCTACGCCGGGGCCGGCCACCTCTACACCGACCCCGACCTGCCCGACTACGACGAGGAGGCCGCCGAGACCACCTGGCGGGTGGCGCTCGGCTTCCTCGAGACCCTGTAGGCGGTTACACCGGGTCGTAGGTGCGCTCGACCTTCTGCGTGCCGCTGCGGGTGCGGTACGAGCGGGACCACTTGGCCGTCGCGTCGCGCGTCGCGCGGTCGGAGATGACGTAGAAGTCCATCTGCGCGCGCTCGGCCGTGATGTCCAGGACGCCGTAGCCGTGGCGGTCGGTGTCGACCCAGTGGACGTGGCGGTTGGCGGCGCGGATGACCGGCGAGGCGACCGCGGAGACCGTGCCCTCGGGGACCTTGACGATGTCGTCGAGGTTGTCGGAGGTGACCGACGTGACGACGAACTCCGTGGCGGCCGACGGGGACAGCGGATACGTACCGGCGTCCACCGGCACGTCGTTGGCCCAGGCCATGTGGATGTCGCCGGTGAGGAAGACAGTGTTGCGGATCGCGTTCGTCCGCAGGTGTGCCAGGATCTCGCGGCGGTCGTCGGTGTAGCCGTCCCACTGGTCGGTGTTGAGGGCGAGGCCCTCCTGCGGCAGGCCCAGCAGCTTGGCCAGCGGCTTGAGCAGATCGGCGGAGAGCGAGCCGATGGCGAACGGCGAGATCATCACCGAGTTGCCGACCAGCCGCCAGGTGGTGTCGGACGACGTCAGCCCCGCCTTGAGCCAGTCCAGTTGGGCGCGGCCGGTGAGCGTGCGGTCCGGGTCGTCGACCTCGCCGTTGCCCACCTTGACCTGCTGCGAGCGGAAGGAGCGCAGGTCCAGCAGCGAGAGGTCGGCCAGCTTGCCGAAGCGCAGCCGGCGGTAGGTGGTGCCCGCGATCGCCGGACGCACCGGCATCCACTCGAAGTAGGCCTGCTTGGCGGCGGCCTGGCGGGCGGACCAGACGCCCTCCGCGCCCTCGGTGTGGTTCTCGGCACCGCCCGACCAGGCGTCGTTGGCGAACTCGTGGTCGTCCCAGATCGCGACGACCGGGGCCGTGGCGTGCAGTGCCTGGAGGTCCGGGTCGGTCTTGTAGCGGGCGTGCCGGATGCGGTAGTCGGCGAGCGTGACGATCTCGTGGGCCGGGGCGTGCGGGCGGACGACCTTGTCGCGGGTGCCGTACTCGCCGGTGCCGTACTCGTAGATGTAGTCGCCGAGGTGCAGCCAGGCGTCCAGGTCGCCGCGGGCCGCGAGGTGGCGGTACGGGGAGAAGTAGCCGGCCTCCCAGTTGGCGCAGGAGACCACGCCGAAACGGAGGCCGGGGACGGCCGCGTCCGCCGCCGGCGCGGTGCGGGTGCGCGCCGCCGGGGAGTCGGTGCCGCCGGCCGAGAAGCGGAACCAGTAGTCCGTGGCCGGCTGCAGGCCGCGGATGTCGGCCTTCACGGTGTGGTCCGAGGCCGCCGTCGCGGTGGTGGAGCCCCTGGCGACGATGCTGCTGAACGCCTTGTCCCTGGCGACGATCCAGCTCACCTCGGTGTCGGGGCCGGCTCCGGAGCCGGGTATCGCCTCCGGGACCGGGGTGACGCGGGTCCACAGCAGGATGCCGTCGGGCAGCGGGTCACCGGAGGCGACGCCGTGCAGGAAGGCGGGGGCCTGGTCGACGGCGCGCGCCGGCAGGGTCGCCGCCAGCGGGCCGGCCAGGACAGCAGTCGCCGCCGCGGCCTTGACGACCGTACGGCGGCGCGGAGTGAGGGAGTTGAGGCCCTCTGACGTATTCGATGATCTGTATCGACTGGTCACGACCGATCAGGTTACTGGTCGGTATGCGCCAGAGCGGGCGAACTCCCGAAGTTCGCCCGCTCTTCATGCGGAGGGTGAAATTCCCCGGAGGGGTCAGCCCTTGAGGGCCGCGTCCACCGCCTTGTTGAACTCCTCCACCGACCACGGCAGGTTGGGGTTGGACGTCTCGAGCTGCTTGCCGTCCATCACGAAGCCCGGGGTGCCCTGGACACCGTCCTTGTTGTCGTCGAAGGTCTTCGACATGGCCATCGCCCAGGCGTCGTAGGTGCCCTTCTCGACCGCGTCCTGGAACTTCTTGTTGTTCTTCAGCTCGGGGACGGAGTCCGCGACCTTGATGAGGTAGCTGTCGTCCTTGAACTTGTCGGCCGTCTCCTCCGGGTGGTACTTGGCCGAGTACAGCGCGGCCTTGTAGTCGAGGAACGCCTTGTCGCTCACGTTCAGCGCGGCTCCCAGGGCGCTCATGGCGTTCTTGGAGCCCTCGCCGTTGTCCTTGTTGTCGATGAACGTGGCGCCGATGAACTGCATCTTGTACTTGCCGTCGTCGATGTCCTTCTTCATGGTCGGACCGACGGCCTGCTCGAACTGGGCGCAGATGGGGCAGCGCGGGTCCTCGTAGACCTTCAGGGTCTTGGCGGAGTCCTTGCCGATGACGACCGTGGTGCCGTCGGTGCCCGTGGTGTTGGCCGGGGCCGTGACCTTGGCGTCCTTCTGGCCCTCCCAGTAGCTGGGCTTGTTCGCCTGGACGACGGCGTAGCCGATGCCGCCGGCTATCGCCAGCACGCCGACGATCGAGCAGGCGACGACGACCTGCCGCTTGGTCTTCGCCCGCTTGGCCTCGCGCTCGCGCTCGATGCGCAGCCGCTCGCGGGCCGCCGTCTTCGCAGCCTGGGTGTTCCGCTTGCTCATGGTGATGTTCTCCGTGGGGGACGCGCACACCTGTGTGTGCGGGATGACTTAGGGGGACTGCCGGTGCTCGAAAGGCCCGCAGGGGGCACAGAGCCTGCCGCGAGGGCGGGTGCCTTACGCGAAGGCGGGTGAGCACGGCGGTCCACGCCGTCCCAGGGAGTACGTGAGGACCCGGTCGCGGGCGGTGGGCGTACGGTCCGCGGCGCGCGAGGACAGCCGGTGTCCGGACGGGGCCCGTTCCACGGTCACCGCGGCGACCGCCAGCAGCAGCGGACGGAACGTGGTCGCCGTCACCGCCCGCAGCAGCTGGCCCAGGGCCCGCTCGCCGCGGCGCAGCCAGACGGCCGCGAGGAGCCCGACGCCGATGTGCGCGCCGAGCAGCAGCCAGGCGGTGACGGGCTCGGTGTGGACGACCGCGGCCGCGAGCCGGTCGGTGCCGGTGACCCCGGCCATCCGGGCCAGCGGCGTGCCGACCTCGCCCCCGCCGCAGAGCACGTCCAGGCCGACCGACCGCAGGGGACCGGTGACCGGGCCGCCCGCCGGGCCGTAACAGGCGTGCTGGCCCGTGGTGAACACCGTGTCCGCGGCCAGTTCCAGCGGGATCAGCAGGGCCGCGATCCGTCCGAAGGAGCGCTCCCGGCCCGCCAGGGCGAACGCGATCACGAACACGGCGGTGGCGACCGCGGCCACCGTGCCCACCGGCAGCGGGGCCCGGGACAGCAGCACGTGCGACGCGGTGCTGAGCGTCACGACCACGGCCGTGAACAGCGCCGCGCGCACGGCTCTGAGCTGGATCCCGGATATGTCCATAGCGATAGGAGAGTCTGTCACGGGAGCAGGTAAGGGAGCCCTAAAGGATGCCTGTGAGACGCCTTACCGTCACAGCCCCGGAATCCGTCCGTTGCGGAACAGGTCCACGAAGGTCTGGTGGTCGGCACGCGCGCGTGCGCCGTAGGTGTGGGCGAAGTCGACCAGCAGGGGAGCGAAGCCCTCCTCGTCGGCCGCGAGCGCCGCGTCGATGGCCCGCTCCGTGGAGAACGGCACCAGGGACTCCCCGGACTGGTCGTCCGCCGCCGAGTGCATCGTGGCCGTCGCCCGGCCGAGGTCGGCCACCACCTGGGCGATCTCCTCCGGGTCGTCGATGTCGCCCCAGTCGAGGTCCACCGCGTACGGCGAGACCTCGGCGACCAGCTGGCCCGCGCCGTCCAGCTCGGTCCAGCCCAGCCACGGGTCGGCGTGCGCCTGGAGGGCGCGCTGGGAGATGACCGTGCGGTGCCCCTCGTGCTGGAAGTACCCGCGGATCGCCGGGTCCGTGATGTGCCGGGAGACCGCCGGGGTCTGGGCCTGCTTGATGTAGATCACGACGTCGTTCTCCAGGGCGTCGCTGTGCCCCTCCAGCAGGATGTTGTACGACGGCAGCCCCGCCGAGCCGATGCCGATGCCGCGCCGGCCGACGACGTCCTTCACGCGGTAGGAGTCCGGACGCGTCAGCGAGCTGTCCGGGAGCGTCTCCAGGTAGCCGTCGAAGGCGGCCAGGACCTTGTAGCGCGTGGCCGCGTCCAGCTCGACGGAGCCGCCGCCCGGGGCGAAGCGGCGCTCGAAGTCGCGGATCTCCGTCATCGACTCCAGCAGGCCGAAGCGGGTCAGCGAGCGGGCGTCACGCAGCGCGTCCAGCAGCGGACCGTGCGCCGTGTCCAGGGTGAACGGCGGCACCTCGTCGCTCTTCGCGCCCGTCGCCAGGGCGTGGATCCGCTCGCGGTAGGCGACCGCGTAGATCGTCACCAGCTCGGAGATCTGCTCGTCGCCGAGCGCCTTCGCGTAGCCGATCAGCGCGATGGAGGCGGCCAGGCGCTTGAGGTCCCAGGTGAAGGGGCCGACGTAGGCCTCGTCGAAGTCGTTGACGTTGAAGATCAGGCGGCCGTTGGCGTCCATGTACGTGCCGAAGTTCTCCGCGTGGAGATCGCCGTGGATCCACACGCGCGAGGTGCGCTCGTCCAGGTACGGTCCGCCCCGCTTCGGCCCGAACTGATCGGACACGGTCAGGTCGTGGTAGAAGAGGCCCGCCGTCCCCCGGTAGAAGGCGAAGGCGGAGGCCGCCATCTTGCGGAACTTCACGCGGAACGCGGCCGGGTCGGCGGCCAGGAGCTCGCCGAAGGCGGTGTCGAAGACGGCGAGGATCTCCTCGCCGCGGTGCTCGTCCTTGAGCTGCGGGAACGACATCGCTGGGTGCCTCCTGGTGCATGCGTTTCGGGGCGGCAGGTCCGCCCTCTGCCTAACGTGCGGCGGTCCGCGGGAGTGCCCGCGAAGCCTCGCACGAAGGTACGCGGGTCGGCCCTCCGGGTGTCAGTGCCGAGGCATAGACTTCGACGCTGTCCCCCAGACTGTCCGCAGCCTGCCGGACCCCATGTGTCGTCTGTTTTCTCTGGAGGCCGCAGCCGTGTCGAAGCCGCCGTTCACGCACCTGCACGTCCACACCCAGTACTCGCTGCTGGACGGTGCCGCGCGGCTGAAGGACATGTTCAACGCGTGCAACGAGATGGGCATGACGCACATCGCCATGTCCGACCACGGAAACCTCCACGGCGCCTACGACTTCTTCCACACGGCCCAGAAGTCCGGTGTGACCCCGATCATCGGGATCGAGGCCTATGTCGCCCCCGAGTCCCGGCGCAACAAGCGCAAGATCCAGTGGGGCCAGCCGCACCAGAAGCGGGACGACGTCTCCGGTTCCGGTGGTTACACCCACAAGACGATGTGGGCGGTGAACAGCACCGGCCTGCACAACATCTTCCGGCTGTCCTCCGACGCCTACGCCGAGGGCTGGCTGCAGAAGTGGCCCCGGATGGACAAGGAGACCATCTCCCAGTGGTCCGAGGGGATCGTCGCCTCCACCGGCTGCCCCTCCGGCGAGGTCCAGACCCGGCTGCGCCTCGGCCACTTCGACGAGGCGCTCAAGGCCGCCGCCGACTACCAGGACATCTTCGGCAAGGACCGCTACTTCCTGGAGCTGATGGACCACGGCATCGAGATCGAGCACCGGGTCCGCGACGGCCTCCTGGAGATCGCCAAGAAGCTCGGCATCCCCCCGCTGGTCACGAACGACTCGCACTACACGTACGCGCACGAGGCCAGCGCCCACGACGCCCTGCTGTGCATCCAGACCGGCAAGAACCTCTCCGACCCCGACCGCTTCAGGTTCGACGGCACCGGCTACTACCTGAAGTCCACGGACGAGATGTACGCCATCGACTCCTCGGACGCCTGGCAGGAGGGCTGCGCCAACACCCGCCTGATCGCCGAGATGGTCGACACGACCGGCATGTTCGAAAAGCGCGACCTCATGCCCAAGTTCGACATCCCCGAGGGGTACACGGAGGTCAGCTGGTTCCGCGAGGAGACCCTGCGCGGCATGCACCGCCGCTTCCCGGACGGCATCCCGGACGACCGCATGAAGCAGGTCGAGTACGAGATGGACACCATCATCTCGATGGGCTTCCCGGGCTACTTCCTCGTGGTCGCCGACTTCATCATGTGGGCCAAGAAGCAGGGCATCGCGGTCGGCCCCGGCCGAGGCTCCGCGGCCGGCTCGATCGTCGCCTACGCCCTCGGCATCACCGACCTCGACCCCATCCCGCACGGCCTGATCTTCGAGCGGTTCCTCAACCCCGAGCGCATCTCCATGCCCGATGTCGACATCGACTTCGACGAGCGCCGGCGCGTCGAGGTGATCCGGTACGTGACGGAGAAGTACGGCGCCGACAAGGTCGCCATGATCGGCACGTACGGCACCATCAAGGCCAAGAACGCGATCAAGGACTCCGCGCGCGTGCTGGGCTACCCGTACGCGATGGGCGACCGCCTCACCAAGGCCATGCCCGCCGACGTCCTCGGCAAGGGCATCAACCTCGACGGCATCACCAACCCCGAGCACCCCCGCTACTCGGAGGCGGGCGAGATCCGGGCGATGTACGAGAACGAGCCCGACGTGAAGAAGGTCATCGACACCGCCAAGGGCGTCGAGGGCCTGGTCCGGCAGATGGGCGTGCACGCCGCCGGCGTGATCATGTCCAGCGAGACCATCACCGACCACGTGCCCGTCTGGGTCCGGCACACCGACGGCGTGACCATCACGCAGTGGGACTACCCGAGCTGTGAGTCGCTCGGCCTGCTGAAGATGGACTTCCTCGGCCTGCGCAACCTGACGATCATGGACGACGCCGTCAAGATGGTGAAGTCCAACAAGGGGATCGACATCGATCTCCTGAGCCTCCCGCTCGACGACCCCACGACCTTCGAACTGCTCCAGCGCGGCGACACCCTCGGCGTCTTCCAGTTCGACGGCGGCCCGATGCGCTCCCTGCTCCGGCTGATGAAGCCGGACAACTTCGAAGACATCTCCGCCGTGTCGGCCCTGTACCGCCCGGGCCCGATGGGCATGAACTCCCACACGAACTACGCGCTGCGCAAGAACGGGCAGCAGGAGATCACGCCCATCCACCCCGAGCTGGAGGAGCCGCTCAAGGAGGTCCTGGACGTCACCTACGGCCTGATCGTCTACCAGGAGCAGGTGCAGAAGGCCGCCCAGATCATCGCCGGCTACTCGCTCGGCGAGGCCGACATCCTCCGCCGCGTGATGGGCAAGAAGAAGCCCGAGGAACTGGCGAAGAACTTCGTCCTCTTCCAGGAGGGCGCCCGGAAGAAGGGCTTCAGCGACGAGGCCATCCAGGGCCTGTGGGACGTGCTGGTCCCCTTCGCCGGCTACGCCTTCAACAAGGCGCACTCCGCCGCCTACGGACTCGTCTCGTACTGGACGGCGTACCTCAAGGCGAACCACCCCGCCGAGTACATGGCCGCGCTGCTCACGTCCGTGAAGGACGACAAGGACAAGTCGGCCGTCTACCTCAACGAGTGCCGCCGCATGGGCATCAAGGTGCTCCCGCCGGACGTCAACGAGTCGATGTCCAACTTCGCGGCCCAGGGCGACGACGTGATCCTCTTCGGCCTCTCCGCCGTCCGCAACGTCGGTACGAACGTGGTCGAGTCGATCATCAGGTGCCGCAAGGCCAAGGGGAAGTACGTCTCCTTCCCCGACTACCTCGACAAGGTGGAGGCGGTGGTCTGCAACAAGCGCACCACCGAGTCGCTGATCAAGGCCGGCGCCTTCGACGCCATGGGCCACACCCGCAAGGGCCTCACCGCGCACTACGAGCCGATGATCGACAACGTGGTCGCGGTCAAGCGCAAGGAGGCCGAGGGGCAGTTCGACCTCTTCGGCGGCATGGGGGAGGCCGAGACCAGCGAGCCGGGCTTCGGACTCGACGTGGAGTTCTCCCCCGACGAGTGGGACAAGACCTATCTGCTCGCCCAGGAGCGGGAGATGCTCGGTCTGTACGTCTCCGACCACCCGCTGTTCGGCCTGGAGCACATCCTGTCCGACAAGGCCGACGCGGGCATCTCCCAGCTGACCGGAGGAGAGCACGCCGACGGGGCGGTCGTCACCATCGGCGGCATCATCTCGGGCCTGCAGCGCAAGATGACCAAGCAGGGCAACGCCTGGGCCATCGCCACCGTCGAGGACCTCGCGGGCTCGATCGAGTGCATGTTCTTCCCCGCGACCTACCAGCTGGTCTCGACCCAACTTGTCGAGGACGCCGTGGTGTTCGTCAAGGGCCGCCTCGACAAGCGGGAGGACATCCCGCGGCTCGTGGCCATGGAGCTGATGGTGCCGGACCTGTCGAACGCGGGCACCAACGCGCCGGTGATTCTCACCATCCCGGCCACCCGCGTCACCCCGCCGCTGGTCAGCCGCCTCGGCGAGGTGCTCAGCCACCACAAGGGCGACAGCGAGGTCCGGATCAAGCTCCAGGGGCCGACCAAGACGACCGTGCTGCGGCTGGACCGGCACCGGGTGAAGCCGGACCCGGCGCTCTTCGGTGACCTGAAGGTGCTGCTCGGACCGTCCTGCCTGGCCGGGTGACGCAGGGTTCGTGACGCGTTCGAGGGGCGTACCCGTAATCGGGCACGCCCCTCGTGCGTGTGCGTGGTGCGTGGGCTCAACAGCCCGTCACGCAGACGTCAGTTGTGGCCGAAGCTGCGCTTTCGCTTGCCGGCCGGCGCCATCTCGCCGGGGGTCACCTCGACCTCGGCCTGGGGCTCCGTCTGCGAAGCGGGGCTGCGGTCGGCCCGCTGGCCACGCTCGGTCGGACGCTGCTGCTTACGGTCACGGTTCTTGTTCTTGGCCATGGTGATGCCTCCTGTGGGGGACTAGGGGCCAGGGCCGGGACCAGATTCACACAGGCCGACAACGATCGCATGTCGGACAATTACCGTCCGTGACAGGGGTGGTCGGAGCGGGAAGTCCCGAAACGCCACGCCGAAGATCGAGTTCCGGCCGTTAACCTCCGCGCCGTCGGGCAGACTCGAAGGAAGCCCGAAGCAAACCTCCTGGGAAGAGGGTGAGTCGCGTGGACCGCTGCATCGTCCTGGTGGACGCTGGGTATCTGCTGGGAGCCGCGGCGAGTCTCCTCGCCGGGGAGCCCTCGCGGTCCCGCATCACCGTCGACCACACCGCCCTCATCCAGGGGCTGCGCGAACGCGCCGAATCCGATACCCAGCAGCCACTGCTGCGCATCTACTGGTTCGACGGCGCCCCCGACCGCGTCCCGCAGCCCGAGCACCGCAGGCTGCGTGTGATGCCCCGGGTCACCGTCCGGCTCGGCGCCCTGACCCGCAGTGACGGCCGCTGGGCGCAGAAGGGCGTGGACGCCGCGATGCACGCCGAGCTCACCGAACTGGCCCGCAACCGCGCCTGCTCCGACGTCGTCCTCGTCACCGGCGACGGCGATCTGCTGCCCGGCATGATGGCCGCCAAGGAGCACGGCGTCGCCGTCCACCTGTGGGCCGTCCAGGCCGCCGACGGCGACTACAACCAGTCCGAGGACCTGGTCGCCGAGGCCGACGAGCGGCGTGTCCTGGACCGCACGTGGATCACCAAGGCCGTGCGCGCCAAGGACTACACCGGGGTGTGCGCGCCGCAGCCCGCGCCCCGGCCCGAGATCGCCGCGATCCTCTCCGCGCCGCTGCCCGAGTCCGCGCTCGGCGCGCCGGCCGAACGGCCCGCCCCGCAGCCCCGGCACCCGGTGGACGGCCCCGGGCCGAACGGCACCGAGGAGCGGGTGGCCGCCGCCAAAGGCGTCCCCACGCCCAAGGACCTGGCCGCCCTGCGCGCCCCCGGCACCCAGCCCGCCCAGCACCCCGCCTCCGCCACCCTCCGGTGGTCCTCCGACAAAGGCTGGGTCGACCGGCCCACGGCCGAGCCCCCCGAGGCCGCCTCGATGCCGACGCTCGCCCAGCTGACCACGGCCGAGCAGCGGTGGGCCGACCGCGAGGAGGACATCACCACCGTCGGCGGTGACCCCTACGAGGTGGGGCAGGTCTTCGCCCGGCGCTGGGTCGAGCGCCTCGGCGACCAGATCCACCTGCAGAAACTGTCCGGGATGTACCCGCGCATCCCGCACCGCGTCGACGGGGAGCTGCTGCGCTACGCAGCCCGCTTCGGCCTGCTCGCCCACAAGGACGACCAGATCGACGAGCGGGACCGTTACGCCATCCGGGCCGGCTTCTGGCGGGAGATCAGCGTGCGCACGGGCGTGGAGCACCCGCCCCTCGACGCCTGAGTTCTTTGCCGGCGGATTTCCCGGTACGGACCGACCCGAGAGCGGACCGGGGTCGCCGACCCCGTAGTCTCGTCCCTTGTGAGTAAGCGCGCGGCACAGGCATTTCGGCACGATGGTGACGTCGTGTGCGCGGTGCGCGGGCTGACCAAGACCTATCCGGCGGTCCGGGGCCGGCGCGGCACCCCCGGAACACCCGAGGTCCGGGCCACGGACGACGTGACGCTGGACATCCGCCGCGGCGAGATCTTCGGCCTGCTCGGTCCCAACGGGGCCGGCAAGTCCACCCTCGTGCGCCAGCTGACCGGGCTGATGCGGCCCGACCGCGGCAGCGTGGAGATCCTCGGGCACGACATCGTCCGCCACCCCGAGCGGGCCGCGCGGATCCTCGCCTACCTCGGGCAGGAGTCGACCGCCCTCGACGAGCTGACGGTGTCGCTCGCCGCCGAGACCACCGGGCGGCTGCGCGGCCTGGACGTACGGCACGCGCGGGCCGAGCGGGACGCCGTCCTGGACGAGCTGGGGCTCGCGCCGCTCGCCGGGCGGCCGCTGAAGAAGCTCTCCGGGGGCCAGCGGCGCCTGGCGTGCTTCGCGGCGGCCCTGGTGGGGGAGCGGCCGCTGCTCGTGCTGGACGAGCCGACCACCGGCATGGACCCGGTGGCGCGGCGGGCCGTGTGGTCCGCCGTCGACCGGCGCAGGGCCGAACACGGGACGACCGTGCTGCTCGTGACCCACAACGTCATCGAGGCCGAGACGGTGCTGGACCGGGTGGCCGTCCTCGACCGGGGGCGGGTGATCGCCTGCGACACCCCCGCCGGGCTCAAGGAGCAGGTCGCCGGTGAGGTACGCGTCGACCTGGTGTGGCGGGACGCGGCCCCGCTGCACGTGCCCGAGGTGGCCGCGCTGAAGGACCGCGTCGTGGAGTCGGGCCGCCGCTGGACGCTGCGGCTGGGGCCCGAGGAGGCCCGGACGGTCGTCGCGACCGTCACCGGCGGGGCCGCCTTCGCCGCGCTGGACGACTTCACCCTGGCCACCCCCAGCCTGGAGGACGTGTACCTCGCCCTCGGCGGGGCCGTGCAGCAGGGGCTGGTGAAGGCGTGAGCGTAAGGACACCGGGCGCCCGGGCCGTGAGCGGACCGGCCGCCGCATACGTACCGAACAGGCGACTGCCGCAGTGGACCCGAGCGAAGGGGAGCAGCGCGACGTGAGTGTCGTACCCGCCGATGTCCTGCCGGGCAGTGCCCTGGCCGTGGAGGAGCCCGTCGCGTGTGCGGCCGAGCTCGCACCTCGGGCGCGGCTGTGGCCGTCGCTGGCGGCCGTGTACCGGGCCCAGCTGTCGCGGGCGCGGGTGGCGCGGATCCCGCTGCTGTTCGTGGCGACCTTCCAGTCGGTCGGGATCATGATCCTGATGCGGGGGGTCGTGGACGACGGGGCGGAGGCGCAGGCCGTCGTCGCCGGGTCGTCGGTCCTGGTGGTCGCCTTCGTCGCGCTGAACCTGCTCGCGCAGTACTTCGGGCAGCTGCGGGCCAGCGGGGGGCTCGACCACTACGCGACGCTGCCGGTGCCGCCGGCGGCCGTGGTGCTGGGCGCGGCGGGTGCGTACGCCTCGTTCACCGTGCCCGGGACCGTCGTGACCGCGCTGTTCGGCTGTGTGCTGTTCGGGCTGCCGATGGCCCATCTGTGGGTCCTCATGGCGGTGATCCCGCTCGCGGGCGCGGCGCTCGCCGGGCTCGGGGCGGCGCTGGGGCTGCTCGCGCCCCGGCCGGAACTGGCCACGCTGCTCGGGCAGCTGGGCATGTCCGCGGCGCTGCTGCTGGGCGTGCTGCCGGCGGACCGGATGCCGGAGGTCGTGCGCTTCACGCGGGACCTGCTGCCGTCCACGTACGGCGTGGAGGCCTTCGCGCGGACGTTCGGGCCGCACCCCGACTGGGCCTTCGTGCTCGGTGACCTCGCGGTGTGCGCGGTCGTGGGCGTCGTCTCGCTGGCCGTGGCGACCTGGGCGTACCGCCGGGCGGCCGTCCGTTGAGCGCGGAGCGGTCCTCCGGTGACGCGGCGCACGAGCCGGGCTGGCACGATGGCAGGGTGACCGCACCCCTGACTCCGCCACCGCCCCCGCATGAACACTCCGCGCAGGGCGCGTGGCAGCCGCCGGCCGCCGGGCCTCAGGCTCCCGGTTCCCAGCACGCCGAGTACGCAGGGCACGGCTGGTACGGACAGGACGGCCCCGGAATGAGGACGGAACTGCGGGAGGCCGCCGTGATCGCGGTGGCCGTGGCGCTCGGCGGGGTGCTGCTCGGGGTGCTGTGGTGGTGGCTCGCGCCGCACGTGCCGCTGGTCGGCGACGTGGTGGAGAAGAACTGGGTCGTCTACCTCAAGGACACCGAGGGCGAGCAGGCCATCGGTGTCGACGGCACGTTCACGCTGCTCGGGCTGGCCTTCGGTGCCGTCAGCGCCCTGGTCGTCTTCCTGCTGCGGCGGCGCGGGGGCGTGCCGCTGGTGGTGGGGCTGGCCCTCGGAGGCCTGCTCGGGTCGTTGCTCGCCTGGCGGGTCGGAGTGTGGCTCGGACCCGCCGAGGACGTGATCGCGCACGCGCGGGAAGCCGGGCGGGGCGTCACCTTCGACGCGCCGCTGAAACTGGGCGCGAAGGGCGCGTTGCTGGCCTGGCCGCTCGCCGCGCTGGTGCTGCACCTCGGGCTCATGGCCCTGTTCGGACCCCGTGACCCGGAGCCGGAGTTCCACCAGGGGCCTTACCAGGGACCGCCTGCCGCGTAGGTCTGCGGCGTCGGGGCCCAGGACCGGCTGACGGGTGCCAGTACCGCTTCCGTCAGCTTGGCCAGGTCCTCCGGCGCCAGTTCCACCTCCAGGCCCCTGCGGCCCGCCGAGACGCAGATCGTCACGTGCGCCGAGGCCGAGGCGTCCAGGACCGTCGGCAGCCTCTTGCGCTGGCCCAGCGGCGAGATGCCGCCCCGGACGTAGCCCGTCGTGCGTTCCGCGAGCGCCGGGTCGGCCATCGTCGCGCGCTTGCCGCCCACGGCCGCCGCCAGGGCCTTCAGGTCCAGCCGGCCCGCCACCGGGACCACCGCGACCGTCAGCGCGCCGTCGACGTCCGCGACCAGGGTCTTGAAGACGCGGTCGGGGGAGACGCCCATGGCCTCGGCCGCCTCCTCGCCGTAGGAGGGGTGCGCGGGGTCGTGGTCGTAGGAGTGGACCGTGTACTCCGCGCCCGCCGCCGTGAGGGCCACCGTCGCGGGGGTGCCGCCCGGCTGGTGCTGCTTCTTCGACTTCTTCGCCATGCGGATCCGCTCAGTTGAGGCTCATCGGGCCGCGCGTCAGCTCCGACGCGGGCAACGACGGCAGACTACGGATGATCGCCGTCTCGGAGCGAAGGAGTTTCAGCTCGTCGCGCAGGCGGGACGCCGTGTCGGGAGCCTGGAGCAGGCGCTGCTTGGTCGGGGTGTCCAGCATCATCGCGGCCGCCACGAGGTACGACACCACGCCCGGCTCGTCCGGCAGTTCGGCCCCCGTCGCAAGGGACCGCTCCCGCGCCCCGGCCAGCCGCTTCTGGTACTGGCGGAAGGAGCGCAGCACGCCCTCGGCCAGGGGCGCCGCCTCGTCGCCCGGCTCCTCCTCCAGCGGCTCCAGCTCGGCCGTCAGGAAGGGCCCGGAGGCCTCGACCGACAGCAGCTTCACCCGGGTCGTGCCGGTCGCCAGGACCTCGAAGGAGCCGTCGGTGCGCTCCCGGATCGTCGCCGCGTCGGCGATGCAGCCCACCTTGTGGAACGCCTTGGCCGGGTCCGTGCCGAAACCGGCCAAGGGCCCCCGCTCGGGCACGGCGGTCGGGTCGGGCATGCCGGGCGCGGTCGAGGCCACCTCGTGGCCGTCGCGGATCGCCACGACGGCGAACCTGCGCGGCTCGTCCTCGGGCGTCTTCAGCAGCTCGCGCATCATGGCGCGGTACCGCTCCTCGAAGACGTTGAGCGGGAGCACGAGCCCCGGGAACAGCACCGAGTTCAGGGGGAAGAGGGGGAGCCGGACGGTGGTCACGACGCAAAAGCCTAATGGTCGCCGGGACGGACTCGTCCGCCCCGCTCACTCCGTGGATGCCAGGGCGGGTCCCCGGCCATCGCGGACCGCACGTCCCCGCACACCCTCAGGAAGTGCCCGAGCGGGTCGTCCGACACCTGGTCCCAGGGGAAGGAGGTGGCGTACGGGCCGTTGAGGCGCAGCTGCTCGGCGGCGTCCGGCCAGCGCTCCAGGCGCACCAGGACGAAGATCAGCAGGTTCCGCATCCGGGCCGGCCAGGGGTCGTGGGCCGGCAGCCGCGGGGACAGCGCGATCGCCCGGTCGGCGGCCGCGTCCAGCCGTCCGCGCGGCACCTCGGGCCCGCAGCCGTCGATGAGGTAGCCGAAGGCGGCCCGCAGCGGCAGGGCCTGGACGAGCGCGCCGGGGGGAGCGTCCTGGGCGGCGCGGTCGGCGAAGTCGAAGCACTCGTGGTGCGACCCGTGCCAGGAGGAGGCCAGGTAGCGCAGAGCCGCCACATGGCAGCCGTAGTGGTGCGGGGCACGGCGGACGGCCGCCTCCCACAGCTCCTCGAAGTACGTGTGCCCGGCCTGCGCGCCCCGGGCGTGGTCGAGCGCGACCCGCCACGGCACCGGGTCCCGCTGGTCGCCCCGGGCCGCCGCCGTGATCAGCGGGCTGACCTCGCGCAGCAGCTCGGCCCGGGCCGGGGACTGCCAGGCGCGGTCCACCGCCAGCTGGGCCCCGACCAGCAGCGCGTCGGGGTCCTGCGGGGCGATGGCGAGCCAGGCGTCCAGCCACTCGGGCCGGGAGCGGGCGAAGGCGGCCAGCCGGGTCACGTACCGGTCGCGCCGCTCCCACTCCGAGGCCACGCGGGTGGCCAGGAGCAGCGAGGCGGCCGGGAGGTGGTCGCCCCGGGCGGCGGCGACCAGCGCCGGGCTCAGCCGGGCGTCGGGCGCGTCGAGCAGCACCTCGTCGTCGGCGCACGGCTCGCCGACGAGGCGGGGGGAGGTCCTTGCCATCCGGCTCGCGCGGATGAACGGCAGCTGCATTGCCATGGTGTCGACCATTGAAAGTCGGCTGGTCATGGCGGCGCCAGACTGTTCATGGAACCTACGGAAAGTTGTACATCCGATGGTCAAGAGAACGTAAAGCCTTGACACTTCAATAACTTTGGTTACAGCAGCACCATCAGTTGCGGCGCAGCAGCCGCGTCGCCCCCGCCGCCACCGTCGTCGCCAGGATCCAGCCCAGCAGGATCATCGCCGTCGCCAGCCACTGCCAGGGCCCCCGCAGCTGCCAGAACCCCACCTGGCCCAGGTCGATGACGGGCAGCAGCAGGTCGAGGGTGAACAGCGTCGGATTCCACTCCGGGTGCTCGCCCCGCTTCATCGGCGGATGCCCGGCCTGCGCGAAGGCGAGGGAGCCCGCCGCCCACAGCACCGCCATCCACACCGCGGCCCGGCCCGGCCGGTACCCGTAGGCGACCGTCAAGTCCTGCGCGTAGCCCCACAGCTTGGCCGCCACCGGCAGGCTCTCGCGGTGCCGGCGCTGCTTGGCCAGCAGCACCTCACGGGCGTCCTCGTCCTCCCCGCCGGCCCGCAGCACGGCCGCGAGCCGCTCGTACGGCTCCGGGTTGTACTCGGCGGTGGCCGCCGCCACCCACCGAAGCCGCTCGGCCGGCGGGAACGGTCCGCGCGGCACGAGGAACTCGTAGGCGAAGCCGCCCATGTGCAGCCGCCCCGGGCCCGGCCAGGCGTCCGCCCGGTCCATCAGGTTGATGACCTTCGCCCCGGACAGCACCACCCGCCCGCGCACCGGCTGCTCCCCGAGGAAGCGCAGCTCCGGCGTCTGCACCCGGCGCAGTGACAGCTCCTGGTCGTCCGTGAGGGTGAACCGGGCCCGCTCGAAGTCGACGGCGTCGCCGAACCGGCCGTCGTCCAGCCGGATCCCGCCCTCGCACGCGAAGCGCTGGATGCGCGTCCCCTGGGCCGGGGTCATCCCGCTCATCGCCTGGGCGCCGACCCCCGCCGGCGTCAGATACAGGCTGCGCTCGACCGTCAGCTGCGGGGCGTTCAGCGCGAGCCGCTCGTAGGGGTTGCTCAGCCGCGCGCCGCGCAGGCTCAGCGACACGCCGATGGTCGCGGCGCGCAGGCTCAGCTCGCCGTGCGACTCCAGCAGCTCCGCCTGCAAGTCCTGGCCGACGGTCATGCCGTCCGCGGCGATCGACCGGCCGCTGTGGTCCCGGTGCACGATCGCCTGGTTGAGCATCAGGTCCGTGCCGATCTGCGCGTCCGTGAGCCGGATGCCGTGGTGGAAGCGGCAGCGCGGCAGATGCAGATCGCCCTCGGTGTGCACCCGGGCCGCCTCCAGCCGGGGCACCGAGCAGTCCACCATGCGCAGGGTGGTGAAGCGGGCCTCCGGCAGCAGCACGTCCTGCTCGAACCGGCACCGGCGCATCTCGACGTAGGGCACCACCGTGCCGCCGGCGAGGTCCAGGGAGCCGCTGACCTGCACTCCGATCAGCTTCAGCGACGACACGCGGCCGGCCAGGGCGGGTGGCCCGTCGAGGAGCAGCCAGCACATGATCCGGGCCCGGACGGTCCGCTCCTCGCCCCACGGGTGCCCGCCGTGCGGGTCGTCGGCCACGGCGTCGCCGCAGCTCAGGTCGTACACGGTGCCGTTGCGGAAGGCCTGCCACATGCCGGCCTCGGCCGCGGTCAGGTCGTCGGGCAGATCCCCGGCACGGACGCCGGCCCCCTCGGTCACAGCTCTTTCCTTCCTCCCCAGGTACTCACGGGTCACTTGCCTCGTACACCAGTTCATGCCCGCTGTGTGACGACCCGAACACCGGACGTGAAGGCGATCCTGCGGGTTCCCGCGACGTTCTGTATCAGCCATTGATACGCGCGCACGGCGCCTCACCCGGGTCTGAGAGAATTGAGCACGTGATCTCCCGAATCGATCTGCGCGGCGACGCCCTCGTCGAGGGCCCCGCCCTGCGTGACCTGCTGCCCCGAGCCGACTTCGACGTTGCGGCCGCCCTCGAGAAGGTGCGTCCGATCTGCGAGGACGTCCATCATCGGGGCGACGCGGCGCTGATCGACTTCGCCGAGCGGTTCGACGGGGTCAGGCTGGATCAGGTCCGGGTCCCGGCCGCCGCGCTCACCCGCGCGCTGGAGGAACTCGACCCGGCCGTGCGCGCCGCCCTGGAGGAGTCCATCCGCCGCGCCCGGGCCGTCCACCGCGCCCAGCGCCGCGCCACGCACACCACCCAGGTCGTGCCCGGCGGCTCCGTGACCGAGAAGTGGGTGCCGGTCGACCGCGTCGGGCTGTACGCGCCCGGCGGCCGGTCGGTGTACCCGTCCTCCGTGATCATGAACGCGGTGCCCGCCCAGGAGGCCGGCGTCGAGTCCATCGCGCTCGCCTCTCCCGCCCAGGCCGAGTTCGGCGGCCTGCCGCACCCGACCATCCTCGCCGCCTGCGCGCTGCTCGGCGTCGACGAGGTCTACGCGGCCGGCGGGGCCACGGCCGTCGCGATGTTCGCCTACGGCACCGAGTCCTGCGCCCCCGCGAACATGGTCACCGGCCCCGGCAACATCTGGGTCGCCGCCGCCAAGCGCTACTTCACCGGCCGGATCGGCATCGACGCCGAGGCCGGCCCGACCGAGATCGCGGTCCTCGCCGACGACACGGCCGACCCGGTCCACGTCGCCTCCGACCTGATCAGCCAGGCCGAGCACGACCCGCTGGCCGCCGCCGTCCTGGTCACCGACTCCGTCGAGCTCGCCGACGCGGTCGAGAAGGAACTGGAGCCGCAGGTCGCGGCCACCCGGCACGTCGAGGACCGGATCGTCCCGGCCCTGACCGGCAGGCAGTCCGCGATCGTGCTGGTCGACGGCATCGACGAGGGCCTCAGGGTGGTCGACGCGTACGGCGCCGAGCACCTGGAGATCCAGACCGCCGACGCCGCGGCCGTGGCCGACCGCGTCCGCAACGCCGGCGCGATCTTCATCGGCCCCTGGGCACCCGTGTCGCTGGGCGACTACGCGGCCGGGTCCAACCACGTCCTGCCCACCGGCGGTTGCGCCTGCCACTCCTCGGGCCTGTCCGTGCAGTCCTTCCTGCGCGGCATCCACATCGTCGACTACACGCGCGAGGCCCTGGCCGACGTCGCGCACCACGTGGTCACGCTGGCCGAGGCGGAGGACCTGCCGGCCCACGGCGCGGCGATCAAGGCGAGGTTCGACTGGAAGGTTCCCCAGGGCAAGTGAACGACGTACGCATCGACGATCTCCCCGTACGGGACGAGCTGCGCGGCAAGTCCCCCTACGGCGCGCCCCAGCTGGACGTCCCCGTACGGCTGAACACCAACGAGAACCCCTACCCGCTGCCCGAGCCGCTGGTCGAACGCATCGCCGAGAGGGTCCGGGAAGCCGCCCGGAACCTCAACCGCTACCCGGACCGGGACGCGGTCGAGCTGCGCACGCGGCTGGCGCAGTACCTCACCGACACCTCCGGCCACGAGGTCGGCGTGGCCAACGTCTGGGCGGCCAACGGCTCCAACGAGGTCATCCAGCAGCTGCTGCAGACCTTCGGCGGGCCGGGCCGCACCGCCATCGGCTTCGAGCCGTCGTACTCGATGCACGGCCTCATCTCGCGCGGCACCGGGACCGGCTGGATCTCCGGCCCGCGGGGCGAGGACTTCACCATCGACGTCGCCGCCGCCGAGAAGGCCATCGCCGAGAACCAGCCGGACGTCGTCTTCATCACCACCCCCAACAACCCCACCGGCACCGCCGTCCCGCCCGAGACGGTCCTCGCGCTGTACGAGGCCGCGCAGGCGGCGAAGCCGTCGATGGTGGTGGTCGACGAGGCCTACATCGAGTTCAGCCACGGCGACTCGCTGCTGCCGCTGCTGGCGGGCCGCCCGAACCTCGTCGTCTCCCGCACGATGTCGAAGGCGTTCGGCGCGGCGGGCCTGCGCCTGGGCTACCTCGCCGCGCACCCGGCCGTCGTCGACGCCGTCCAGCTGGTCCGGCTGCCCTACCACCTGTCGGCCGTCACCCAGGCGACCGCCCTGGCCGCCCTGGAGCACACCGGCACCCTGCTCGGCTACGTCGAGCAGCTCAAGACCGAACGGGACCGCCTGGTCACCGAACTGCTCGCGATCGGCTACGAGGTGACCGCGTCGGACGCGAACTTCGTGCAGTTCGGCCGGTTCCGCAACTCCCACGAGACCTGGCAGAAGATCCTCGACCGGGGCGTCCTGGTCCGGGACAACGGCGTGCCCGGCTGGCTCCGGGTCACCGCCGGCACCCCAGAAGAGAACGACGCGTTCCTCGACGCGGTACGTGAAGTGAAGAAGGAGCAGAGCGCATGAGCCGCGTAGGCCGCACAGAGCGGGTGACCAAGGAGACCTCGGTCCTCGTCGAGATCGACCTCGACGGCACCGGGAAGACCGACATCAAGACCGGCGTCGGCTTCTACGACCACATGCTCGACCAGCTCGGCCGGCACGGTCTGTTCGACCTGACCGTGAAGACCGAGGGCGATCTGCACATCGACTCGCACCACACCATCGAGGACACCGCCCTCGCCCTCGGCGCCGCCTTCAAGCAGGCCCTCGGCGACAAGGTCGGCATCTACCGCTTCGGCAACTGCACGGTCCCGCTGGACGAGTCCCTCGCCCAGGTCACCGTCGACCTGTCCGGCCGCCCCTACCTCGTGCACACCGAGCCCGAGAAGATGGCGCCGATGATCGGCGAGTACGACACCACCATGACCCGGCACATCCTGGAGTCCTTCGTGGCCCAGGCGCAGATCGCGCTGCACGTGCACGTGCCCTACGGGCGCAACGCGCACCACATCGTGGAGTGCCAGTTCAAGGCGCTCGCCCGCGCCCTGCGCTACGCCTCCGAGCGCGACCCGCGCGCGGCCGGCATCCTCCCGTCCACGAAGGGCGCCCTGTGAACGGCACCTCGACGCTGCTGATCGTCGTCGGTCTCTTCCTCGTCGGCGGCATCTACTCCTTCACCAAGCAGAAGATGCCCAAGGGCCTGATCGTGCTGCTGTCGATCGGCGCCGCGATGTGCCTGACGGCCGGTGTGGTGAGGCTGGAGGTGTGGAATTGAGCGCCCCCCGCAAGAACGTGGTGGTCTTCGACTACGGCTTCGGCAACGTCCGTTCCGCCGAGCGCGCCCTCGCCCGCACGGGAGCCGACGTCGAGATCACGCGTGACTACGACAAGGCCCTGAACGCCGACGGCCTGCTGGTCCCCGGCGTCGGCGCCTTCGCCTCCTGCATGACCGGCCTGCGCGAGGCCCGCGGCGACTGGATTGTCGACCGCCGGCTCTCCGGCGGCCGCCCCGTCATGGGCATCTGCGTCGGCATGCAGATCCTCTTCGCGCGCGGCATCGAGCACGGCGTGGAGAGCGAGGGCCTCGACGAGTGGCCCGGCTCCGTCGAGCCGCTCCAGGCCGAGATCGTGCCCCACATGGGCTGGAACACCGTCGAAGCGGCGCCCGGCTCGCAGCTGTTCGCCGGCCTCGACCCGGACGCCCGCTTCTACTTCGTGCACTCCTACGCCGTCCACGACTGGTCCCTTCAGACGCACAACACGGCGATGACGGCCCCCAAGGTCACCTGGTCCACCCACGGCAAGCCGTTCGTCGCCGCCGTCGAGAACGGCGCCCTGTGGGCCACGCAGTTCCACCCCGAGAAGTCCGGCGACGCCGGAGCCCAGCTCCTCACCAACTGGATCGGAACACTGTGAGCAAGCTCGAACTCCTCCCCGCCGTCGACGTCCGGGACGGCCAGGCCGTCCGCCTGGTGCACGGCGAGTCCGGCTCGGAGACCTCCTACGGCTCCCCGCTGGAGGCCGCCCTCGCCTGGCAGCGCTCCGGCGCCGAGTGGCTGCACCTGGTCGACCTGGACGCCGCCTTCGGCACCGGGAACAACCGCGAGCTGATCGCCGAGGTCGCCCGCGCCATGGACATCAAGGTGGAGCTGTCCGGCGGCATCCGCGACGACGAGACCCTCGCCGCCGCCCTCGCCACCGGCTGCAGGCGCGTCAACCTGGGCACGGCCGCCCTGGAGACGCCGGAGTGGGTCGCCAAGGTCATCGCCGAGCACGGCGACCAGATCGCGGTCGGTCTCGACGTCCGCGGCACGACCCTGCGCGGACGCGGCTGGACCCGCGACGGCGGCGACCTCTACGAGACCCTGGCGCGCCTCGACAAGGAGGGCTGCGCGCGGTACGTCGTCACCGACATCGCCAAGGACGGCACGCTGCAGGGCCCGAACCTGGAGCTGCTGCGCAATGTGTGCGCCGCCACCGACCGCCCGGTCGTGGCATCCGGCGGGGTCTCCTCGCTCGACGACCTGCGCGCCATCGCCGACCTCGTCCCGCTCGGTGTCGAGGGCGCCATCGTCGGGAAGGCGCTGTACGCGAAGGCGTTCACCCTGGAAGAGGCCTTGGAGGCTGTGTCGTCATGACCGTGCGGCGTGTGCAGAGCGGAAGTCCCTGGGAAGAGTCCTTCGGTTTTGCACGCGCCGTCGAGGCGGGCGACCGGGTGCTGGTGGCGGGCACGACCGCGTTCAAGGGCGATGTGCTCTACGGCGAGGGCGACCCCTACGAGCAGGCCAAGGTGGCCATCACCACCGCCCTCGAGGCGATCGCCGAGTTCGGGCTCGCGCCCGAGTCCGTGATCCGCACCCGTGTGTACCTGGCACACGCCCGGGACGTCGACGCGGTGGGCCGGGCCCACAAGGAGATGTTCGACAGCGTGCGCCCGGTCACGACCCTGCTGGTCGTGCAGGGCTTCATCGACTCCCGGGTCCTGGTGTCGGTGGAAGTGGAAGCATTCAGAGGGACACCTTCAGAGGAACACTAGAGGAGCACGATTCATGACCCTGGCGGTCCGAGTCATCCCCTGCCTGGACGTGGACAACGGCCGGGTCGTCAAGGGCGTCAACTTCCAGAACCTGCGCGACGCGGGCGACCCCGTCGAGATGGCCAAGGTGTACGACGCCGAGGGCGCGGACGAGCTGACGTTCCTGGACATCACCGCCTCGTCGGGCAACCGCGAGACCACGTACGACGTGGTGCGCCGCACGGCCGAGCAGGTGTTCATCCCGCTCACGGTCGGCGGCGGCGTCCGCACCGCCGAGGACGTGGACAAGCTGCTGCGCGCCGGTGCGGACAAGGTCGGCGTCAACACGGCCGCGATCGCCCGGCCCGACCTGATCCGCGAGATCGCCGAGCGTTTCGGCCGCCAGGTCCTGGTCCTGTCGGTCGACGCCCGCCGCACCGAGTCGGGCTCCTTCGAGGTCACCACCCACGGCGGCCGCAAGGGCACCGGCATCGACGCCGTCGAGTGGGCCCACCGGGCAGCCGAACTGGGCGCCGGCGAGATCCTGCTCAACTCGATGGACGCCGACGGCACCAAGGACGGCTACGACCTGGAGATGATCCGGGCCGTACGCAAGCACGTCACGATCCCGGTCATCGCCTCGGGCGGCGCCGGCCGGCTGACCGACTTCCCCCCGGCCGTAGAGGCGGGCGCGGACGCGGTCCTGGCGGCCTCGGTGTTCCACTTCGGCGACCTGCGCATCGGCCAGGTCAAGGAGACGCTGCGGGGGGCGGGGCACCCGGTGCGGTGACGTCCCCGTCCGCAGAGAGCCCCGGCCGCGCGACGCGGCCGGGGCTCTCCCGGATGCCGGGCTCAGATGCCGAGCTGCTTGGTCTCCTGCAGCTTCGCGATCGCGTTCTCGTCGCCGTCCAGATCGACCTTGGCCGCGCTCTGACGGCCGTAGGAGAACAGGACCAGTTCGGACGGCTCGCCGGTCACGGTGACCACCGGGGTGCCGCGGTGGGCCACCGCCGTCTGGCCGTCGGGCCGGCGCAGGACCAGGCCCGTCGGGACGCCGCGGCCCATCAGACGGGCGGTGCGCTCAAGGCGGGACCACAGGGCGTCCTGGAAGACCGGGTCGAGGTCGCGCGGGGACCAGTCGGGCTGGGCGCGCCGGACGTCCTCGGTGTGGACGTAGAACTCGATGATGTTCGACGCCTCGTCGACCGGCTTCAGGGAGAAGGGCGAGAAACGCGGCGGGCCCGTACGGATCAGCTGGATCAGCTCCTCGTACGGCTTGTCGGTGTACTCCGCCATCACCTTGTCCAGACGCGGCGCGAGCTGCTTGATCAGTATCCCGCCGGCGGCGTCCGGGCGGCGCTCGCGCACCACGACGTGCGCGGCGAGGTCCCTGGTCGTCCAGCCCTCGCACAGAGTGGGCGCGTCCGGGCCCGCGGTCTCCAACAGGTCGGCGAGGAGAAGTCGTTCACGCTTGGCATGGGTCGACATGGGGGCCAGCCTACGGCCGGCCACCGGGTCCGCCCAGTGGACACTCCACCGGGCCTGTCGGTGCCGCGCGGCACAATGGTCACCATGACCAGCACGCCCGCCCGTCGCCCGGCCACCGCCCCTCGAGGAGGCGCTTCGCGCCACAGTGATCCATCCAGCTCTCTCGACCCGGAGATCGCCGCGCGCCTCAAGCGCAGCCCCGACGGTCTCCTGCCCGCCATCGCCCAGCAGTACGACACCGGCGAGGTGCTCATGCTCGGCTGGATGGACGACGAGGCGCTGCACCGCACCCTGACCACCGGCCGGTGCACCTACTGGTCGCGCAGCCGCCGGGAGTACTGGGTCAAGGGCGACACCTCCGGCCACTTCCAGTGGGTGAAGTCCGTCGCCCTGGACTGCGACGCGGACACCGTGCTCGTCAAGGTCGACCAGGTCGGCGCCGCCTGCCACACCGGCGCGCGCACCTGCTTCGACGAGGACGTACTCCTCAAGGACGGCGGTCCGGCCGGTTCCGCCACGGATCAGTAAGGTCAGCGGCCATGGACCTCGAGACCTTCCGCAAGCTCGCCACCGACCGGCGGGTCATCCCCGTCACCCGCAAGCTCCTCGCCGACGGCGACACCCCGGTCGCGCTCTACCGCAAGCTCGCCGCCGAGCGCCCCGGCACGTTCCTGCTGGAATCCGCGGAGAACGGCCGCTCCTGGTCCCGGTACTCCTTCGTCGGCGTGCGGTCCGCCGCCACACTGACCGCCCGTGACGGGCAGGCGCACTGGCTCGGCGCCCCGCCCGTCGGCGTCCCCGTGGACGGCGACCCCCTCGCCGCCCTGCGCGCCACCATCGAGGCCCTGCACACGCCCCACCAGGAGGGCCTGCCGCCCTTCACCGGCGGCATGGTCGGCTACCTCGGCTACGACATCGTCCGCCGCCTGGAGAAGATCGGCCCCGGCGAGCGCGACGACCTGAAGCTGCCCGAGCTGACCATGCTCCTCACCAGCGACCTGGCCGTCATGGACCACTGGGAGGGCTCGGTCCTGCTGATCGCCAACGCGATCAACCACAACGACCTCGACACCGGCGTCGACGAGGCGTACGCGGACGCGGTCGCCCGTCTGGACGCCATGGAGGCCGACCTCTCCCGCCCGGTCGCCCAGCCCCCGGCCGTCCTCCCGCCCTCCGAGCTCCCCGAGTACACCGCGCTGTGGGGCGGCCCCGACTTCCAAATGGCCGTCGAGGACATCAAGGAGCGGATCCGGGCCGGTGAGGCCTTCCAGGTGGTGCCCTCCCAGCGTTTCGAGACGCCGTGCACGGCGAGCGCGCTGGACGTCTACCGGGTCCTGCGGGCCACCAACCCGTCCCCGTACATGTACCTGTTCCGCTTCGACGGGTTCGACGTCGTCGGCTCGTCCCCCGAGGCCCTGGTCAAGGTCGAGGACGGCCGGGCCATGGTCCACCCCATCGCCGGCACCCGCTGGCGCGGCGCCACCCCGCAGGAGGACCAGGCCCTCGCCGAGGAACTGCTCGCCGACCCCAAGGAGCGCGCCGAGCACCTCATGCTCGTCGACCTGGGCCGCAACGACCTGGGGCGGGTCTGCGAGCCCGGCTCGGTCGAGGTGGTGGACTTCATGTCCGTCGAGCGCTACTCGCACGTCATGCACATCGTCTCGACGGTGACGGGCCGCGTGGCCGCCGGACGCACGGCGTTCGACGTCCTCACCGCCTGCTTCCCGGCCGGCACCCTCTCCGGCGCCCCCAAGCCCCGCGCCATGCAGATCATCGACGAACTCGAACCTTCCCGGCGCGGCCTCTACGGCGGGTGCGTCGGCTACCTCGACTTCGCCGGCGACTCCGACACCGCCATCGCCATCCGCACCGCCCTCCTGCGCGACGGCACCGCCTATGTGCAGGCCGGGGCGGGCATCGTCGCCGACTCCGACCCGGTCGCCGAGGACACCGAGTGCCGCAACAAGGCGGCCGCGGTGCTGCGGGCCGTCCACACGGCGAACCGGCTGGGAAAGGCCTGAGATGAACCCCGGGTGACGGTTCGCCCGGGGTTCAGGCGATAGTGGGGTACGTGACTGCTGTACCGCACCCCCGTTCCCACGCCCCCGGATCCGCCCGGGCCGGCCGCCTGAGCCTCGCCGTCGCGCTGCTGAGCGGCGCGCTCGGCGCCGCCGTGGCGCTGCTCGCCACCCGGCAGCAATGGTCGCAGGGCACCGCGACGGTGGCCGGTGGCGCCTTCCCCCTGACCGCCAAGGGCAGCGACGTCACGGGTGTTCCCGCGGCGCTCGCCGTCGTGGGCCTCGCCGCGCTCGTCGCCGTGTTCGCCGTCCGCCGCGCCGGCCGCTTCGTCGTCGCCGGGCTGCTCGCGCTCTCCGGCGTCGGCATCGTCGCCGCGGCCCTGCTCGGCGCCTCCGACAGCTCCGCGCTCGACGAGCAGGCCGCCCAGGCCTCCGGCGACACCTCGGCCTCCGTCGACGCCCTCAGCCACACCGCCTGGCCGTACGTCGCGGTCGTCGGCGGCGTCCTGATCCTCATGGCCGGACTGCTCGCCCTGCGCTACGGCCGCCTGTGGCCCGCCATGTCCGGCCGCTACGAGCGCGGCGCCACGCCCCAGCCGCGCCGCAAGGCCCCCGCCGTCGACCCCGACCGGCCCGAGGACCTGTGGAAGGCGCTCGACCGCGGCGAGGACCCGACCGGGGCCTGAGCCCACCCGGGGGGCCGGGGCCTGAGCCCACCCGGGGGAGTGGGGGAGCACCCCCGCTCACCTCGCGGGCGCGCGTGCGGGACAATGACTCCGAGCGTCCTGCTCAGACACGCACACAGCAACGAGGAGCAAGCAATGGCGGGCAGCAGCCACGGTCACACCCCGGCCGCCTGGACCGGTGTCACGATCGCCTTCATCGGTTTCTGCGTCTCGGGCGCGTTCATGGTGCTGGACCAGCCGGTGGGCTTCTGGGCGGGCATGGTCGTCGTGCTGCTCGGCGGTGTCGTCGGCGGCATCATGCGGATGATGGGCCTGGGCCAGCCCAGGGATGCCCACCAGCCGCACCGGACCACGGGCGACCGCGAGCCGGCCGGCGCCGGGAGCTGACCCCGCGGCACCATCCGCGGAGCACGTCCTCACGTGAGGGGCGGCCTGGCACACGGGTGCCGGAGCCGCCCCTCACGCGCATGCGGGGCACAATGCATACCGTGAACGCCGAGAGCCGAAGGGTGACGCAGAGCGTCCCGAGCCGACTGGCCGTCCCCGCCGGGGCGCTCGCGGCCGTCGCCGCCGCCTTCGCCTACGTGGGCACGGTGGACCCCAACGAGCCCGGCCACTACCCCGTCTGCCCGCTGCTGCACTACACCGGTCTCTACTGCCCAGGCTGCGGCGGACTGCGCAGCGCGCACGCCTTCGTCCACGGGGACCTCCTCGCGGCGCTGCACGCCAACGCGCCCGCGACCCTCGGCTATCTGGGCTTCGCGGTGCTGTGGACCGTATGGGTGGTCCAGGCGGTCCGGGGGCGTCCCCTGCGGATCGACCCGCGTCCGGGGCTGGTCTGGAGCCTCGGCGGGTTGCTGCTCGTCTTCACCGTTGTCCGGAACCTGCCCTTCGGTGGCTGGCTCCATCCTTGATCAACAGGCGGATGTCCAGGTAGTGGGACCCATGTCAACCGGATGTGAGGCCTGCGCCCCGCTGCGGATACCATCGCAGTGACCATCGGTTTTCGACGGTCGCTGGAACTGTCAAGCGTCTGGAAGGGGGCCGCTCGCGTGAGTGTGCTCGACGAGATCATCGACGGAGTCCGTGCCGACCTCGCGGAGCGGCAGGCGCGCGTCAGCCTCGACGAGCTCAAGGAGCGCGCGGCGAAGGCTCCCGCGGCCAAGGACGGCGCGGCCGCACTGCGCGGCGACGGCGTCAAGGTCATCTGCGAGGTCAAGCGCTCCAGCCCCTCCAAGGGCGCGCTGGCCGCGATCGCCGACCCGGCCGCACTCGCCGCGGACTACGAGGCGGGCGGCGCCGCCGTCATCTCCGTCCTCACCGAGGAGCGCCGCTTCGGCGGCTCGCTCGCCGACCTCGAGGCCGTCCGCGCCCGGGTGGACATCCCCGTGCTGCGCAAGGACTTCATGGTCACGTCGTACCAGCTGTGGGAGGCCCGCGCCTACGGCGCCGACGTCGTGCTGCTGATCGTCGCCGCCCTCGACCAGCCCGCCCTGGAGTCCCTCATCGAGCGCGCCGAGTCCATCGGGCTCACGCCGCTCGTCGAGGTGCACGACGAGGACGAGGTCGAGCGCGCGGTGGACGCCGGCGCCCGCGTGATCGGCGTCAACGCGCGCAACCTCAAGACCCTCGAGGTCGACCGCGGCACCTTCGAGCGGGTGGCGCCGGAGATCCCCGACCACATCATCAAGATCGCCGAGTCCGGCGTCCGCGGCCCGCACGACCTCATCGCGTACGCCAACGCCGGCGCCGACGCCGTCCTGGTCGGCGAGTCCCTCGTCACGGGCAAGGACCCGAGGACGGCGGTCTCGGACCTGGTGGCGGCCGGCGAGCACCCGGCGCTCCGGCACGGCCGTAGCTGATCACCCGCTAGGCTTGCCCCGATGACTCCCACCATGACGACCGTGGACCGGTACGCCCGCCTCGCGCGCGGCTGCCGCCCCCGCGGCTGCCGTGCACCGGCCCGCCGGATCCACGGCCGCCGCGTCCGGTACGTCATCGGTGACGAGCCGGGCCAGGTGAACGGCATGCGATGGCAGCGCCCCTCCAGGGGCGCGGGGAACTGCGCGACAAGCCACTGACGGCCCGCGGCCGACAGCAGGTCCCCGCTCCCACGGCGATCAGTGATCAACACACACTCACCGTGAGGTATTCGCATGCCCAGCCAGTTCTTCATCCCCGACCCCGAGGGCCAATCGCCCAACCCCGAAGGCTACTTCGGGGCCTTCGGCGGCAAGTTCATCCCCGAGGCCCTCGTCGCCGCAGTGGACGAGGTCGCCGTCGAGTACGACAAGGCCAAGCACGACCCCGAGTTCGCCAAGGAACTCGACGACCTCCTGGTCAACTACACCGGCCGTCCCAGCTCCCTCACCGAGGTGCCGAGGTTCGCCGAACACGCCGGCGGCGCGCGGATCTTCCTGAAGCGGGAAGACCTCAACCACACCGGCTCCCACAAGATCAACAACGTCCTCGGCCAGGCCCTGCTCACCAAGCGCATGGGCAAGACCCGGGTCATCGCCGAGACGGGCGCCGGCCAGCACGGCGTCGCCACGGCCACCGCGTGCGCGCTCTTCGGCCTCGAGTGCACGATCTACATGGGTGAGATCGACACCCAGCGCCAGGCCCTCAATGTCGCCCGCATGCGCATGCTCGGCGCCGAGGTCATCGCCGTGAAGTCCGGCAGCCGCACGCTGAAGGACGCCATCAACGAGGCCTTCCGCGACTGGGTCGCCAACGTCGACCACACCCACTACCTCTTCGGCACCGTCGCCGGACCGCACCCCTTCCCGGCGATGGTCCGCGACTTCCACCGGGTCATCGGCGTCGAGGCACGCCGCCAGCTCCTGGAGCGCGCCGGACGCCTGCCCGACGCGGCCGTCGCCTGCGTCGGCGGCGGCTCCAACGCCATCGGCCTCTTCCACGCCTTCATCCCCGACACGGACGTCCGCCTCATCGGCTGTGAACCGGCCGGGCACGGCGTCGAGACCGGCGAGCACGCGGCGACCCTGACCGCCGGCGAGCCCGGCATCCTGCACGGCTCCCGCTCTTACGTCCTCCAGGACGACGAGGGCCAGATCACCGAGCCGTACTCGATCTCGGCCGGTCTGGACTACCCGGGCATCGGCCCGGAGCACTCCTACCTGAAGGACTCCGGCCGCGGCGAGTACCGCGCGGTCACCGACGACGCGGCCATGCAGGCCCTGCGCCTGCTGTCGCGCACCGAGGGCATCATCCCGGCCATCGAGAGCGCCCACGCGCTGGCCGGCGCCCTGGAGGTCGGCAGGGAGCTCGGCAAGGACGGGCTGATCGTGGTCAACCTGTCCGGCCGCGGCGACAAGGACATGGACACCGCCGCGCGCTACTTCGGCCTGTACGACACCGACGCCGAGGTCGCCGAGGACGCCTCCGGCACCGCCGAGATCGAGGGTGACGCCAAGTGAGCGGCAACATCGAGCTGTTGGGCGACACCCTCGCCGCGGCCAGGTCCGAAGGGCGCTCCGCCCTCATCGCCTACCTCCCGGCCGGGTTCCCGACCGTGGACGGCGGCATCGAGGCCGTCAAGGCCGTCATCGACGGCGGCGCCGACGTCGTCGAGGTGGGCCTGCCGCACAGCGACCCCGTCCTCGACGGCCCCGTCATCCAGACCGCCGACGACATCGCCCTGCGCGGCGGCGTGCGGATCGCCGACGTGATGCGCACGGTCCGCGAGGCCCACGCCGCCACCGGCAAGCCGATCCTCGTCATGACGTACTGGAACCCCATCGACCGCTACGGCGTCGAGCGGTTCACCGCCGAGCTCGCCGAGGCGGGCGGCGCCGGGTGCATCCTGCCCGACCTGCCCGTGCAGGAGTCGGCGCTGTGGCGGGAGCACGCGGAGAAGCACGGTCTCGCCACCGTCTTCGTCGTCGCCCCCAGCAGCAAGGACGAGCGGCTCGCGCAGATCACCGCGGCGGGCAGCGGCTTCGTCTACGCCGCCTCCCTCATGGGCGTCACCGGCACCCGCGCCAGTGTCAGCAATCAGGCCCAGGACCTGGTGGAACGCACCCGTGCCACGGGGACGGACCTGCCGGTCTGCGTCGGGCTCGGCGTCTCCAACCCCGCCCAGGCCGCCGAGGTCGCCGGCTTCGCCGACGGCGTGATCGTCGGCTCGGCCTTCGTCAAGGCCATGCTGGACGCCCCGGACGACGCCGCCGGTGTCGAGGCCGTGCGCGCGCTCGCCGGTGACCTCGCCAAGGGCGTGCGCGGACAGGCGTAAGAACGCCGGAAGTCATACCGGTCCCTCGTACGGGTGGACCTGGGGCCGGGGAGGCGCGTTGCGCCTCCCCGGTTCGTTTCCGGGGTGTGAGCGAGAAGAACCGTGAGGGAAAGCGCACCGCCCGGGAGAAGCTGGCGGTCGAGCGCGAGAAGCAGAAGTCCGCGGACAAGCGCCGGCGCGCGCTGATCGTGGGCGGGGCCGTCGTCGCCGTCCTGGGACTCGCGGCCGTGATCGGCGTCGTCGCGGCCAACGCCGGCAAGGACGACGACAGCGAGGCCTCGGGCCCGGTCGTGGCGCCCTCGGGGGCCCAGGGCAAGGACGGCCTGGCCATCCCGGTCGGCAAGGACAGCGCCAAGTCCACGCTCACGGTGTGGGAGGACTTCCGCTGCCCCGCGTGCAAGTCCTTCGAGACGGCGTACCGGCCGGTGATCCACGAGCTGACGGACGCCGGCGAGCTGAAGGTCGAGTACCACCTGGTCACCCTCATCGACGGCAACATGCGCGGCACCGGCTCCCGCAACGCGGCCAATGCCGCGGCCTGCGCCCAGGACGCCGGGAAGTTCCCCGCCTACCACGACGTGCTCTTCGACAACCAGCCCCCGGAAGTCGACGACGCCTACGCGGACAACGCCAAGCTGATCGAGCTGGCCGGCAAGGTCGACGGCCTGGACACCCCCGCCTTCCGCACCTGTGTCGAGAAGGGCACGCACAACGGCTGGGTCGCCAAGTCCCACCAGGCCTTCAACAAGGGCGGCTTCTCGGGCACGCCGACCGTGCTGTTCGACGGCGAGAACATCTACCAGGACCGGACGATGACCCCGGCAAAGCTGAAGCAGATGGTGCAGGAGGCGAACAAGGAGTAAAGGTCTTCTCACGCCCCCGTTATGGACCCGTAGCCGGGCCGCCTGCCGCGGGCCCGGTGCGGCACGGTAGCGTCGACCTTGCCATGGAACTTGCCTTCATTCCCAGCCCGTCACGCGGGGTGCTGTACCTCGGCCCCATTCCGCTGCGCGGCTACGCGTTCTGCATCATCATCGGCGTCTTCGTCGCGGTCTGGCTCGGCAACAAGCGCTGGATCGCCCGGGGCGGGCGGGCCGGCACGGTGGCCGACATCGCTGTCTGGGCGGTGCCCTTCGGTCTCGTCGGCGGCCGGCTCTACCACGTGATCACGGACTACCAGCTGTACTTCAGCGAGGGCCGTGACTGGGTGGACGCCTTCAAGATCTGGGAGGGCGGCCTCGGCATCTGGGGCGCGATCGCGTTCGGCGCGCTGGGCGCGTGGATCGGCTGCCGTCGCCGCGGCATCCCGCTGCCCGCCTACGCCGACGCCGTCGCCCCGGGCATCGCCTTCGCGCAGGCGATCGGCCGCTGGGGCAACTGGTTCAACCAGGAGCTGTACGGCAAGCCCACCGATCTGCCGTGGGCTCTGGAGATCACCTCCTCGTCGGACGGGCGGGTGCCGGGCACGTACCACCCGACGTTCCTCTACGAGTCGCTGTGGTGCATCGGAGTGGCGTTCCTCGTCATCTGGGCGGACCGCCGCTTCCGCCTCGGACACGGCCGGGCGTTCGCGCTGTACGTCGCCGCGTACTGCGCGGGCCGCGCGTGGATCGAGTACATGCGCGTCGACGACGCCCACCACATCCTGGGGCTCCGGCTGAACGTCTGGACCGCGATCCTGGTGTTCCTGCTCGCGGTGACCTACCTGGTGGTGTCGTCCAGGAAGCGGCCCGGGCGGGAGGACGTCGTGGAGCCCGGCGCCGTGACCTCCGGTGACGACGCCGAAGGCGGCGAGAAGTCCGAGGAGACCGGCACGTCCGCGGGCGCCGGCAAGGACGACCGGACCGAGGACGAGGCCGAAGCCGAGGCGGACGCCAAGAACGAGGCCGGGTCGGGCAAGAAGAGCTGACGACCCGCCTTACGTGTGACGAACCGAGAGCGCCCGGGGAGATCCCCCCCCCCGGGCGCTCTCGGCATGTCAGCGGCGGCGCGCCAGGGACAGGGTCCGCTGGGCCGCCGTCACCACCGCGGCGTCGACGAAGCGCCCGTCGGGCAGGGCCTGGGCGCCCTGATCCGTGGCGGCCGCCTTGAGCACCGTCTCCGCCCGCTCGATCTCCGCCTCGCTGGGCAGATAGGCGCGTTCGATCACCGGCAGCTGGCGGGGATGGATCGCGGCCCGGCCGAGGAACCCCAGGGCGCGGCCGTGGGCGCAGGAGGCCTCCAGCCCGTCCAGGTCGCGGGTGTCCGGGTGGACGGACTGCGGCGGCGGGGGCAGGCCCGCGGCCCGGGCCGCCACGACCACCCGGGAGCGGGGCCAGTCGAGGCCGGTGTCGTCGCGCACCCCGAGGTCGGCCCGCAGGTCGGCCTCGCCCAGTGCGATGCCGCGCAGGTTCGGATGGGAGCAGGCGATGGCGTAGGCCTGTTCCACGGCGAGGGCCGTCTCCAGCAGGGCGTACAGGTCGGCCCGGGCCCGGCGTGCCACACGGGCGACCTCGGCGGGTGAGGTGATCTTGGCGAGGCGGAGGCCCGAGAGCCCGGGAGCCGGGGCCAGGGCCGCGATGTCCCGCTCGCCCCAGGGGCTGTCCAGGGCGTTGACCCGTACGTGGACCGGGACGGCCGGCGGGTGTGCGAGCAGGTCGGCGGTGGCGGCGCGGGCGTAGTCCTTGCGGTCGGAGGCGACCGCGTCCTCCAGGTCGACGACGACGACGTCGGCGCCGGAGGCGAGGGCCTTCGCGACCACCTGCGGACGGTCGCCCGGGGCGTAGAGCCAGGTGAGCGGGTGCGCCGTCACAGGGCGCCCTCCGCGCGCAGCGCCGAGACGTCGTCCGGGGTCAGGCCCAGCTCGGTCAGGATCTCCTCGGTGTCGGCGCCGTGCGGGCGGCCGGCCCAGCGGATCGCGCCGGGCGTGGCGGAGAGCCGGAAGAGGACGTTCTGCATGCGCAGCGGGCCGAGTTCGGGGTCGTCGACGGTGGTGATGGTGCCCAGGGCCTGGTACTGCGGGTCCGCCATCACGTCCCGGACGTCCTGGACCGGGGCGATGGCCGCCTCGGCCTTCTCGAAGGCGGCCATGACGTCGGTGCGGGTGCGCGCGGCGATCCAGCCGCCGACCGCCTCGTCCAGGACGTCGGCGTGCCGGGCGCGGTCGGCACCGGAGGCGAACCAGGGCTCGTCGATCAGTTCCGGCCGGCCGACCAGGTGCATCACGCGTTCCGCGACCGACTGGGCCGAGGTGGAGACGGCGACCCAGGTGCCGTCCGCGGTGCGGTAGACGCCGCGCGGGGCGTTGTTGGGGGAGCGGTTGCCGGTGCGGGGCTGCACATGGCCGAGCTGGTCGTACCAGAGGGGCTGGGGGCCGAGGGCGGCCAGGATCGGCTCGATCAGGGCCATGTCGACGACCTGGCCCTCACCGGTGTGCTCGCGGGCGGCGAGTGCCGTCATCACCGCGTACGCCGTCGTCAGGCCCGCGATGGAGTCGGCCAGGCCGAACGGCGGGAGGGTCGGGGGCGAGTCCGGTTCGCCGGTGATCGCGGCGAAGCCGCTCATCGCCTCGGCGAGGGTGCCGAAGCCGGGGCGGTGCGCGTAGGGCCCGAACTGGCCGAAGCCGGTGACACGGGCGAGGACCAGACGGGGGTTGACGGCCGAGAGCTCCGGCCAGCCCAGGTCCCACTTCTCCAGGGTGCCGGGGCGGAAGTTCTCGATGATCACGTCGGCGGTGGCGGCCAGGCGCAGGAGGGTGGCGCGGCCGCCGGGCTTGGACAGGTCCAGGGTCATGGTGCGCTTGTTGCGGCCGAGCATCTTCCACCACAGGCCCACGCCGTCCTTCGACGGGCCGTGGCCGCGGGAGGGGTCCGGCTTGCCCGGGTGCTCGATCTTGACGACCTCGGCGCCGAAGTCGCCGAGCAGGGTGGCGGCCATCGGGCCGGCGAAGAGGGTGGCGAGGTCGAGGACGCGCAGGCCGTTGAGGGGCGCGGTCGTGGGCGCGGTCATGGGCGGTGGGTCTCCCGGTGCGTGAGGTGGGCGAGGGTGTCGAAGCCGATGCCGTCGAAGTCGCCGATGGAGGTGGCCAGCCGGTTCTTCAGGGGCGCCGTCCAGCGGTCGGGGAGCGCCGCGGGGTGCCCGGCCAGCAGTCCGGCCACCGAGCCGGCCGTCGCACCGTTGGAGTCGGTGTCCCAGCCGCCGCTGACGGCCCGGCAGATGGAGCCGGTGAAGTCGCCGTGCGCGTGGGTGAGGGCGGCGGCGATCAGGGCGGTGTTGGGTACGGCGTGCACCCAGTGGTGGGTGCCGGCGTGGGTGGCGTGGAGTGCGTCGACGACCGTGTCGAAGTCCGCGTGCTCGTGCGCGAGTCGCACGGCCTGCCGGACGGCTCGGGCCAGGCGGGAGCGCGGCGGGACGACGCTGAGACCGGTGCGCAGACAGGTGTGGACGTCGTGGTCGCCGGTCGCCGCCGTGGCGATGACGGCCGCCGTGAACATCGCCGCGTAGACGCCGTTGGCGGTGTGCGTGAGGGTCGCGTCCCGGTGAGCCTGTTCGGCTGCCGCGGCCGGCCGGCCCGGGTTGCTCCAGCCGTGGACGTCGGCGCGGATCAGGGCGCCGATCCATTCGCGGAACGGGTTGCGGTGGCGGGCGGTGTGCGGGGGTTCCAGGCCGGAGAGGAGGTTGCGGTAGGCGATGCGCTCGGCGGTGAAGGTGCGGCCGGCGGGCAGTTCGTCGAGCCAGGTGCGGGCCACGTCCGTGGTGGTGAACGTCCTGCCGTGGCGCTGGAGGAGGACGAGGTTGATCAGCGGGTAATTGAGGTCGTCGTCCTCCGGCATGCCGTCGATGTTCTCGGCAAGGGAGGTGGGCGCCGAGCGGCGGTTCCAGGGGTGCCGTTCGAGGAGGTCCTCCGGGACGCCCCGGGCGGTGAAGTAGGTGGTGAGGGGCCAGTTGCCGGCGGACCGGGCGAGCCGGCGGATGGCGTCCAGGGGGAGCTTCTCGACCGGTTTGCCGAGGAGGCAGCCGGTGGCGCGGCCGAGCCAGGCGGCTTGAAGGGCCTGTGGGGTGGTGGCCGGGGTGCCCACCGGCTCCGGCCAGTCGGGGCAGGCGGACCGGATCCTGCCCAGGTCCGTGGGTTCGTCGTCCGCCCACGCGCTCGGGAGATCGGCCAGTTCGTCCAGGAGGTCTTCCGCCAGCTGACGGAGGTAGCGGGACGCCGGGGTGGGGGAGGCACCCGCGGTGGCCGGGGCCTCGGGGCCGCCCGCCGCTCGCCAGCGGGCCGCGACGGCCTGCGGTTCGCGGCCGTCCTGGGCCGCCTGGCGGAGTTCGTGGCCGATCAGGTCCTCCGGCTGGACCCAGGTCAGTCGGAGCATTCCTGGCCTCCGAGGGACGCGAAGGCCTGCTCGTGGGCGCGGCGGCGGGCCACGTCCCGGTCGAAGATCTCGCGGGTCACGGCGGTGAGGGTGGCCGCCGGTTCCCAGAGGTCCAGGCGGCTGGCCTCGGCGACCGTCTTGGCCCAGTCCTCCGGGACCGGTGAGCCGAGGGCCCCGGTCACGGCTCCGGCCATCGTGGCGATGGAGTCGCAGTCGCGGCCGTAGTTCACCGCGCCGAGGACCGCGTGGCGGTAGTCGCCCCGCGCCACGAGCACCATGCCCAGCGCGACGGGCAGTTCCTCGATCGCGTGCAGGCGGGACGGGCGGCGGGCGCCGAGCGAAGGGGCCCGGTAGTCGGGACCGACCGTGTCGTAGGGGGCCACCGCCTCGCGCAGCGGGCGCAGCGCCGACTCGACGTCCGGGTGGCGGGCCGCCTCCTCGCAGACCCGCTCGATCGCGGCCCGGGTGCCGTCCTTCGCGAGGGCGAGACAGGCCGAGACGACCGAGTCCGGGCTCGCGCCGGGGGTGCACGCCGCCGCCACCGCCGCGGCAAGGACACCGGCCGCCTCACGGCCGTACGACGACTGGTGCGCGCCGGCGATGTCGAGGGCCTCGGCGTACGCCGCCCGCGGGTCGGCCGCGTTGACCAGGCCGACCGGGGCCATGTACATCGCCGCGCCGCAGTTGACGATGTTGCCGGTGCCGGCCTCGCGCGGGTCGGCGTGGCCGTAGTGGATCCTCGTCACCAGCCACTTCTCCGCCAGGAAGATCCGCTGGAGGGGGAGGGCCTCGCTCTCCAGTTCCGGGATCCAGCGCGGCTCGGTCATCAGGTCCGGGACCAGGTGGTCGGCGATGGCGTAGGCGTCGAGGTGGTCGCGGACCCGGGCGTAGACGCGGACCAGGGCGTGGGTCATCAGGGTGTCGTCGGTGACGTGGCCGTCGCCCTTGTGGTACGGGGCGAGCGGGCGGGCCGTGCGCCAGTCGTCGCCGTGCCAGGGGCCGACGATGCCGTGGACGCGGCCGCCGTGGCGCTCCAGGATCTGCTCGGGCGAGTAGCCCTCGACGGGGCCGCCGAGCGCGTCGCCGACGGCGGCGCCGACCAGGGCTGCGGTGATCCGCTCGTCCAGAGGGGCGTTTTGGTGGGTTTTGGGCTGCATGGCCGCATCATCCACCCGGGCGGGCCGGTTGCACCGCTTCCAGGAGTTCGGCGAGTTCCACGAGGTCCGTGCCGGTGAGGCGGGGCAGGACGCAGCCTGACAGGGTGCGGCAGGTCTCCCGCCAGGAGGCGGGGATCGACGCACCGCCGCCGAGGGCGCCGGTGAGGGCGCCCGCCAGGGCCGGGGCGGAGTCCGCGACGCGGGACAGGCAGGCCGCGGCCGGGATCGCCTGCGCGATGCGGCCGCGGGCGGCGGTGGCCAGGGCGAGGGCGACCGGGACCGTCTCGGCGGCGGCGATGCCGTAGCTGTAGACATGGTCGACGATCTGGTGCTCCAGGGGCGGGACGAGGGCGAAGGCGCTGTCCGCGGCGGCGGCGAGCTCCAGGGCCTGCCGGGCGTTGCGGCCGATCTCCGTCTCCTCGGGGAGTTCGGTCAGGGCCGCGGTGACACAGGCGTCGACGTCCGCGCCGGCCAGGGCCAGGGCGAGGGCCGCCGCCATCGCCCGGGCGCCGTGGACGCCGTCGCCGTCCTGGGTGTAGCGGGCGTCGAACTCGGCGAGGCCGGCGGCGCTGCGGGGGTCGCCGGGGTGGGCCACGGCCAGGACGCAGGCGCGTACGCAGGCGGCGTCGTCGAAGTAGTGCGGGTTGTCGTGGCCGGTGGCGGGCGGGCGCAGGCCGGTGGCGAGGTTGCCGAGGCCGGCGCGGACGGAGATGCGGGCGCGCAGCGGCAGTACGGCGGACTCGATCTCGGGGGCGCGGTCGGCCGCGGCGGCGACTTCGGCGGCGAGGGCGTTCCAGGTGAGGTCGATGGCGGCTCGGGTGCGGCGTTCGCGGCCGAGGTCGTCTCGGACGGTGTCGTCGCCCGCGCGCAGGAGGGCTTCTGCCGCGAAGGCCGCCCACTCGGCGTCGTCGGAGGGGCCGAGGCGGAGGGGCTCGGGGGGCTGGTTCAGGGCGATGGGGACGGGGAGGGTGGTCGTGGCGTTGTGCTCGGCGAAGGTGTCCAGTTCGCGGGTGAGGCGGCGGGTCCAGTCGGGCATGCGGGCGGCTCTGTGGCGGGCGGCGGGCCAGCCGGCGGCGTCGCCGGCGGCCAGTCCGAGCAGGAGGCCTTCGGCGCGTCTCGGGGCCTCGGCTTCACCTTCGGCCCTTTTGTCTCCCGCCCGCGCAACGCCCGTGACTGTCATCCGAGAGGTCCTGGTCTCCTGTGGGGCTGATTTGCCGTCGGCGGCTGTGGGTGCGTGCGTGGTCACGAGGGGGCCTCCGTTCCGTCGCCTGCCAGCACGAAGTCCGTCGGTTCCGGCTCGGTGTCGCCGGGTGCCGGCGTCAGCAGGTCCGCCACGTCCAGGACGTGGTAGCCCGCCATCGCCGGGAGGCATCGGCCGAGGACCGGGCCGATCGGAGCCGCCCAGGACTGGGGGATCGCGGACACTCCCCGGGTCGCGCCCGCCAGGGCTCCGGCCACCGCCGCCGTCGTGTCCGCGTCGCGGCCCATGTTCACCGCGGTCAGGACGGACTGCTCGAAGTCGCCGTCGGCCGCCGCGTACGCGCCGAAGGCGAGGGCGACCGCCTCGGGGGCCAGGTCGGTCCAGGGGTAGCCGCCGATGACGACCGCGGAGCGGACCGCGCGTTCGCCGCGGTGGGCGACGGCCACCGCGCGGCGCAGGCTGCGGGCCGTCCAGGAGTCGTCGGGGACGACCGCGAGGGCCGCGGCCACGACCGCGGTCGGCGGCGCGCCGGCCATCGCCGCCGCGACGCCCGCCGCCACCGCCTGGCCGCCGTGGATGCCCTCGCCGTCGTGGCTCACCGAACCGTCGATCGCGACCAGTCGGGCCGCCTCCGCCGGACGGCCCGCCGCGAACACCCCGAAGGGCGCGGCGCGCATGGCCAGGCCGTCGCTCCAGGCGTGCCGGTGCTGGGCGGAGATCGGGGCGGCCAGCCCCCGGCGGAGGTTCTCCAGCGTGCCGCGTTCGCTGAAACCGGCGCCGCGGAAGGGGCCCTCGTCGCGGTCGGCGATCCACTCGTGCCAGGCCGCCTCCACATGGGCCGGGGTGAGCGCGGAGCCGTGCCGGGCCAGCAGGAGGCCGGAGAAGATCGCGTACTCGGTGTCGTCCGTGCCCGCCGGCTTCTCGGCGACGTACCCGGTGATCCGGCCCCACCGGGCGCGGATCTCGGAGGGCTTCATGTTCTCGGCCGGGGCCCCGAGGGCGTCACCGACGGCCAGGCCCAGCAGTGCGCCGCGTGCGCGGGCGCGGAGCCCGGCGGCGTCCCCGGGCGCCGGGACGGAGGGGATGCAGGCGATCGATGCCATACGGCATGTGTCCCACTCCAGTGCCTCCGCCGAGCCTCACGAGCCCCAGCATCACCCGGTCGACATCTGGGCGCACTGATGATCAAGTGAGCGCGAAACGGCAAAACCGCAGGTTAGCGCAGCCTTTCCTTGCTGGCGGGGACGGATTTCGAGGCGTAGTTTTGGCGTTGTAAAAGTCTGGAACGTGTCCAAAGAGCGTGTCCGGAGAACGTGTTCGAAGACGGGGAGTGGGTTCTCTACATGGCCATCATCGAGACCGAGGCGACGCTGCACGAGGCGCACCGGGACAACCACACCCACCGGGACGTGAACGGCGGCTGGCTGCGTCCCGCGGTGTTCGGTGCGATGGACGGCCTCGTCTCCAACCTCGCCCTGATGACCGGCGTCGCGGGCGGAGCGGTCGGCCAGCACACCGTGGTCCTCAGCGGCCTGGCGGGCCTGGCCGCCGGTGCCTTCTCCATGGCCGCCGGCGAGTACACCTCCGTCGCCTCGCAGCGTGAGCTCGTCGAGGCCGAACTGGACGTGGAGCGGCGCCAGCTGCGCAAGCACCCCAAGGACGAGGAGGCCGAGCTCGCCGCGCTCTACGAGTCGAGGGGCGTCGAGCAGGCGCTGGCCCGCGAGGTCGCGCGGCAGCTGTCCAAGGACCCCGAGCAGGCGCTGGAGATCCACGCCCGGGAGGAACTGGGCATCGACCCGGGCGATCTGCCCTCGCCGACCGTGGCCGCGGTGTCGAGTTTCAGCTCCTTCGCGCTGGGCGCGCTGATACCCGTCCTGCCCTATCTGCTGGGCGCGAGCAGCATGTGGCCCGCGGTGCTGTCGGCCCTGCTGGGGCTCTTCCTGTGCGGTGCGGTGGTGGCCAAGGTGACGGCGCGCAGCTGGTGGTACAGCGGGCTCCGGCAGCTGTTGCTGGGAGGCGCGGCGGCCGGTGTGACGTACGCCCTGGGCACCTTGTTCGGAACGGCCGTAGGATAGCGCGACCCAGACTTATGCAAGGGACTGCATAGGTAGCCGTTACTCACTGGTTTCGAATGCGGAACCACTGGGCATGAGCCGTAAGCGCTGCGGGCAACGACGCTCGCCGCGCACCCCCGGCGGGGTGGGCGAAGACGTCCGTCCCGCTCCCCGGGCCGATGGAAGGCGATCTGACCCGATCGTTCCGTGCGGTCCCTCCATAGCTTCCACCGCAGGCGCGGTACCCCCGCCGCCCACCCGCGGTGTCCGCATGCTGGAACGGATTATCCCGGTTCCCGAGAACCGCTCCATCATGTAACCTGCACGAAATTTTGCGATCACGCGAGGGCCAACGTCGTCCCTCGGCACATGCATATGCCAGATGACGACGACGGGAGAGCCGATGCGTACGCCGCGCCAGCCGTCCCAGCATTCCGCGAATGGCCAGAACTGGTCCTTCATGGATGCTCGCCCTGCTGCGCAGGGTATGTACGACCCCCGCAACGAGCACGACGCCTGCGGCGTCGGCTTCGTCGCCACCCTCACCGGCGAGGCGTCCCACACCCTGGTCGAGCAGGCCCTGACCGTCCTGCGCAACCTGGAGCACCGCGGCGCCACCGGCTCCGAGCCCGACTCCGGCGACGGCGCCGGCATCCTCTCGCAGGTCCCGGACGCCTTCTTCCGTGACGTGGCCGGATTCGAACTGCCCGGCGCCGGTTCCTACGCCGTCGGCATCGCCTTCCTGCCGGAGGACTCCACCGCCGACGCCGTCTCGCAGATCGAGACGATCGCCGCCGACGAGGGCCTCACCGTCCTCGGCTGGCGCGAGGTGCCGGTCGCGCCCCAGCTGCTGGGCGCCACCGCCCGGTCGACCATGCCGGTCTTCCGCCAGATCTTCGTCGGCGACGGCACCTCGGAGGGCATCGCCCTCGACCGCAAGGCCTTCGTGCTGCGCAAGCGCGCCGAACGCGAGGCCGGCGTGTACTTCCCGTCGCTGTCCGCGCGGACCATCGTCTACAAGGGCATGCTGACCACTGGTCAGCTGGAGCCCTTCTTCCCGGATCTGTCCGACCGCCGCTTCGCCTCCGCGATCGCGCTCGTGCACTCCCGGTTCTCGACGAACACGTTCCCGTCGTGGCCGCTGGCCCACCCCTACCGCTTCGTCGCCCACAACGGTGAGATCAACACCGTCAAGGGCAACCGCAACTGGATGGTGGCCCGCGAGTCGCAGCTCGTCTCCGACCTCTTCGGGTCCGACGACAAGGCCATCGACCGGATCTTCCCGGTCTGTACGCCGGACGCCTCCGACTCCGCGTCCTTCGACGAGGTCCTCGAACTCCTGCACCTGGGCGGCCGTTCCCTGCCGCACTCCGTGCTGATGATGATCCCGGAGGCGTGGGAGAACCACGACTCCATGGACCCGGCCCGCCGCGCCTTCTACCAGTTCCACTCCACGATGATGGAGCCCTGGGACGGCCCGGCCTGCGTCACCTTCACCGACGGCAAGCAGGTCGGCGCGGTCCTCGACCGCAACGGCCTTCGCCCCGGCCGCTACTGGGTCACCGACGACGGCCTCGTCGTCCTCGGCTCCGAGGTCGGCGTCCTGGACATCGACCCCTCCAAGGTCGTCCGCAAGGGCCGCCTCCAGCCCGGCCGCATGTTCCTCGTCGACACCGTCGAGCACCGCATCATCGAGGACGACGAGATCAAGGCCGAACTCGCCGCCGAGAACCCCTACGCGGAGTGGCTCGAGGCCGGAGAGATCGAGCTCGAGGACCTGCCCGAGCGCGAGCACATCGTGCACACGCACGCCTCGGTCACCCGCCGCCAGCAGACCTTCGGCTACACCGAGGAGGAGCTGCGCGTCCTCCTCGCGCCGATGGCCAAGGCCGGCGCCGAGCCGATCGGCTCCATGGGCACCGACTCGCCGATCGCCGCGCTGTCGGACCGCCCCCGCCTGCTCTTCGACTACTTCACCCAGCTGTTCGCGCAGGTCACCAACCCGCCGCTGGACGCCATCCGCGAGGAACTGGTCACCTCCCTGCGCTCGTCGCTGGGCCCCCAGGGCAACCTGCTCGACCCCAACGCGGCCTCCTGCCGCAGCGTCCTGCTGCCCTTCCCGGTCATCGACAACGACGAGCTGGCCAAGCTCATCCACATCAACGCCGACGGCGACATGCCCGGCTTCAAGGCCGCGACGCTGTCCGGCCTGTACCGGGTGCACGGCGGCGGTGACGCGCTGGCCGCGCGGATCGAGGAGATCTGCGCCGAGGCCGACGCCGCCATCGAGAACGGCGCCCGCCTGATCGTCCTGTCGGACCGCCACTCGGACGCCGAGCACGCGCCGATCCCGTCGCTGCTGCTCACCGCGGCCGTCCACCACCACCTCATCCGCACCAAGCAGCGCACCCAGGTGGGCCTGCTGGTCGAGGCCGGTGACGTCCGCGAGGTCCACCACGTCGCCCTGCTCATCGGCTACGGCGCCGCCGCGGTCAACCCGTACCTGGCGATGGAGTCCGTCGAGGACCTGGTCCGCGCCGGCACCTTCCTGCCCGGCATCGAGCCCGAGAAGGCCATCCGCAACCTCATCTACGCCCTCGGCAAGGGCGTGCTGAAGGTCATGTCGAAGATGGGCATCTCGACCGTCGCCTCCTACCGCGGCGCCCAGGTCTTCGAGGCCGTCGGTCTCGACGACGCCTTCGTGGAGAAGTACTTCAACGGCACGGCCACCAAGATCGGCGGTGTCGGCATCGACGTCGTCGCCAAGGAGGTCGCCGCCCGGCACGCCAAGGCCTACCCGGCCTCCGGCATCGCCCCGGCGCACCGCGCGCTGGAGATAGGCGGTGAGTACCAGTGGCGCCGCGAGGGCGAGCCGCACCTGTTCGACCCGGAGACGGTCTTCCGCCTCCAGCACTCCACGCGCTCCGGCAAGTACGACATCTTCAAGAAGTACACCGAGCGCGTGAACGAGCAGTCCGAGCGGCTGATGACGCTGCGCGGCCTGTTCGGTTTCAAGTCGGACCGGCAGCCGATCTCCATCGACGAGGTCGAGCCGGTCTCCGAGATCGTCAAGCGCTTCTCCACCGGCGCCATGTCGTACGGCTCCATCTCCCAGGAGGCGCACGAGACCCTCGCCATCGCCATGAACCAGCTGGGCGGCAAGTCCAACACCGGTGAGGGCGGCGAGGACCCGGAGCGCCTGTACGACCCGGCCCGCCGGTCGTCCATCAAGCAGGTCGCCTCCGGCCGGTTCGGTGTGACCTCCGAGTACCTGGTCAACTCCGACGACATCCAGATCAAGATGGCCCAGGGCGCCAAGCCCGGCGAGGGCGGCCAGCTGCCCGGCCACAAGGTCTACCCGTGGGTCGCCAAGACGCGGCACTCGACGCCGGGCGTCGGCCTCATCTCGCCGCCCCCGCACCACGACATCTACTCGATCGAGGACCTCGCCCAGCTGATCCACGACCTCAAGAACGCGAACCCGCAGGCGCGGATTCACGTGAAGCTGGTCTCCGAGGTCGGCGTCGGCACGGTCGCCGCGGGTGTCTCCAAGGCGCACGCGGACGTCGTCCTGATCTCCGGCCACGACGGCGGCACGGGCGCCTCGCCGCTCACGTCGCTGAAGCACGCCGGCGGTCCCTGGGAGCTCGGCCTCGCCGAGACCCAGCAGACCCTGCTGCTCAACGGCCTGCGCGACCGCATCGTCGTCCAGACCGACGGCCAGCTGAAGACCGGCCGTGACGTGGTCATCGCCGCGCTGCTCGGCGCCGAGGAGTTCGGTTTCGCGACCGCGCCGCTCGTCGTCTCCGGCTGCGTCATGATGCGCGTCTGCCACCTGGACACCTGCCCGGTCGGCATCGCCACGCAGAACCCGGTCCTGCGCGAGCGCTACTCCGGCAAGGCCGAGTACGTCGTGAACTTCTTCCAGTTCATCGCCGAAGAGGTCCGCGAGATCCTCGCCGAGCTGGGCTTCCGCTCCATCGAGGAGGCCGTCGGCCACGCCGAGACCCTCGACGTCACGCGGGCCGTCGACCACTGGAAGGCACAGGGCCTGGACCTGGAGCCGCTGTTCCACGTGCCCGAGCTGCCCGAGGGCGCGGTGCGCCACCAGCTGGTCGCCCAGGACCACGGTCTGGAGAAGGCGCTCGACAACCAGCTGATCAAGCTGGCCTCGGACGCGCTCTCCGCGGCCGGTGCCGCCGACGCCCAGCCGGTGCGCGCCCAGGTGCAGATCCGCAACATCAACCGCACGGTCGGCACCATGCTCGGCCACGAGGTGACGAAGAAGTTCGGCGGCGCGGGCCTGCCCGACGACACCATCGACATCACCTTCACCGGCTCCGCGGGCCAGTCCTTCGGCGCCTTCGTGCCGCGCGGTGTCACGCTGCGCCTGGAGGGCGACGCCAACGACTACGTCGGCAAGGGCCTGTCCGGCGGCCGGATCGTGGTCCGCCCGGACCGCGCGGCCGACCACCTCGCCGAGTACAGCGTCATCGCCGGCAACACCATCGGCTACGGCGCCACCGGCGGCGAGATGTTCCTGCGCGGCAAGGTCGGCGAGCGGTTCTGCGTCCGCAACTCCGGTGCCACGGTCGTCTCCGAGGGCGTGGGCGACCACGGCTGCGAGTACATGACCGGCGGCCACGCGGTGGTGCTCGGCGAGACGGGCCGCAACTTCGCGGCCGGCATGTCCGGCGGTATCGCGTACGTGATCGACCTGGACCGCGACAACGTCAACGTCGGCAACCTGGACGCCGTCGAGGCGCTGGACGACGCCGACAAGCAGTGGCTGCACGACGTGGTCCGCCGCCACCAGGAGGAGACGGGCTCCACCGTCGCCGAGAAGCTCCTGGCCGAGTGGGACACCGCCGTCGAGCGGTTCAGCAGGATCATCCCCAGCACCTACAAGGCAGTGCTCGCCGCCAAGGAAGCCGCCGAGCGAGCCGGTCTCTCCGAGACCGAGACCCACGAGAAGATGATGGAGGCGGCGATCAATGGCTGACCCGAAGGGCTTCCTGAACCACGGGCGCGAGCTCGCCAAGTCCCGCCCCGTCGAGGAGCGCGTCAAGGACTGGAACGAGGTGTACGTCCCCGGCTCGCTGCTGCCCATCATCAGCAAGCAGGCCAGCCGCTGCATGGACTGCGGCATCCCGTTCTGCCACAACGGCTGTCCGCTCGGGAACCTGATCCCCGAGTGGAACGACTACGCCTACCGCGAGGACTGGGCGGCCGCCTCGGAGCGGCTGCACGCGACGAACAACTTCCCGGAGTTCACGGGCCGCCTGTGCCCCGCTCCCTGCGAGTCGGCGTGTGTGCTGGGCATCAACCAGCCGCCGGTCACCATCAAGAACGTCGAGGTCTCGATCATCGACAAGGCGTGGGAGACCGGGGACGTCGCCCCGCAGATCCCGGAGCGCCTTTCGGGCAAGACCGTCGCGGTCGTCGGCTCGGGCCCGGCGGGTCTGGCCGCCGCCCAGCAGCTGACCCGGGCCGGTCACACGGTCGCCGTCTACGAGCGCGCGGACCGCATCGGAGGCCTCCTGCGCTACGGCATCCCCGAGTTCAAGATGGAGAAGCGGCACATCAACCGCCGTATCGAGCAGATGCGCGCGGAGGGCACCCGCTTCCGCACCGGCATCGAGATCGGCCGCGACCTGAAGGCCACGGACCTGAAGAAGCGCTACGACGCGGTCGTCCTGGCCGTCGGCGCCACCACGGCCCGCGACCTGCCGGTGCCCGGCCGCGAGCTCAAGGGCATCTACCAGGCCATGGAGTACCTGCCGCTGGCCAACAAGGTGCAGGAGGGCGACTTCGTGGCGCCCCCGATCTCGGCCGAGGGCAAGCACGTCGTGGTCATCGGCGGCGGCGACACCGGCGCGGACTGCGTCGGCACCGCCCACCGCCAGGGCGCGGCCTCCGTCACGCAGCTGGAGATCATGCCCCGCCCGGGCGAGGAGCGGAACGCGGCCTCCCAGCCGTGGCCGACCTTCCCCATGCTGTACAAGGTCACCTCGGCCCACGAGGAGGGCGGCGAGCGGGTCTACTCCGTCTCGACGACCCACTTCGAGGGCGACGCGGACGGCAACGTCCAGTGGCTGCACCTCACCGAGGTGGAGTTCATCGACGGCAAGCTGACCCCGAAGCCGGGCTCCGAGCGCAAGATCCCCGCCCAGCTGGTCACCCTCGCCATGGGCTTCACCGGCACCGACCGCGACAACGGCCTGGTCGAGCAGTTCGGCCTGGAGCTCGACGAGCGCGGCAACATCGCCCGCGACGCCGACTTCCGGACCAACGTGCCCGGCGTGTACGTCGCCGGTGACGCCGGCCGCGGCCAGTCGCTCATCGTCTGGGCGATCGCGGAGGGCCGCTCGGCGGCGCGCGGTGTGGACCGTGCGCTGACGGGCGCGAGCGAGCTGCCGGCGCCGATCCGCCCGACGGACCGCGCGCTGATGGTCTGACCGCACCCCACCAGAACGTCCCGCACAAAGGCGTGCGGAACACTGACGGCGCCTGCCCCACAGTCCCCGACCGGACGCCCGGGCAGGCGCCGTCGCACGTCCTCAGCCGGTCCGGTTCCCGTGCCCGTCCGGCCACACCTGGATGTGGTCCTCCTCCAGCTCCAGCAGCACCCGGTCCGCCATGCCCAGGGCCGCGGTGTAGTCGGCCGGGAGCTGGAGGCGGCCCGCGCGGTCGAGCATCGCGTACTCACGGGCCACCAGGGACTCCCGGCCCGTCTCGTCGACCTCCGTGCGGCGCAGGACCTCCGTCGAGGTGCGGCCGTCGCGGATCGCGACCGTGCGGCGGACCTCGCCCGCGACCGCCTGGTCGTGCGTCACGATGACGATCGTCGTGCCCAGCTCCTCGTTGGCCCGGCGGAACGCCGCGAAGACCTGCTGCCCGGTCGCCGAGTCCAGCTCGCCCGTCGGCTCGTCGGCGAGGAGCACGGCGGGGGCGTTGGCGAGGGCGACGGCGATCGCCACGCGCTGCTGCTGGCCACCGGACATCGCCCGCGGACGCCGGTCCCGGCAGTCGGCGACACCGAGCAGCGACAGCAGCTCGTCCGCCCGCCCGGCCCGCTTGCGCCGGGAGACACCGGCCAGCTGCATGGGCAGGGCGACGTTCTGAGCGGCCGTCAGGTACGGCAGCAGATTGCGCGCCGTCTGCTGCCAGACGAAGCCCACCACCTCACGCCGGTACCGCAGCCGGGCCCTGGCGTCCATCGTCAGCAGATCACGGCCGGCGACCCTCGCGGCGCCCGCGGTCGGCACGTCCAGGCCCGCCAGGATGTTCATCAGCGTCGACTTGCCGCTGCCCGACGCCCCCACCAGGGCCATCAACTCGCCCTCCCGCACCAGCAGATCGAGCCCCTGCAGCGCCTGCACCTCCACGGCGTCCGCGCCGCCGCGCCGGGCGAAGATCCGCACCAGCCGGTCGCAGGCGATCAGGGCGTCGTGCCCGTACGCGGGCCGGTCGCGGTGCTGCGTCGCGCGCCGCTGAAGCTCCGCGAGCGGATCCGTCGTCGAGCTCATCGCATGTCTCCCGCCCTGAGGTGAGTGATCGGTGTCCGGCGTCCGGCCCACCAGGCCTGCGCGACGGCCACCGCCCCCGCGAGCAGCACCGTGCCCGCGGCCGGCAGGCCCAGTGACCACAGGTCGGTCCGCAGCACGGCGTCCGGCGGCGTCACGCCGGAGGTGTCCGCCAGCGCGAGCCGGTCCAGGTCGATACCGGGGGCCAGCAGCACCACCGTGGTCCAGCCGGCGGCCACGCCCCCGGCCGCCGCGAGCAGCGTCTGGGGCAGCGCCTCCAGGCCCAGCAGGTGCCGCCCCTGGCGGGTCGTCATGCCGAGGGTGCGCAGCCGGGCCAGCAGGGCGGCCCGCTCCGGCGCGGACCGCAGCAGCCCGAGCACCAGGGCGAGCACGGCGTAGCCCGCGCCGGCGGCGACGGCCCAGACGTAGATCCGCTCGGCGCCGGCCTGCAACGGTGAGTCGGACAGCGCCGCCCGTTCCTCGCTCCGCAGGGTCACGGAGAGGCCGGAACCGGTGCCCCGCACGGCCGCCCGCAGCGCCTTCGCGTCGAGCCCGGCACCGGCCGCCAGCAGGACCGACGGGCCGGGGGAGCCCTTCAGGCCCGCCGCGTCGACCAGGAGGAACTCGCCCTCGGGCACGGCCGGGGTACGCGGACGCACCGCGGTGATCCGCACCGTGAGGGGCCCGGCGTCGGTCACGATCCGGCGCGGCGCCCGCCCGAGCCGCTCGGCGACCTCCGGGGAGGCGACCGCGCCCAGCACCCCGCCCCGCATCCGCAGCCGGTCGGCCGCGAAGCCCCCGAGCCCCATCCGCCCGGCCAGCTCCCCGTACGAGTCCGGCTCGACCCCGGCCACGGTCAGCGACCGCGCCTCGTCGGACGCGCCCTCCGAGGCGAACGCGACACCCACGGCCGTGACCTGCCGCACGCCCGTCACCTCCCCCACCGACCGCGCCAGGCCCGCCGGGAGCGGGGAACCGTCGGCGGTGGCGATCAGCGCGTCCGCGCCCGTCGCCAGCAGCGCGGCCCGGTCCCGGGCATCCGCCACGCCCGCCAGCACGGACCCCCCGAACGCGGCCGTCGTCAGGGCCGTCAGCAGGGCGAGCAGCGGCAGCGTGGCGACCGTCGCCGGTGAGCGGCCGGCGCGGGCCAGGGACAGGAAACCCACCACGCCGCGCAGTCGCCCGGCCGGTCCGGCGGCCCACCGCAGGGGCAGCGGATACAGCCGGACGAGGACCAGCGCCGCGACCAGGGCGACGAGCACCGGGGCGGCGCTCACCAGCAGATCACCGTCCCCGGCCGGGCCCCGGCGGCGCAGCGTCAGCACCGACCCGGCCGCCAGCACCAGCAGCGTCAGTTCGGCGACGGTACGGCGTCCGCCGGGCCTGGCCCCGGCCAGGTCGTCGCGCCCCTGGTGCGCCCGCGGCCTGCGGTGCGCCAGCGCCGCCCGCACCGGCAGTGCGGCACAGGCGAGCAGCGCCACGGCGCCCGCCCCGAGGACGGCGGGCAGCAGCCGGGCCTCGTCCACGACGAGCACGGCGAGCAGCAGACCGCAGGCGGCGGCGGGCAGTGCCGGCACGGCGTTCTCGGCCAGCAGCCGCCCGGCGATGCCGTACAGGGAACCGCCCCGGGCCCGCAGCAGGGCGAGTTCGTCGTCGCGGCGGGCGGCGGCCAGACCCCCGCTCATGGCCAGGACGACGAAGGCGACCGCGGTGATCCCGAAGGCCGCCACCGCGACCACCGGCGCGACGGCGTCACGCGTCTCGGTGCTGGCGCCCACGACCTGCTCCAAGCCGGTGGCCATCTGCGCCGTCGGACCGGCGACGGCACGCATCCGCACCAGGGCGGGCCCGTCCTCCAGGGACGCGATCCGGTCGAGCAGTGCCGAGGTGTCCGCGCCGGTGAGCCGCCCGGTCGCGGGCGCGAAACGCCAGTACCGCTCCGGCTCTCCCTGACCGCCGAGCAGGGCCGGGGCGGCGCCCGGCGCCAGCAGGACGCCCGCCTCCCAGTAGAACTGCGGCGGACGGCCGCCGTCGCTCGCCATGGCCGGTGTCCGCAGGACCGGTTCCGCGGACCAGTAGCTCCGCTCCGGATGCCGGGGCTGGAGCACGCCGGTGACGCGGACGGTCAGCGGTCCGTTCATGAAGCCGTCCAGCGTGAGGGTCGAGCCGGCCCGCAGCCCCAGCGCGCGGGCCGTCTCGGCGGTCACCGCCCCTTCCACCGTCCGGGTGTCCGCGCTCACCGAACCGTCGGCGGTGGGGAGCCGGCCCTCGCGCACGGTGGCGTGGCCGGCCGCGTCCGACTGCGCGAGCAGGGTGAACCGGGGCAGCAGCCCGTCGGGCCGGGGCAGCCACGCGTCCAGCGCCTGAAGGCTCTTGCCGGTCCGCACCCCGTACGCCGACTCGGCCGGGTCCACCCGCAGCGGCTCGGGCAGCAGCGCCCGCGCCCGGCCGTCGACCGCCGCGAGGGCCTCAGGCCGGAACTCGTCGGCCCGGTCCTCCTCCGCACGGTTGAGACCGGGCTGCTCCGTCTTCAGCTCCAGCACGGTCGACTCGGGAGCGGCGCTCGCGACGGCCTCGCGCAGCCCGTCCGTCTCGTACGCCTCGACGGCCCGGGGCAGGACGGCCGCGAGGAACGCCGTGACCAGCACCAGCACACCGAAGACGGCGGCCGGCCAGGGCGCGGCCCGCAACCGGGTCCGCACCCAGGAGGCTCCCTGCGCGTTCGGCGGCATCAGCCCTCCCCCTGGTGGCGGAGCGCGACCGCCGGCTCCGTACGGCGCAGCGCCGCCACGACGGTGATCAGCAGCAGCGGGGCCGCCACCCCCGCGACGAGCAGCGCCACCTGAGGCACCGGCAGCTCGACCAGGACCGGCGGGAGAGGCCGTGCGGCACCGGAGGTCAGCACGATCAGCGGGACCACGGCCCGGGTCAGGACCGTGCCGAGGCCGAGCCCGGCGAGCAGTCCGGCACCGATGAGCAGGCTCTGCTCCGTGGCGACCAGCCGGGCGAGATCCCGGCGGGGCGCACCCAGGGCGCGCAGCACCGCGAACTCCGCGGACCGCTCCCGCCGCGCACCGGCGGCGCTCACCGCGAACCCCCCGGCGGCGAGGGCCACGGCGGCCACCGCCACCGCCGCCAGTGCCGAGCGCGGACCGGCGCCGAGCGGGTCGCGCAACAGCTCGGCCGCGGTCTCGTCCCGCACCAGCACCTGCCCGGGCTCGACGTCGGGGCGCGCCCTGAGCGCCGCGGCGACCTCGGCCTCCTTGCCGGGCGCGGTGCTCACCCACCACTCGGTGGGGGTGAGCGCCGTGCCGGCCCGCTGCGCCAGCACGGCGTCGACGGCCCGCAGATCGAGCAGCAGCGCCCCGCCGGACAAGGACTCCCCGGCCACGTCGGTGGCGGTCGTCGGCAGCTCCTGGACCGACCGCACGATCCGCACCCGCAGTTGTTCCCCGGACAGCGGTACGTCGATGCTGTCGCCGGGCCGGGCTCCCGCCGCTCGCAGGAAGTCCCGGCTGGCGACGGCAGAGAGGCTGCGCGGCACCTCGGCCCCGGTGGTGTCGATCCGGACGGTGTAGACCGGCTGGGCGCCGTAGCCGTCGCCGCGGTCGGCGCCGGTGCCGTACGACACGGCCAGCGGCGTGCTCCCCGACGCGGCGGGCCTGGTGGCCGCACGGGAGACGACCTCGCCGTTCTGCGTCACGACCCGGCTGCCCCGCCAGCGCGTCCCGGCAGGCACCGGGACGGTCCGCGCCGAGCCGTCGCCGCCGGTGGCGAGCAGCCGTTCGACGGTGAACCGGTGGTGTTCGGGGCGGTCGGCGGGAGAGGTGTCGTCGAGCTGCAACCCGGTCAGCCGCAACGGTCCGGCCGGGGCCGCCCGGTGGCCCGCGGCGGTCTTGTCCAGGTCGAGCGCGATCCGGTGGACCCGGCCGTCCACCGGGACGGTGCCGCCACCCAGCCGGTACGCGATGCCGTACCGGTCCTCGACGACCGCCGTGAGCAGCGGTGCGCGACCGGAGGGGGAGCGCTCGGTCCGGGCCCGCTGGTCGGTGATCCGCACGTCGAGGGCGATCCGCCGGGTGTCGTCGGGAAGCCGCACGGCCCGGTCCCGGTCCGGCGCGGGCGGCGCCAGGGCCCGCAGCAGCCGTGCCGGGGGCTCGTCGGAGAGGTCGTCGCGCAGGAGCATTCCGTCCCGGGCGTGTGCCGTGTCCAGGGCGAGGACCGTCGCCCGGCGGTCCCCGGACAGGCTCACCGTGGCGCGGTGCGCGGGAGCGGCGTCCACGGCGCCGGGCAGCGCCGCGTAGAGACCGGTCTGCCCGGGGCTGCCCGGCCGGTGGTCGAGCACCCGTACGGAGGCACCCGTCCTGAAGTCGGCCTGGTCGTCCTGCGACCGGTCCCAGGACGCGCCGTGCCCGATCGCCAGCATGCCCGTCGCCACCGCGATGACCAGCAGCAGCACCGGACCCGCCCCGCGCAGCGGGCGACGGCTGAACTGCCAGCCCGCCAGCGCCGCCGGCAGTCCACGCCCGCTGGCGGAGCGCCGCTCCGCGAGCCGGGCCGCGAGCGGCAGCAGACGCAGCGTCAGGACCGTGCCCGCCAGCAGCGCCAGCGCGGGCGCCGCGACCAGCAGCGGATCGATGCCCAGCTCCCCGGCCCGGTCCCGGCTGAGCACCCCGCCGCCGGTCGCCTCGGTCTGCCGGTCGAGCTGCCAGTACGCCACACCCGCGATCAGCAGCAGCCCCACGTCGGCCCCGGCCCGCACGGGCGCGGCCGACGTCGCGGACCGGACCCGCCGCAGCCGTACGGGAGTTCCGGTCGTCGCCGCGAGCGCGGGCGCCACCACCGCCACCGCGCAGGCCGCCGCCACCCCGCCCGCGACCAGCCACACCAGGCCCACCGGGGCGGTGTCGAGCCGCAGCCCGATCCGGTCGAGCGAGGACCAGCGGGCGAGCAGCCGGGCCACCGGGCCGGACAGCAGCGCGGCACAGACGGCGGCCGGTGCCGCCAGCAGCAGCGCCTCCAGCGCGGCGAGCCCGGCGATCCGCCCGCGCGATCCGCCCCGGGCCCGCAGCAGCTCGGTCTCACCCGCCCGTTCGCCGCCCAGCAGCCGGGCCACCAGCAGCAGCGCGTACCCGGCGAGCAGCACCAACTGCACCGAGACGATCATCAGCGTGGACCGGGACACCAGCAGGCCCCGCTCGGTCCGCTCGAGCACCTCGGGCAGCCCCGTGCGCACGTCCGCGTCGCCCCCGAGCGCCGGGTCCTCGCGCAACGCCCCGGCCGCGCGGACCGCCGCCGAACGCAGCGCGCCGATGCCGTCGGTCGTCAGGGTGCTGAAGCCGGCCGTCGCCACCCAGCCGGTGACGTCCTCGGAGACCCGGCCCGAGCCGGGCACCGACCCGTGGGTCAGCAGCGGCCCGTACGTGGTGAAGGCGACGGTGCGGACACCCCGCCCGCCGAGCGGGTCGGCCTGCCAGTAGGGATCGGAGCTGTCGGCCGCCCGGTACACACCGGTCACCCGGACCCGCAGCGGATCGCCGCCCAGCCGGTCGGTCAGCGTGATCCGCGCCCCGGGCCGCAGCTCCAGCCGGTCGGCGGCCGCCTCGGGCAGAGCCACCGGCACGGCGGCCGTACGGGACGCGGGGGCAGGGCCCGGCAGGGTGCCCGAGAGCAGCTCGATCCGGGACCGGTCGAGGGCGGCGAGGTGCGTGAGGTCGGGATCCCCGGCGCGGGCCTCGGCACTCCGCAGGGACCGGGGCAGCGCGTACGGCCCGGACCGCTCCAGCCTCCGCACGGTCACCGGCAGCCCGCCGAACGCGTCCCGCGCCCCGCGCACCACGGCCTGCTGCGCCGCGTCCCGCCGTTCCCGGGGCACGTCCGCCTCGACGACGAGGGAGGCGGAGGCCGAGGCCCGGCCGCTCAGCGCGCCGCGCAGCGCCGCGTCCCCGACGGAGCCGGAGTAGGCCGTGAGGGCGGCGAGGACCGAGGTGGTCAGCAGGACGGCGAGCAGGGCGGCGGTGAGCAGCAGCCGATGCGCGCGCAGGCGCAGCAGCAGTAAGCCCGTCACTCTTCCCCCACCCGTTGCGCGAGCCGCAGTTCCCCCAACCCGGCATGCATATCACGGAGTTCCCTGCCCGGTACATGAGTTCGAACGCAGGCCGTCCCGCTCTTGACCATGCGGACCGGTTCCTATGGGATGCGGTGATGACCGAGAACACCAGCCCGGGGCCCGGCGCCGCCCTCGCCGGCGACCCGCCCGGGGAGCCGATGCTGCGGGTGGAGGACCTGCACCACTCCTACGGCACGGGGGCCGCGGCCGTGCACGCGCTGCGCGGGGCCTCCTTCGCCGTCCGGCGCGGTGAACTCGTCGCCCTCAAGGGCCGGTCGGGCTCCGGCAAGTCGACGCTGCTCCATCTGATCGGCGGCCTCGACTCCCCGCAGCGCGGCCGTGTCGTGGTGGACGGCACCGACCTGTCCGCGCTCGGCGAGAGCGAGCTGCTGGAACTGCGCCGGGACCGGATCGGTTTCGTCTTCCAGTCCTTCGGGCTCATCCCCATCCTCACCGCCGCCGAGAACGTGGGCGTGCCGCTGCGGCTGCGCCGGGCCGAGCCGCGCGAGCGCGAGGAGCGGGTGGCCCTGCTGCTGGCCCTGGTGGGACTGGCCGGCCACGAGACACAGCGGCCCGCCGAGCTCTCCGGCGGACAGCAGCAGCGGGTCGCCATCGCCCGGGCCCTCGCCAACCGCCCGGCCCTGCTGCTTGCCGACGAGCCGACCGGCCAGCTCGACGCCGCCACCGGCCTGGCGGTGATGGAGCTGCTGAGGGCCGTGGTCCGCAGCGAGGGCGTCACGGCCCTCGTCGCCACCCACGATCCCCAACTCCTCGGCCTGGCCGACCGGGTGCTGGAGCTGAGCGACGGAGCGGTCGTCGAGGAGGAGTGAACCGGGCGGTGGTTCAGGAGTGATCGGAGTGGTCGCCGAGGAGTGAGAGGATGCGGCCCATGGTCGCGATCAGCCTCACCAAGGTCCAGGAGACCGCTCCCGCCCTGGTGGACCTCTACAAGAGCGCCGGGGTGTCCCTCACCAAGCACGGCCTCGACGGGCTGCGGGCCGCGGTCTACCTGGTGGTCGACCACTCCGGCTCGATGAAGCCGTACTACAAGGACGGCAGTGTGCAGGCGCTCGCCGACCGGGTGCTCGGTCTTTCGGCGCACCTGGACGACGACGGCAGCGTGCCCGTGGTGTTCTTCTCCACCGACGTCGACGCCGTCACCGACATCGCGCTCGCCGACCACCGGGGGAAGGTCGAGCGGATCGTGGCCGGGCTCGGGCACATGGGGAAGACCAGCTACCACCTGGCGATGGACGCCGTGATCGACCACTACCTCGACAGCGGGGCGGCCGAGCCCGCCCTGGTCGTCTTCCAGACCGACGGCGGGCCCATCAACAAGCTCGCCGCCGAACGGTACCTGTGCAAGGCCGCCAGGCTGCCGCTGTTCTGGCAGTTCATCGGGTTCGGCGACCCGGGCAGCAAGCAGTTCGACTTCCTGCGCAAGCTGGACGAGCTGGCCGTGCCGGGCAAGCGGGTCGTCGACAACGCGGGGTTCTTCCACGCGGGGGAGGACCCCCGGAAGGTCTCGGACACCGAGCTGTACGACCGGCTGGTCGGCGAGTTCCCGAAGTGGCTGGTGGCCGCGCGGGCCCAGGGCATCGTCAGGCACCCCGGCAGCCGCTGACCGGGGCTCGCTCCCCTGGCCCAACCGCCCCGCCCCTTGGCCCACGCCCCGTTTGCACGCCCGCGAGGCCGTGCCACGCTGGGAAGGATCCGACGGGGAGGCGACGACGTATGGGCGACGACGGCGCACGACGGGTGTACGGGACGGACTCCGTGGACCGGAGGCCTCCCGCAGGCAAGGGCGAGAAGCTCGCCGACTGGGCGGACGGACGGCTCGGGCTCTACGGCCTGGCCAAGGCCAACATGCGCAAGGTCTTCCCCGACCACTGGTCCTTCATGCTGGGCGAGGTCACCCTCTACAGCTTCGTCGTGCTGATCCTCACCGGCGTCTACCTCACCCTGTTCTTCGAGCCCAGCATGCAGGAGGTCGTCTACAACGGCTCCTACACGGAGCTCAACGGCGTGCTCATGAGCAAGGCGTTCGAGTCCACGCTGGACATCAGCTTCGATGTGCGAGGCGGGCTGCTGATCCGCCAGATCCACCACTGGGCGGCCCTGGTCTTCATCACCGGCATGCTGGTGCACATGATGCGGGTGTTCTTCACGGGCGCCTTCCGCAAGCCGCGCGAGCTGAACTGGCTCTTCGGCTGGACCCTGCTGATGCTCGGCATCATCACCGGCCTGACCGGCTACTCCCTCCCCGACGACCTGCTGTCCGGCACCGGCATCCGCTTCGCGCAGGGCGCGATCCTGTCCATCCCGATCGTCGGGACGTATCTGTCGTTCTTCCTGTTCGGCGGGGAGTTCCCGGGCGAGGACATCATCTCGCGGCTGTACCCCGTCCACATCCTGTTGCTGCCCGGGATCATGCTGGGCCTGGTCACCGCCCATCTGATCCTGGTCTTCTACCACAAGCACACCCAGTTCCCCGGCCCCGGGCGCAAGGAGCGGTCGGTCGTCGGGATGCCCTTCCTGCCCGTCTACATGGCCAAGGCCGGCGGCTTCTTCTTCCTCGTCTTCGGCGTCCTGACGGTGATGGGCGCCATCGCCCAGATCAACCCCGTGTGGGCCTTCGGCCCCTACCGCCCCGACCTGGTCACCACCGGCGCCCAGCCCGACTGGTACCTCGGGTTCTCCGAGGGCCTGATCCGGGTGATGCCGGGATGGGAGATCAACTTCTGGGGGCACACGCTCGTCCTCGGCGTGTTCATCCCCTTCTCGCTGTTCCCGCTGATCCTGCTCGCCCTCGGCCTCTACCCCTTCCTCGAGGCGTGGATCACCGGCGACAGACGCGAGCACCACATTCTGGACCGGCCGCGCAACGCGCCCGTGCGCACCGGCCTCGGCGTGGCCTGGCTGACCCTGTACGCGGTGCTGCTGATCGGCGGCGGCAACGACATCGTCGCCACCCATCTGCATCTGTCCATCAACGTGATCACCTGGTTCGTGCGGATCGGCGTCTTCGTGCTGCCGGTCGTCGCCTTCATCGTCACGAAGAAGATCTGCATGGGCCTGCAGCGCCGCGACCGCGCCAAGGTGCTGCACGGCAGGGAGACCGGCACCATCAAACGGCTGCCGACCGGCGAGTACATCGAGGTCCACGAGCCCCTCGCGCCGGCCGAGCTGCACACCCTCACCCAGCACGAGCAGCACCCGCCCTACGAGGTCGGGCGTGAGGTCGACGCGCGGGGTGTCCGCCGCAAGGTCAAGCGGTCCGAGCGGCTGCGCGCCCGGCTCGCGAAGGCCATGTACGGGCCCGACGCGCGGATCGAGAAGCCGACCGTGGAGGAGTACCGGGAGATCACCAGCGGCGATCACCAGCCGCACTGACGACCAGGGCCCGGCACTCCCCGGGGTCGCCCCAGGTGGTCCGCAGGGCCCGGGCCTTGGTCAGCCACAGCGACAGGTCGTACTCCGCCGTGTAGCCGATCGCGCCGTGCAACTGCAGCGCGGTGCGCGCGGTGCCGTACGCCGCCTCGCACGCGGCGACCTTGGCGGCGGCGACATCGGCCGGCTCCATGGTCAGCGCGGCGCCGAACAGCAGCGGGCGCGCGAACTCCAGGGCGATCCTCGCGTCGGCCAGCCGGTGCTTGACCGCCTGGAACGACCCGACGGGGACACCGAACTGGGTGCGCTGCCCGACGTATCCGACGGTTCTGCCGAGGAGTGCCAGACCCACGCCGAGGGCCTGTGCGGCGGTGGCGAGGCGGGCCCAGGTGAGGGCCTGGTCCGCGGGGATCGCGAGGAGGTCACCGCCGGGGAGGAGCGGGGTGAGACGACGGGCGGGGTCGAGGGAGGGGCGGACGGGGCCGTGGCCGGGGGAGAGGCGGATGCGGCCGGGCTCCCAGGAGATCCGGAGGGCGGCCGCGTCGCCGTCCAGGGCGTGCGCACCCTTCGTCGCCACCGTCGCCATCGGCTCCCCGGACGCCAGTCCCGGCAGCAGCCGCTCGGCGGTCCCCGGGTCCGCCCCCGTGAGGAGCACCGCGGCCGTGACCGTCTCGACCAGCGGGCCCGGTACCGCATGGCGGCCCAACTCGACGAACGCGACGGCCAGTTCGACAGGGCGCGGGCCCAGCCCCTCGTACGCCTCCGGCACCGCCAGAGCGAACACGCCCGTATCCGCCACGCGGGACCACAGCGCCCGCCCGCTCGCGTGGTCGCCCCGGCTCCAGTCCCGGATCACCGCCGGGGTGTCCGCCGCCGTCAGCAGGGCGTCCAGTGACGCGGCGAAGGCCCGCTGCTCGGCATCGAGGAGGAAGCGCATCACGGGTGCCCCTTCCACGCGGCGCCCGGCATCAGCGGCGCCCCTTGGGCAGGCCGAGCAGGCGCTCGGCGATGATGTCGCGCTGGATCTCGTTCGTGCCCGCGTAGAGGGGACCGGCGAGTGCGAAGACGTACCGCTCCGCCCAGTCGGTGTCCGCCATCTCACCCTCCGGGCCGAGGAGGTCGAGGGCCGTCTCGTGCAGGGCGAGGTCCAGCTCGGACCAGAAGACCTTGTTGAGGCTCGACTCCGGGCCGGCCTCCTCGCCGTCCAGCAGGCGGGAGGCGGCCGCGTAGGTGAAGAGCTGGTAGGCGCGGGCGCCGATCAGGGCGTCGGCCACCCGGTCCCGCGCGGACGCCGGCCGGCCCAGCCGCCGCCACAGCTCCTCCAGCCGGCGGGCCGACGCGAGGAAACGGCCGGGGGAGCGGAGCATCAGACCCCGTTCGTTGCCCGCCGTCGCCATCGCGATCCGCCAGCCCCGGCCCGGCTCGCCGATCACGTCCTCGTCGGGCACGAACACCTCGTCCAGGAACAGCTCCGCGAAGGCCGGCTTGCCGTCGAGGCGGGCGATCGGGCGGACCGTGACACCCGGGGCGCGCAAGGAGAACATCAGATACGTCAGGCCCTGGTGGGGCCTCGCCGCGTCCGGGTCGCTGCGGAACAGGCCGAAGGCGCGGTCGGCGAACGCGGCCCGCGAGGACCAGGTCTTCTGGCCGGTCAGCAGCCAGCCGCCGTCCGTGCGCACGGCCCTCGCCCGCAGGGACGCCAGGTCCGAACCGGCCTCGGGCTCCGACCAGGCCTGCGCCCAGATCACCTCGCCGCAGGCCATCGGGGGCAGGATCCGGGCCCGCTGCTCCTCGGTGCCGTGGTCGAGGAGGGTCGGGGCGAGCAGCTGGATGCCGTTCTGGCCGACGCGGCCCGGTGCGTCCGCCGCCCAGTACTCCTCCTCGAAGAGCAGCCATCGCAGCAGCCCCGAATCCCTCCCGCCGTAGCGCGAGGGCCAGTTGACGACCGACCAGCGGTCCGCGGCGAGCTCCGCCTCCCAAGCGCGGTGCGCGGCGAAGCCCTCCTCGGTCTCCAGGGAGGGCAGGGGCGCACGCGGCACGTGCGCGTGCAGCCACTCCCGGACCTCGGCGCGGAACGCCTCGTCCGCCGGGGAGAACGCCAGGTCCATGACCGCCCCTCCTTCCCTAACAAGTGTTTGGTAGGTTAGCGTGAGCCCATGACAGACGTCGAGAGCCCGGCGTACGTGCCCGGGCACGGCCTGCTGAAAGGGCGGACCGCCGTCGTCACCGCGGCAGCCGGTGCGGGGATCGGCGGGGCCACGGCGCGGCGCTTCCTGGAGGAGGGGGCCCGCGTGCTGATCAGCGACGCGCATGCCCGACGGCTCGAGGAGTACGAGGCGCTGCTGGCCGGGCAGTTCGGCAGGGAGTCGGTCACCGCGGTGCCCTGCGACGTCACCGACGAGGAACAGGTGCGCGTCCTCTTCGAGACGGCGGCGGCGGAGCACGGGCGCCTCGACGTCGTGGTCAACAACGCCGGTCTGGGCGGCACCGCGGAGCTCGCCGACATGACCGACGAGCAGTGGTCCCGCGTCCTGGACGTGACGCTGAACGGCACCTTCCGGTGCACCCGCGCCGCCCTGCGCCTGATGCGGGAGTCGCAGGGAGGCGTGATCGTCAACAACGCCTCCGTCGTCGGCTGGCGCGCCCAGGCGGGACAGGCGCACTACGCCGCCGCGAAGGCCGGGGTGATGGCCCTGACCCGGTGCGCGGCCCTGGAGGCGGCCGCGTACGGCGTCCGGGTCAACGCCGTCTCGCCGAGCCTCGCCATGCACCCGCACCTGGTGAAGGTGACCTCGGCGGAGCTGCTGGCGGAACTGACCGGGCGCGAGGCCTTCGGGCGGTACGCCGAGCCCTGGGAGGTGGCCAACGTCATCGTGTTCCTGGCGTCCGGCTACTCCTCGTACATGACGGGCGAGGTCGTCGCCGTCAGCAGTCAGCACGCCTAGGACAATGGACGACGTGCCGACCAAGAAGAAGCCCCAGGTGAGCGCCGCAGCGCCCGCGCGCCGCCGTGAACTCCTCGACACCGCCGCCGAGGTCTTCGCCGAACAGGGCTACAACGCCACCACCGTCCGCAAGATCGCGGACCACGCGGGGATGCTCGCCGGCAGCCTCTACTACCACTTCGACTCCAAGGAATCGATGCTGGAGGAGATCCTGCGCACCTTCCTCGACGAACTGTGGGACGGCTACGACACCGTCCTCAGTGCCGGACTCGGGCCGCGCGAGACGCTGCAGGCCCTGGTCACCGAGTCGTTCCGGGAGATCGACCGGCATCGCGCGGCCGTCGCGATCTATCAGAAGGAGAGCAGACAGCTCGTGGCGCAGGAGCGGTTCGCGTTCCTCGCCGCATCGCAGCGCCGGTTCGAGAAGGCCTGGCTGACCACGCTGGAGCGCGGCGTCGCCGAGCGGGCCTTCCGGGCCGACCTCGACGTCCGGCTCACCTACCGGTTCGTGCGCGACACGGTCTGGGTCGCCGCGTCCTGGTACCGGCCGGGCGGACAGCACAGCCCGGAGGAGATCGCCCGGCAGTACCTGTCGATGGTGCTGGACGGGATCGCCGTACGCGAACAGCCCCGAGGTGCGAGGGAGTCGTCATGGCCGAGGCCTATATCGTCGAAGCGGTCCGCACGCCCGTCGGGCGGCGCGGGGGAGGGCTGAGCGCGGTCCACCCGGCCGACCTCGGCGCGCACGTCCTGGCGGAACTGATGGACCGCTCGGGCGCCGACCCCGCCGCCGTGGACGACGTCGTCCTCGGCTGCCTTGACGCGGTCGGGCCGCAGGCCGGGGACATCGCTCGGACCTGCTGGCTGGCGGCCGGGCTGCCCGAGGAGGTGCCGGGCGTGACCGTCGACCGGCAGTGCGGCTCCTCGCAGCAGGCGGTGCACTTCGCCGCGCAGGCCGTGCTGTCCGGCACCCAGGACCTGGTGGTCGCGGGCGGCGTGCAGAACATGTCGATGATCCCCATCGCCTTCGCCACCCGGCAGGCCGCCGAACCGCTCGGGCTGACGCGGGGCCCCTTCGCCGGCAGCGCCGGCTGGCGCGCCCGGTACGGCGACAAGCCCGTGAACCAGTTCGTGGGCGCCGAGATGATCGCCGCGAAGTGGGGGATCAGCCGGCAGGACCAGGAGGAGTTCGCCCTGCGCTCCCATCGGCGGGCGGTGCGGGCCGTCGACGAGGGGCGCTTCGGCCGCGAGACCGTGCCCTACGGGGAGGTCACCGCCGACGAGGGGCCGCGCCGGGACACCTCACTGGAGAAGATGGCCGGGCTCAAACCGGTCCTCGACGGCGGCACCGTCACCGCCGCCTGCTCCTCACAGGTCTCCGACGGGGCGGCGGCGATGCTGCTGGCCTCCGAGCGGGCCGTGCGCGACCACGGGCTCACCCCCCGCGCCCGTGTCCACCACCTCTCGGTGCGCGGCGAGGACCCGATCCGGATGCTCACCGCCCCGATCCCGGCCACCGCCCACGCCCTGAAGAAGACCGGCCTGACCATCGACGACATCGGCCTCGTCGAGATCAACGAGGCCTTCGCGCCGGTCGTCCTGGCCTGGCTGAAGGAGACCGGCGCCGACCCGGACCGGGTCAACGTCAACGGCGGTGCGATCGCCCTGGGCCATCCCCTCGGCGCGACCGGCGTCCGCCTCATGACGACCCTGCTGCACGAACTGGAGCGCACCGGCGGCCGGTTCGGCCTGCAGACCATGTGCGAGGGCGGCGGCCAGGCCAACGTGACGGTCATCGAACGGCTGTGAGCCGCGCCAGCGTCTCGTCGGCCTCCTTCACGATCCGCTCCACCAGCTCCGCGCACGACGGCAGGTCGTCGATCACCCCGGCGACCTGCCCGGACGCCATCACCCCCAGGTCCGTACGGCCGTCCACCATCGCCGACTTCAGCAGCATCGGCGTGTTCGCGGCGAGCAGCACCTGACTCCAGGACAGGTCCTTGCCGTGCCGGAGGGCCAGCCCGTCGCGGACCACCTGCGGCCAGGTCAGCCCGGACAGCCGCCGGAATCCGGCCGCCGCACGCACCGCCCGCACCAGCGCCCGGGCCCGGCCGGTGTCCTCCAGGGCGGCCACCAGTTCCGTCCGCAGCAAGCGGTGCGGCAGCCCGTCCACCGCCCGGGTCACCGTCACGTCCCGCACGCTCGCCGCGAGATACCGCGCCTTCACCCCGTCCGGCACGGTCGAGTCCGAGGTCAGCAGGAACCGCGTGCCCATCGCCACGCCCGCGGCCCCGTAGGCGAGAGCCGCCGCCAGCCCGCGCCCGTCGAAGAAGCCGCCCGCCGCGACGACGGGGATCCGCACCGCGTCCACCACCTGCGGCAACAGCACGGTCGTGGCCACCTCCCCGGTGTGCCCGCCGCCCTCCGCGCCCTGCACCAGCACCGCGTCCGCACCCCACCCCTCGACCTTCTCGGCGTGCCGCCGCGCCCCCACGGTCGGCATGACGACCACACCGGCCTCCTTGAGCTCGCCGATCAGCTCCCGGGACGGGGCGAGGGCGAAGGAGGCGACGCGAACGCCCTCCTCGATCAGGATCCGCACCCGGTCGCCCGCGTCGGCGGCGTCCGCGCGCAGGTTCACCCCGAACGGCGCGTCGGTGCGCGCCTTCACCTCCCGTACGGCGTCACGCAGCCGGCCCGGCGTCATCGTCGCCGAGGCCAGGATGCCGAGGGCGCCCGCGTTCGCCGAGGCGGACACCAGACGGGGACCGGCCACCCAGCCCATCCCGGTCTGCACGACCGGATGGCGGACGCCGGTCAGCCGGGTCAGTGCCGTCTCCCTCACGCGGCGACCTCCCGGGCCCGGGTCCCGGCCGGGTCGACGACCTCGCGGATCAGCCGGAGCTCCTCGCCGGTCGGCTCCCTGGTCGCCGGCACCTCCTCCGGCACGGTCAGCTCGAAGCCCGTGGCCTGCCTGACCTGCTCGACGGTGACGCCGGGGTGCAGCGAGGCCAGCCGCATCGAGCGGTCGGGCGTGGCGAAGTCGAAGACGCCCAGGTCGGAGACGACCCGCGGGATGCGGTGGTAGCGGGCCCCGGCCGCACGGTCGTAGCCGACCCCGCAGACCATGTCGACGCGCTCGACGAAGACCCGCCTTGAGTGCCTCGGGATCCAGTAACTGGTCGGGTTGTTCAGGGTGTTGACCGGGGCGCCGCGCACCCCGAGCAGCTGCCGCCCCGGCCGCTCCCAGTCGCCTATGCACGAGATGTTCTGGTTGCCGAACCGGTCGATCTGGCTCGCGCCCATCATCACGTGCCGCCGCCCGCCCGTGACCCAGGCCAGATGCTCGCGGTACGGCAGCCAGCCCTCGGGCGTCCCGTCCGGGCGGACGAGCAGGGCCTCGCCGTCGGTCAGCAGCAGGTCCGGCGCGAAGGTGAGCCGGGCCAGCCGGGCGCCGATCGAGGGGATCGGACCCATGGGGCTCGCCAGCACCTCGCCGTCGTCCCGCCAGGCCTCGGCGCAGGCGATCACGCAGTACTCGGCGCGGGTGGGCCCGGTCATGTCCCCTCCCGCACGGCCGCCCGGCAGGTCTGCTCCCGCACGGCCGCCTGGTACGTCTGCTCGTCCCCGGCGAGGAAGCCGGCCTCGAAGGCGGGCCAGGGCGTGGTCGCGTACCTCTTCTGGAAGGCCTCGTCCCGGCCGTAGTCGGGCGCGCAGGACGTGAAATGCGCCCCGTTCGGCGCCTCGACGACGCCGGTGACCGTGTGCCGCCTGATCAGCAGCGTCTGGGGCGGGCCCTGCTTCGTCAGCTCGGCCGTCTCGACGATCCGCTCGCAGCTCACGTACGCCGTGTCGGCCGCCGCGCAGAACAGGTCGTCGAAGTACGGGTCCGGGCCCAGGTACTGCCCGTTGCCCGCGCGGTCGGCGCGGTTGACGTGCACCAGGGCAGCGTCCATCCGCAGGGCGGGCACGGCGACGAAGGTCTCCCCGTCCTCGTACGGCGAGGTCACCGTCCTGAGGCCGGGGTTGACCCGCATCACGTCCGAGCCGAACCCCGCCCGCACCGGCAGGAACGGCAGCCGGTTCGCCGCCGCCCGCAGTCCCCACAGGAACATCGCCTCGTCGATCTCCGTCAGTTCGAAGGCGCCCCGCTCGCGCGCCGCCCGGTAGTGCGGCTCCAGCGGGATCGAGTCGAGGGTGACGAAGGCCGTGACCAGCTTCCGGATCCGTCCGGCAGCGGCCAGCATGCCCACGTCCGGGCCGCCGTAGGAGACCACCGTGAGGTCGGTGATCCCCGACCTGAGCAGCGCTCTCACCAGGGCCATCGGCTTGCGGCGCGAGCCCCAGCCGCCGATGCCGAGGGTCATGCCGCTGGACAGCCGGGCCACGGCCTCGTCCGCCGGCATCGTCTTGTCCTTCATCGCGCTCCCTCCTGCCCGCCGTCGCCCGACTCACTGCGTGTGCCGAAGGCGCCGCGCACCCGCGGGCCCACCCCGCTGAGGCCCGCCTCGAAGGTGAAGCCCTGCTCGAAGCGGTAGCTGCGGCGCACGTCCACCGGGTCGATGCCGTTGAGCGCCGCCTTGGCCAGACGGAGCAGCCGGCCGTCCTTGGCGGCGATCTCCCGGGCCAGCTCGAGGGCGGCGGCGGGCAGTTCGGCGCGCGGCGCCACCCGCCACACCGACCCGTGCGCGTGCAGTTCGGCCGCGCTCGCCGTACGGGCCGTGTAGTACAGCGCCCGCATCAGGTGCTGGGGGACCAGCCGGGCCAGGTGCGTGGCCGCGCCCAGGGCGCCGCGGTCCAGCTCGGGCAGCCCGAACACCGCGTCCTCGCTCGCCACGATCGCGTCCGCGTTGCCCACCAGGCCGACGCCGCCGCCCAGACAGAAGCCCTGCACCGCCGCCACGACCGGCACCTCGCACTCGTAGACCGCCGCGAAGGCCTCCGCGCAGCCGCCGTTCGCCCCGCGCAGCGCGCTGTGCTCCCGGTCGTCCGCCTGCAACTCCTTGATGTCCACACCCGCGTTGAACCCGCGCCCCTCCGCGGCCAGCACCACGCACCGGACCTCCGGGTCGCGTCCGGCGGCGCGCACCGCGTCGGCAAGGGCGAACCAGCCCGCCACCGGCAGGGCGTTCACCGGCGGGAAGTCGACCGTGACGACGGCGATGCCCTTTTCCCCGCACGAGGTGGAGACACCCATGGCCGCATCAGCTACCTTTCCACCAAACGTTTGTTAGGTGGAAAGGTAGCAGCGCATGGAGCTGGACGGGAAGGTCGCCGTCGTCACCGGCGGGACCCGTGGCGTCGGCGCCGGCATCGCACGGGCCTTCGTGCGGGCGGGCGCCGAGGTCGTGGTCTGCGCCCGCCGGCCCCCCCAAGTCCCGCTGCCCGGCACCGAGTTCATACCGCTGGACGTCCGGGACGCCGCCGCCGCCGGACGCCTGTTCGCCGGCCTGCCCCGGGTGGACGTCCTCGTCAACAACGCGGGCGGCGCACCCCACCGGCTGCTCAACGAGGCCGGGGCGGACCGGCACGCGCGCGTGGTGGAACTCAACCTGCTCGCGCCGCTGACCGTCTCCCTCGCCGCGTACGACCGGCTGCGGAGCTCAACGGGCTCGATCGTCATGATCGGCAGCGTCAGCGGCGGCCGCCCCTCGCCCGGCACCGCCGCCTACGGTGCCGCCAAGGCCGGCCTGGAGAGCCTCGCCCGGTCGATGGCCGTGGAGTGGGCGCCCGACGTCCGGGTCAACACCCTCGTCCTCGGCATGGTCCGCACGGAACGGTCCCACCTTCACTACGGCGACGGGGACGGCGTCGCGGCCGTGAGCCGCACGGTCCCGCTGGGGCGCCTCGCCGAGCCGTCCGACGTGGGTGCCGCCGCGGTGTTCCTGGCGTCCGGCGCCGCCGCCTACATCAGCGGCGCGAGCCTGCTGGTGCACGGGGGCGGGGAACGTCCGGCGTTCCTCGACGCGGCCACCGCCGGCCGCACATCCGCCGCGGACAAGGAGAGCTCGGACGAACGGGGAGCCGACGTGAGGGGAGAGCCGACGTGAGGGGAGAGCCGACGTGGGGGGAGATCTGACATGAGCGGTCTCTGCGCGGGCCGGGTCGTGGTCGTGACGGGCGCGGGCCGGGGGCTCGGCCGGGCCCACGCGCTCGCGTTCGCGGCCGAGGGCGCCCGGCTCGTCGTCAACGACCTCGGCGTGGGCCTCGACGGCACGCCCGAACCCGACGGCCCCGCCACCCGGGTCGTCGAGGAGATCCGCGCGAGCGGCGGCGAGGCGGTGGCGCACGGCGGCGACATCGCCACGGCCGAGGGCGCCGCCTCCCTCGTCCGCACCGCCCTGGAGACGTACGGCCGGCTCGACACCCTCGTCAACAACGCGGGCTTCCTGCGCGACCGCATGCTCGTCAGCCTCGACGAGGACGACTTCGACGCCGTCGTACGCGTCCACCTCAAGGGCCACTTCCTGCCCCTGCGGCACGCGGCCGCGCACTGGCGGTCCGAGGCGAAGGCCGGCCGCCGGCCCGAGGCCCGGATCATCAACACCAGCAGCGGCGCGGGCCTGCTCGGCTCGGTCGGACAGGGGAACTACAGCGCCGCCAAGGCCGCCATCGTCGCCCTGACCCTGGTCGCCGCGGCCGAACTGCGGCGCTACGGCGTCCAGGTCAACGCGATCGCCCCCGCCGCCCGGACCCGGATGACGGAACGCACCTTCGCCGGCACGATGACGGCCCCCGACTCCGGCTTCGACGCCATGGCCCCGGAGAACGTCTCACCCCTGGTGGTCTGGCTGGGCTCCCCGGCGAGCGCGGGGGTGACCGGCCGGGTCTTCGAGGCGGAGGGCGGCCGGATCACGGTGATGGAGGGCTGGCGCCCGGGCCCGACCACGGACCGGGACAGCCGCCGGACCCCGGCCGAGGCGGGCGAACAGGCCCGGAAACTCCTGTCCGAGGCGGCCGAGCCCGGACCGGTGTACGGAACCTAGACGTTCACCGGTCGCCCTGGACGTTCACGTGTCGCACTCCAGCACGCTCCGGCACAACGCGCACCGCGCCCGCACCCGCCCCCGCACCGGCACCCTGATCCGCTGGTGGCACGTGGGGCAGGGGAACGACACCCGCAGCCGCCCGCCCCCGTCGGGGGAGAACGCGTACCGCACCCCCGGCTGCGGCGGACCCGCCGGCGCGTGCCGCCGGTCCCGGGCGTACCGCCGCCGCCCCGCCCAGCCCGCCGCCGTCAGCGGCGGCTCCTGCCCGTCCCGGCGGGCCAGCTCCATCCCCTTCCCATACGCCGTGTACGCCTGCGCACTGGTGAACCACACCGACGGGTCCTCCCCGAAGACCAGCGCCCGCTTGGCCAGCACGTACCCGAACTCCTCCGGCGTGAGATACCCCATCTTCTGCGAGGACGCCCCGTCCTCCCGGTACGCGTCCAGCAGCAGCCACCCCGCACCCAGATACGTCGCCGCCGTGTCCGTGAGGATCTCGTTGTCCCGCACGCCCGGGAAGGACAGGTCGAGCCGGTGCAGGTACACGTGCATCACCTCGTGCGCCAGGGCCGCCCCGATGTCCCGCCGATGGTCACGGAACCGGTCGTTCAGCTCCACGAAGTACTCCGGCCCGGCCGCGAGCTCCACGCTCGCCGCGTGCCGCATCTCCCGGAAACTCACGACCAGCCGGGCGTCCGGCAGCCGGTAGTGCCGCACCATCTCGTGCGCCACCCGCTGCGCCCCCAGATACAGGTCGTCGGTGTCGCAGAACGCCACATCGACCGGGAGCACGCTGGTCTCGAACGCCCGCACGGTGTCGTACGACAGCCTTTTGTACAGCGCCGTGATGGCGGCCCGCACCGTCTCCAGATGCGGGTAGCCGTGCTCGACCGGCCCGTCGTTCGCCACGCCTCACCCCCAAGACGCCCCAGAACCCGGTTCCACTGTACGAGGACTCACCCCGCCGCGGACGGGCCCCGACACGGCGGAAAATCCCGTCGTCACCGCCCGGGGGTCCGGGGCAGAATCCGGGCCGTGACCAGCGAACAGCACACCGTCGCCGCTTCGCTCCGGGTGGGCGGCCAGGACGACGACCTCGAACAGCGCCTCGACGAGGAGCTCACCGCCTTCAACACCGCCGCCGCCGACGGGGCCGTCACCGAGCCGCTCTAGGTCCGCGTCACCGACGAGACCGGCGACCTGGTCGGCGGGCTCACCGCCTGGACCTGGGGCACCCTGTGCTCGGTGGACATGCTCTGGGTGCGCGAGGACCGGCGGCACCGCGGCTGGGGCGGCCGGCTGATGCGCGCGGCCGAGGCGGAGGCCGCCCGGCGCGGCTGCACCGACATGATCGTCTCCACGTACAGCTTCCAGGCACCCGCCTTCTACCCCGGGCTCGGCTTCACTGAACGGGCCCGCATCGGGGGTGTTCCCGGCGGCCACGAGGACGTCTGCTTCCACAAGCGACTCCCACCGCCGAAGGATGAGACGCCCGGTGGCCGCCCGGCGTGATCCCCGTAGGCTGACGCCCCATGACCACCAGCAACACCGGTTCCCCCGACGTCGACCCCGCCGTGCGCGAAGAGCTCGCCCGGCTGCGCGACAGCATCGACAACATCGACGCGGCCGTCGTCCACATGCTCGCCGAGCGCTTCAAGGCCACCCAGCAGGTCGGCCACCTCAAGGCCCAGCACCAGCTGCCGCCCGCCGACCCGGCCCGCGAGGCCCGCCAGATCGCCCGGCTGCGCGCACTCGCCGAGGACGCCAAGCTGGACCCGGCCTTCGCCGAGAAGTTCCTGAACTTCATCGTCGCCGAGGTCATCCGCCACCACGAGCGCATCGCCGACGAGGCGCTCAACGGCTCCGCCACGAGCGGCAACTGACCTCGCGCGCACCCTCCCGGGGGGAGTGACACGGCGGCCCGCCCGGGGCATGCTGCGCTGTGCACAGCATGTCAGCTGACGAGCACTGCGCGTCAGTGTCCCGGACTACTCTGGACCTCCGCGAGGGAGGGGCGTCGGGCCATGCCGTCGGATACCAGCATCCTCATCGTCGACGACCACGAGGACACGCTCTACGCGCTGGAGAGCGCCCTGGCCCCGCTGGGCTACCGGCTCGCCCGGGCCACCAGCGGCGACGAAGCGCTCAAACAGGTGCTGCGCGGCCAGGTCGGCCTGCTCCTGCTCGACGTGCGCATGCCCGGCGTCAGCGGCCTGGAGGTCGTGCGCTACATGCGGCGCGTGGAGCAGACCCAGCACATCCCCGTGATCCTCCTCACCGGCTTCGGCGCCGACCACGAACTGACCACCGCCGCCTTCGGACTGGGCGTCGCCGACCTCGTCCTGAAGCCCGTGGACCCCTGGGCCCTGCGCACCAAGGTCCGCTACCTCTACGACGCCCACCGGCGCCACCTCGCCCTCGAACGGGAAGTGCGCCGCCTGCGCGCCCTCACCGGGGAGCACACCGAAACCGCCGCCCACCCCCGCCCCGGACTGCCGCACCCCGACGCGCGCGTACCCACACAGCGGCCCATGGGGGCGCACGCCGGGGAGCTGGAAAAGGACCGCACGTAGAGGCGGACATTGGGCACGTACCGATCCGCCTCTGTGCGTTGCCGACGCCATCAGGCAGCATGTCTCGCATGTCCGTACTGACGCGCGACGAAGCGCAGACCCGAGCAGAGCTCCTCGACGTCCACCACTACACGATCGAACTCGACCTGACCCGCGGAGACGACACCTTCGACTCCCGCACCCTGATCAGGTTCGCTGCCCGCGTGGACGGGGACACCTTCGTCGAGCTCAAGCCCGCCGAGCTGCGCTCCGTCACCCTCGACGGACACCCCCTCGACCCGGAGACCCTCGACGGCAACCGGCTCCCGCTGAAGAACCTCACCGCCGGCGAACACGAACTGCGCGTCGACGCCCGCATGCGCTACTCCCGCACCGGCGAGGGCATGCACCGCTTCACCGACCCCACCGACGGCGAGACCTACGTCTACACCCAGCTCTTCCTGGACGACGTCCAGCGGGTCTTCGCCGCCTTCGACCAGCCCGACCTGAAGGCCGTCTTCGACCTGTCGGTGAAGGCCCCGCAGGACTGGACCGTCCTCACCAACGGCATCACCGAACAGGCCGACGGCGTATGGAAGGCGGCCCCCACACCGCTCATCTCCACCTACCTCGTCGCCGTCGCCGCCGGCCCCTGGCACTCCGTGCGCACCGAGCACCGCGGCCTGCCCTTCGGCATCCACTGCCGCCGCTCCCTCGCCCCCCACCTGGACGCCGACGCCGACGAACTCCTCGACATCACGCGCGCCTGCTTCGACCGCTACCACGAGAAGTTCGACGAGCCCTACCCGTTCGACTCCTACGACCAGGCCTTCGTCCCCGAGTTCAACGCCGGCGCCATGGAGAACCCGGGCCTGGTCACCTTCCGCGACGAATTCGTCTACCGCTCCGCCGTCACCGACACCGAACGCCAGACCCGCGCCATGGTCATCGCCCACGAGATGGCCCACATGTGGTTCGGCGACCTCGTCACCCTCAAGTGGTGGGACGACATCTGGCTGAACGAGTCCTTCGCCGAGTACATGGGCTACCAGACCCTCACCGAGGCCACCCGCTTCACCGACACCTGGACCGACTTCGGCGTCACCCGCAAGTCCTGGGGCTACGACGCCGACCAGCGCCCCTCCACCCACCCCGTCGCCCCCGAAGCCGTCGACGACACCGCCTCCGCGCTGCTCAACTTCGACGGCATCTCCTACGCCAAGGGCGCCAGCGCGCTGCGGCAACTGGTCGCCTGGCTCGGCGAGAAGGACTTCCTCGCCGGCATCAACACCCACATCGCCCGGCACAAGTTCGCCAACGCCACCCTCGCCGACTTCATCGACAACCTCGCCGCGGCCACCGACCGCGACGTCCACGCCTGGGCCGACGCCTGGCTGCGCACCACCGGCGTCGACACCCTCACCCCGCGCATCGCCCCCGGCGAGCACGGCACCTGCGCCCTCACCGTCGACCGCGCCGGCAGCCGCCCGCACCGCGTCGCCGCCGGCCTCTACGACCGGGACCTCGGCGACGACGGCGGACAGCTCGTCCTGCGCGAACGCCTCCACCTGGACCTCCCGCACACCGACGCCCACTCCATCGGCAAGCGGCCCGCCCTGCTCCTCCTCAACGACGGCGACCTCAGCTACGCCAAGGTCCGCTTCGACCCCGAGTCCTTCGAGACCGTCCGCAAGGAGCTGTCCGGCCTGCCCGAACCGCTCACCCGCGCGGTCGTCTGGAACGCCCTGCGGGACGCCGTCCGCGACGGCGAACTCGCCCCCGGCTCCTACCTGGAGACCGCCCGCGCCCACCTCCCGCTGGAGACGGACCTCGCCATCGTCCAAGGCGTCCTCGCCTTCGCCTCCACCCACATCACCGACCGCTACCTCACCCCCGAGGAGCGGCCCGCCGCCCTCGCCACCCTCTCCGACCTCTGCCGCGACCTCATCCGCCGCACCGAGGACGGCGACAACCCCGGCCTGCGCCTGATCGCCGTACGCCACCGCATCGACGTCGCCGCCCACCCCGACACCATCGCCGCCTGGCTCGCCGACGGCACCGTCCCCGGCGGCCCGGAACTCGACCCGGAGCTGCGCTGGCGCGTCCTCGCCCGGCTCGCCGTCCTCGGCGCCACCGACGAGGCCGCCATCGCCGCCGAACTGGAACGCGACCCGAGCGCCACCGGCCAGGAGGGCGCCGCCCGCTGCCGGGCCGCCCTGCCCGACCCGGAGGCCAAGGCCCGCGCCTGGCAGGCGATGTTCGGCTCCGACGACCTGTCCAACTACCTCTTCACCGCCACCGCCCGCGGCTTCTGGCAGCCCGAACAGGCCGACCTGGTACGCGAGTACGTCGGGCGCTACTACGCCGACGCGGTCGCCGTCGCCGACCGCCGCGGCCCCGCCATGGCAGAGGCCGCGGGCCGCTGGGCCTTCCCCGCGCACGCCGTCGACACCGAAACCCTCCGCCTCGGCGAGGCCTGCCTGCGCGACGCCGACCCCAGCCCCGCGCTCCGCCGCAAACTCGCCGACCAACTGGACGACCTGGCCAGGGCGTTGCGGGTACGCCAGGCGTAGCCCGCCGGCGTCGGGAACCGACCCGGGGTCACGTGACCCCGGGTCGGTTTTCCCGTACGGAGGTACCTCCACACGGGTTGCGTCGTTGAACTCTCCGGGCGCGTCGCCCCGCGCCCCGGAGGTCAGCCCCATGAGCACGCCGCCCCTCGCCTCAGGCCACGAACACCCCCACGCCCTGCGGCCGTTGCTCGACACCGTCCTCGAAGCGCTGGACACCGGCGCCCGGGCACGGGGCGGGCCCCTGCCGGCGGGCGGTCCGGAAGCCGTCGCGGGCCGGATCCGGGAAGCGGCCGGAGACATCCTCCCCGACCGCGGCGACCCGCACGCCCTCCGCACCCTGGTCCACGCCTTCGCCGCGACCGCCGCCGACCCCGCCCACCCCCTGTGCGCCGCCCACCTCCACTGCCCGCCGCTCGCCGTCGCCGCGGCCGCCGACCTCGCCGCCTCCGCCCTCAACCCGTCGATGGACTCGTGGGACCAGGCACCGGGCGCGTCCGAACTGGAACGGCTGATCGCCACCGCACTGGCCCGCGAGGTCCACCCGGCCGGCACCCCCGACTCCCTCGTCACCACCGGCGGCACCGAATCCAACCAACTCGCCCTGCTCCTCGCCCGGGAGGCCCACGGCGGATCCGTCCGGCTCGTGTGCGGGGCCAACGCCCACCACTCGCTGCCCCGCGCCGCCTGGCTGCTCGGCCTGCCCGAACCCGTCGTCGTACCCGCCCCGGGCGGAACGCTCGACCCCGAAGCGCTCGACGCGACCCTCACCCGCCTGAGCGGCCCGCTGATCGTCGCCGCCACCGCCGGCACCACCGACGCCGGACTCATCGACCCGCTGCCCGAGATCGCCGCCCACTGCGCGGCACACGGCGCCCGGCTGCACGTGGACGCCGCCTACGGCGGAGGCCTCCTCTTCAGCGACCGGCACCGCACCCGCCTCACCGGGCTCGACGCCGCCGCCACCGTCACCCTCGACCTGCACAAACTCGGCTGGCAGCCCGTCGCCGCAGGACTCCTCACCGTCCGCGACACCCACGACCTCACCGCCCTGCGGCAACGCGCCGACTACCTCAACGCCGACGACGACACCGAAGCCGGACTGCCCGACCTCCTCGGCCGGTCCCTGCGCACCACCCGCCGCCCCGACATCCTCAAACTCGCCGTCACCCTCAAAACCCTCGGACGCAGCGGCCTCGGCGCGCTCGTCGACCAGGTCTGCGCCCACGCCCGCCAGTTCGCCGCCCTCGTCGACGCCCACCCCGACTTCGAACTGCACGCCCCGCCCGTCATCAGCACCGTGCTGTTCCGCCCCACCGGCGCCACCAGCGCCACCGTCGCCGCCGTACGCCGCACGCTGCTCACCGACGGCTCCGCCGTCCTCGGCCGGGCCCGCCTCGACGGGCGGCTCTGGCTCAAGGCCACCCTCCTCAACCCCGTCACCGGGCCCGACGACCTGGCCGCCCTGCTGCACCTCGCGGCAGCGAGCCGAGCCACCCTCGTGGAAGGACACACCCCCCGATGAACCCCGCCCCGGCCCCCGGACCCGACGCCCCCCGCGACCTCGTCGGCATCGGCATCGGCCCCGCCAACCTCTCCCTCGCCGCGCTCGCCCACCCCCTCGACGGCCTCGACACCGTCTTCTACGACCAGCGCCCCGCCTTCGGCTGGCACCCCGGCCTGCTCATCGAAGGCGCCACCATCCAGGTCCCGTTCCTCGCCGACCTGGTGTCCCTCACCGACCCCACCAGCCCCTGGACCTTCCTCAACTACCTCCGGTCCCGCGAGCGGCTGTTCCCCTTCTACTTCGCCGAGCGCTTCCACATCCAGCGCGCCGAGTACGACGCCTACTGCCGCTGGGTCTGCGAAAACCTCCCCGGCCTGCACTTCGGCCACCAGATCGACGCCGTCCGCTGGAACCCCGAACGCGACGTCTTCGAGGTCGACTACACCCAGCTCGACACCGACGGAGAAGCCGAGGCCCTCGGCCGCACCTACACCCGCAACGTCGTCCTCGGCATCGGCACCGAGCCCTACGTCCCCGACCCGCTCAAGCCCCTCGTCGACGCCCCCGGCGTACCCGTCGTCCACGCAGCCGACTACCTCGACCACCGCGCCGCCCTGCTCGCCGCCGGCCACGTCACCGTCGTCGGCACCGGACAGTCCGGCGCCGAGATCTTCCTCGACCTGCTCCGCAACAGGCCCGCCGGACACGAGAAACTGCACTGGCTGGGCCGCACGGAGGCCTTCGCCCCCATGGAGTACTCCAAGCTCGGCCTGGAGCACTTCACCCCCGACCACACCCGCTACTTCCACGCCCTGCCCGAATCCACCCGCGACCGGCTCGTCGAGGGCCAGTGGCAGCTGCACAAGGGCATCGACGCCACCACCATCGCCGCCGTCCACGACGAGCTGTACCGCCGCACCCTGCACGGCGGCTGGCCCGACGCCGTCCTCACCCCCGGCGTCCGCGTCCGCACCGCCGGCCGCGTCGCGACGACCAAAATCGAACTGCACCTGGAACACCCCCTCCAGGACAGCCGCTCCCGCCTCACCACCGACGCCGTCGTCCTCGCCACCGGCTACCGCGAGCGCCCCCTCGACCGGATCCTCGCCGGCCTCGACCCCTACATGCGCCGCGACAACCAGGAGCGCCCCCGCATCGACGAGGACCACCGGCTCGTCCTCGACCCGTCCGTCACCGGCACGGTGTACGTCCAGAACGCCGAGACCCACACCCACGGCGTCGGCGCCCCCGACCTCGGCCTCGCCGCCTGGCGCAGCGCCATCATCCTCAACTCCCTGACGGGCGGCGAGGCCTACGCCCTCCCCGGCCGCACCGCCTTCACCACCTTCGGCCTCACCCAGCGCCGGCACGTCCCGCCGCCCCGCGAGGCACCGGCCCTGACCCCGCTGGTCGACGACCGAAGGTGATGAACCGCCCGGCTCAGAAGACGGGCGTGCCGTTACGGGTGAGCTTCCAGTCGACCCCCGCGAACACGGCCGGGTCGATCGACCCCTTCGCCTTCACCCAGGCGATCATGGTGTTGCGGATCTCGTCCGAGTTCGACCACACCAGCTGGGCCGCGGCGACATGCGGGAAGTTACCGCCGCCGTTGGCCCGGTAGTTGTTCACCGCGAACACGAACGTCGCGTCGTCCGCGAGCGGCTGCCCCTCGAACCGCACATTCGTCACCCGGGAACCGGCCGGCCTGGCGATGTCGATCTCGTACGACAGACCGCTCACCACGTCGTAGTTGTAGTCCGGCGTGCCGTTCGCGTTCGTCAGCTTCGCCGGATCCACCGCCGCGTCCGGCGCCGTCTGCACGAAGTAGTTCGCCGAGAACTCCAGGTACGCCTTCATCTGCGCACCCGTCATCAGACGCGCCTCCAGCGTGTTCTCGAAGACGTACAGACCCGCCACGTCCCGGATCGTCACCTCGCCCGCCGGGATCCGGGCACTGCGCGAGAAGCACGCCGCCTGCGACAGCACCGGCAGCGCGGCGTGCTCCGTCCCCGCCAGCGCCTGCTTCACCGTGTCGGCCTGGATGTGGTTGATCAGATCGATGATCGGCACGTCCTTGTACGGCGCCTCGGCCGACGTCATCTCCGCCGCGTTGGTGCCGATGACCTGGTTGACGTACGCCACGACCTTCTCGTGCTCGTCCGCGAGCAGCTTCGTGATCTTCGGGTCCTCCTCCACCGTGTTGGAGTTCAGGACCTTCGCGCCCACCTTCTCGACCGCCCAGCAGCCCTTCTCCCAGACCAGCTCGAAGTCGAACAGCGTCAGCCGCTGCCCCCACTTCAGCGGCTCCGACAGCACGACCCGCTTGCCCGTCTTCTTGTTCGTGACGAAGTACTCGGGAATCTCCGTGTGCGCGTGCCCGACCAGGATCGCGTCGATCCCCGGCACCTGCTCCGCCACCAGACCCGCCGCGTTCTCGATGTACGGCAACTGGTCACCGTAGGACGACGTCCCCGACGAACCGCTGTGCGCCGACACGATCACCACGTCCGCGCCCATCGACCGCAGCTTCGGCACCCACTTCGCCGCCTGCTCCTCCAGACCCGGGAACGTCATCCTGCCCTGCACGTTCGCCTTGTCCCAGATCGCGATGCCCGGGTTGGTCAGCCCCAGCACCGCCACCTTCACGTCCCGCCCGTGCGGCGTACGCAGCCGGTGCATGCTGTACGGCGCGAACGCCGGCCGCAGCGTCTTCGCGTCCAGCGCGTTCGCCCCCAGCAGCGGGAAACGGCACTGCTGCTCGAACTTCCGCAGCACCGGAATGCCGTAGTTGAACTCGTGATTGCCGAGCGCCGCCGCGTCGTACTCCATGGCGTTCATCGCCTGCGCCATCGGGTGCACCGGGCCGCCCTTGGCGGTGATCGGGTCGACCTTGGCGTAGTAGTACGACAGCTGCGTTCCCTGGATCGTGTCGCCCGCGTCGATCAGCAGCGTGTTGCGGCGGCCCTTCTCCGCACGGACCCGGTTCACCAGCGTCGAGACCTTCGCCAGACCGACGTCGTTGTGGTCCTTGTCGTCGAACTCCTTGTCCGTGAAGTAGTCCCAGTTGAAGACGTTGCCGTGCAGGTCCGTCGTCCCCAGCACGGTGAACGCGTACCGCTTGGCACCCGGCTTCGCCTCGGCCGCCTGCGCACCCGGCGCCGAGACCGCACCGGCCAGTGCCACCCCCGCCCCGGTCACGGCGGACTTCTCCAGGAACTTCCGGCGGTTCAACGGCATGTCTGGCTCCCCTTGCGGAATCTGTGAACGACGCGCGTAGATAACGCGCGTAGATTCTGACCCGTCCATGACCGGCCGCAACAGACCCGGCAGGTTGCGATCTGATGACTCGGCCCCCGGAACTCCCGGCCGCCGACCAGCCCAGACATGACAGAGTGGGACGTATGACCGCGGCCACCCCAGACGCCCCCCAGCCCGCCGTCCCCTACGGAACACCTGAGGCCCCCCGCATCGCCGTCCGCGGCGAAGCCCGCCTCGAAGTCGACCCCGAGATCGCCCGCATCGGCATCACCGTCGCCGCCCGCGGCCGCGACCGCCGCTCCGCCCTCGACGACCTCACCCGCCGCAACGCCGGCATCCTCGACCTCGTCAAGTCCTACGGCGACGCCGTCGAACGCCTGGAGACCGGCGCCTTCTCCATCACCCCCGAACTCACCAAACACGGCCGCGGCGAACGCGTCCGCACCTACCACGGCAGCGTCCGCGTCACCGCCGAACTCACCGACTTCACCGCCCTCGGCGAACTCACCACCCGCCTCGCCGACCTCGAACTCACCCGCCTCGACGGCCCCTGGTGGGCCCTGCGCCCCGACTCACCCGCCCACCGCGAGGCCAGGAAGCAGGCCGTGCACGAAGCCGTCCAACGCGCCCGCGAGTACGCCGAAGCCCTCGGCACCAGCCTCTCCGCCCTCGTCGAACTCGCCGACATCGGCGCCGAGACCGCCCCGCCGGCCCACCCCCAGGCCCCCGGCCGCATGCGCTCCGCGGCCTTCGCCGGAGCCACCGAGGACACCCCCGCCCCCCTCGACCTCGAACCCCAGCGCCAACGCGTCCACGCCCAGATCAACGCCCGCTTCACGATGGTGCCGCCGCGGCTGTAGACACACCCACGGCATCCTTTCGAAAATCGGACCGAATTCCTCGAGATGCTCATCGGAGCACCCCGCCGCACAATTCAACACTTGTCAATAGCGCTTCACCGAAAGTCTGTTGAGTGGTCACCCCCGACCAATTCACTACCAGTCGGTAACTCATAGGCTCGATTCATGCGCCGAGCCAAAATCGTCTGCACCCTGGGACCCGCCACCGACTCCTACGACCAGATCAAACACCTGGTCGACGCCGGAATGGACGTAGCCCGCTTCAACCTCAGCCACGGCAGCCACGCCGAACACGAGGAGCGCTACCACCGGGTCCGCAAAGCCGCCGACGAGACCGGCCGCAGCGTCGGCCTCCTCGCCGACCTCCAAGGCCCGAAAATCAGGCTCGGCCACTTCACCGAAGGACCCGTACTCCTCGAACGCGGCGACACCTTCACCATCACCGTCGAAGAAGGCATCGAAGGCGACGGCCGCATCTGCGGCACCACCTACGCCGGCCTCGCCACCGACGTCACCCCCGGCGACCGCATCCTCATCGACGACGGCAAAGTCTGCCTCCACGTCACCGCGGTCGACGGCCCCCGCGTCCACACCACCGTCCGCGAGGGCGGAGTGATCTCCGACCACAAAGGCCTCAACCTCCCCGGCGCCGCCGTCTCCGTCCCCGCCCTCTCCAAAAAGGACGAGGACGACCTCCGCTGGGCCCTGCGCACCGGATTCGACGTCATCGCCCTCTCCTTCGTCCGCTCCGGCCGCGACATCCAGGACGTCCACCGCATCATGGACGAGGAAGGCCGCCGCCTCCCCGTCATCGCCAAGATCGAAAAACCCCAGGCCGTCGACACCATCGACGACATCGTCGCCGCATTCGACGGCATCATGGTCGCCCGCGGAGACCTCGGCGTCGAAATGCCACTGGAACACGTCCCGATCGTCCAGAAGCGCGCCGTCAAACTCGCCAAGCGCAACGCCAAACCGGTCATCGTCGCCACCCAAATGCTGGACTCGATGATCGACAACGCCCGCCCGACCCGGGCGGAAGCCTCGGATGTCGCCAACGCCGTCATCGACGGCACGGACGCCGTGATGCTGTCCGGCGAGACCAGCGTCGGCAAGCACCCCATCGAGACGGTCCGCACCATGGCCCGCATCGTCGAAGCAGCGGAGGAGGACATCCTGGCGAAAGGCCTCCCACCGCTGACCGAACGCAACAAACCCCGCACCCAGGGCGGCGCGGTCGCCCGCGCGGCGGCCGAGATCGGCGACTTCCTCGGCGCCAAGTTCCTCGTCGCCTTCACCCAGTCGGGCGACACCGCCCGCCGCCTCTCCCGCTACCGCTCCCCGATCCCCCTCCTCGCCTTCACCCCCGACCAGGCGACCCGCTCACAACTCAGCCTCACCTGGGGCGTCGAGACGTTCCTCGGCCCGTGCCTCGACTCCACGGACGCGATGGTCGACCAGGTCGACGAACTGCTGCTGCGCCACGGCCGCTGCCGCCCGGGCGACACGGTCGTCATCACGGCGGGCTCCCCACCCGGCGTCTCCGGCTCGACGAACATGGTCCGGGTCCACCACATCGCGGAGTAGCGACGCCGGTGTCAGTACTTGGGGCCCACGTGGGCGTCCATGAGGGCTACGGAGGCTTTGCGGGCGACGGAGATGTTGAACGGGTCGCCGTTGCGGGCGCAGAGCGTCCACTCGACGCGGAGCGTGTCCAGGGTGTCCGTGTAGAGCCGCCGGATGTCATCGGAGACATTGGTGAAGAAGTACCGGGGATATTCGTAGCGCTTCTGCTCACCGGCCACCATGCGGGTCGTCCAGTTCGTGATCCGGCACCCGTCGGAGTGAATGAGCCCGCGGATGAATTCCCAGGGATGGGCGTCCACGATGTCCTGCTGCCAGGGTTCGAGGACGATACGCCGCTCGTGCTTCTTGCCGGGGCCGTGCTGCGGGAAAAGACAGTGCAGGTGCTTCGAGTAGACCTTCACGTTGCGGCAGCCGGTCTTGCGGACACGGCAGACGGAATTGTCGGGGAAGACCGCACGCATGGCCTGTTCGCAGTCGTCCATGAGTCCAGGCCATGACTCCGTGCAGGCGATCATGAGGTTGGGCACGCGGTGCTCGGAGTAATGGCTGATGTGACCGTCCCCGAGATACAAGCCCAGCAGGTAGGAATAGGCAGGCTCGTCCAGATCTCGCCCGTCGCACCGGGGGCACTTCGGATCGTGGCGGCCGGGACACTCGCCGCGCTTGGCGCGGTCGAGGTGTTTCCAGTAGCCGACCGTCCCCAGCGGCACGTTGAGGCTACGGGCCACTTCCGCGTTCCTCACGCCGCCGCGCAGCAGGGTGATGGCTTTCTGTCGCACGTCAGTGCCATGGAAGTTCATGCGATCACTGTGGGGTCACTATGGGTGACCTTGGGCAGCAAAAAGCGGAGAACCACGCGAACGTGATCCTCCGCTTACTCAGTGCCGGGTGCGGGACTCGAACCCGCACGTCCTCTCGGACAGATGTGTTTGAGACATCAGCGTCTGCCTGTTCCGCCAACCCGGCGACAGCACTGATCGGAGTGTACCCGGTGACCGGTACCGGCTTCAGCTAGGTACGCTCTTGGGAGCAGACCGGCCCTGCCCCGTAACGAGGAGCCCACGTGAGTGCCCCCGAGTCGCCCCAGCCTGTTGACGTGCCTGATGAGGACAAGTCGCACGTGCCCCCGATGACGACGCGGGTCGTCATCGCCGAGGACGAGGCGCTGATCCGGCTCGATCTCAAAGAGATGCTGGAGGAGGAGGGGTACCGCGTCGTCGGCGAGGCCGGGGACGGTGAGCAGGCGGTGGAGCTGGCTCGTGAGCACCGGCCCGACCTTGTCATTCTCGACGTGAAGATGCCGAAGCTCGACGGTATCTCCGCTGCCGAGAAGATCGCGGAGGAGAGCATCGCGCCGGTGCTGATGCTGACCGCGTTCTCCCAGCGGGATCTCGTGGAGCGCGCTCGGGACGCGGGTGCGATGGCGTATCTCGTGAAGCCGTTCAGCAAGACGGACGTCGTGCCGGCGATCGAGATGGCCGTCTCGCGGTTCACGGAGCTGAAGGAGCTGGAGAAGGAGGTCGCCGACCTCACGCTCCGGCTGGAGACGCGCAAGCTGGTGGACCGGGCGAAGTCGATTCTGCAGACGGAGTACGGGCTGTCGGAGCCGGCCGCTTTCCGGTGGATCCAGAAGACGTCGATGGACCGTCGGATGTCGATGCAGCAGGTCGCGGAGGCGGTCATCCAGGACGCCGAGGAGAAGAAGGCCGACAAGGCCTGAGTCACAGACGCAAGAGGCCCGCTCCCCTTCGGTTCGCGAGGGGAGCGGGCCTCTTCGTGTGTGGGCCGGGACGTCAGTCCTCGCCCAGGTAGGCCTTGCGCACGGACTCGTCGTGCAGCAGGTCCTGCCCGGTTCCGGAGAGGACGATGTTGCCGACCTCCATGACGTGGCCCTGGTCGGCGAGGGAGAGCGCGGCCTGGGCGTTCTGTTCGACGAGGAGGATCGTCGTGCCCTGGGACTTGAGCTCCGAGATGGTCGCCATGATCTTCTGCATCATGATCGGGGAGAGGCCCATGGAGGGCTCGTCGAGCATGAGCAGCTTGGGCTGGGACATGAGGGCGCGTCCCATGGCGAGCATCTGCTGTTCGCCGCCCGAGAGGGTGCCGGCGGCCTGCTTGCGGCGTTCCCCGAGGATGGGGAAGAGGTCGTAGGCGCGCTGGATGTCCTTCTCGATGCCGTCCTTGTCCTTGCGGAGGAAGGCTCCGAGCTGGAGGTTCTCGGCGATGGTGAGGCGGGGGAAGATGTGCCGGCCTTCGGGGGAGTGGGCGAGGCCGAGGGCGACGATCTTGTGGGCGGGGACCCCGCTGAGGGGCTTGCCGTCGAAGAGGATCTTCCCGGAGGTGGGCTTGAGCAGGCCCGACAGGGTGCGCAGGGTGGTGGTCTTGCCGGCGCCGTTGGTGCCGATGAGGGTGACGACCTGCCCGGCGTCGACGCTGAAGGAGATGCCCTTGACGGCTTCGATCTTGCCGTAGGAGACCCGGAGGTCCTCGACCTCGAGGAGTGCGGTCACTTGGCTTCTCCCTTGGTGCTGCTGGTGGTGCTGGTCGCGTCGGCGGCGGCTTCGGCGGCCTCGACCTCGGCGGCTTCGGCTTCGCCGGGGTCGCCTTCGAAGGGTTCGCCCAGGTAGGCGGCGACGACGCGCTCGTCGGCCTGGACGACTTCGGCGGTTCCCTCGACGAGCTTCTCGCCCTGGACGAGGACGGCGACGCGGTCGGAGAGGTTGAAGACGAAGCGCATGTCGTGCTCGATGAGGAGGACGGCGATGCCCTTGTCGCGGATGGCGAAGACGAGTTCCTCGGTGGCGCGGGTCTCCTGGGGGTTCATGCCGGCGGTGGGCTCGTCGAGGAGCAGCAGGCCGGGTTCGGAGGCCATGGCGCGGGCGATCTCGAGCTTGCGCTGTTCGCCGTAGGGGAGGTTGCGGGCGAGGTGGTCGCGCTTGTGGGCGAGGCCGATGAACTCGAGGAGTTCCATGGCGCGTTCCTCGCTGGCGCGTTCGGCCTTCTTGAAGCCGGGGCCGCGCAGGAGGGCGGACCAGAGGCCTTCCTTGGTGCGGGTGTGGCGTCCGACGAGGACGTTTTCCAGGACGGTCATGTTGGCGAACAGACGGATGTTCTGGAAGGTGCGGGCGATGCCGGCCTGGGTGACCAGGTGGGGCTTCGGGGGGAGGACGGTGCCCTTGTAGGAGACGGTGCCCTCGGTGGGGACGTAGAGGCCGGTCAGGCAGTTGAAGAAGGTGGTCTTGCCGGCGCCGTTGGGGCCGATGAGGCCGACGATCTCGCCGGCGTTGACCGTGAAGTCGACGGAGCGTACGGCGGTGAGGCCGCCGAAGCGCATGGTGACGTCGCGTGCTTCGAGTACAGGTGTGGTCATGTTCTTACGCCCCCGCCTTGGTGACGGCCGGTTCGTCGGTCAGCGTGGTCTGTTTGGGTACGTCGAGTTGGCCGGTCTCGTGGAATTCGAGCTGGCGCCGGCGGTTGGCGATGATGCCTTCGGGGCGGAAGCGCATCAGGAGGATGAGCGCGATGCCGAAGGCGAGGAGCGACTTGTCCTGGAGGAAGACCAGCTTCTCGGGGAGCAGGTAGAGCAGGGCCGCGCCGAGGAGTGGTCCGGCCACGGTGCCCATGCCGCCGAGGACGACGGCGGCCAGGAGGAAGGCGGAGTTGGGCGGGGTGGAGCCGGCGAACTGGTAGGGCGTGGGGACGACGCTGTAGGTGACGTGGGCGCTGACGGTGCCGGCGAGGCCGGCGAGGGCGGCGCCGAGGGCGAAGGCGACGAGCTTGACGCGGAAGCCGTTGATGCCCATGGCGGTGGCGGCGGTCTCGTCCTCGCGGATGGCGATCCAGGAGCGGCCGATGCGGGAGTCCGCGGCGCGCGTGTAGACCAGGACGACGATGGCCATGATGAGGACCATCAGCAGGTAGTAGTTGGCGAAGCGGCCGAGGGTGAATCCGCCGATGTCGTGGGCCTGGCCGAAGTTGAAGCCGAAGAAGTTCAGGTCGGGGATGTTGGCGATGCCGTTCGGGCCGTTGGTGACGTCGGGTCCGGAGTCGCCGTCCATGTTGTTGACGGCGATGCGGAAGATCTCTCCGAAGCCGAGGGTGACGATGGCGAGGTAGTCGCCGCGCAGTCGCAGGGTCGGGGCGCCGATGAGGACGCCGAAGACGAGCGATGCGGCGGCGCCGGCCAGGGCGGAGGCCCAGAAGGGCAGGTGGACGCCGGAGATGGTGGAGAACTCGGAGCCGGAGACGAGCGCGGCGGTGTAGGCGCCGACGCCGAGGAAGGCGACGTACCCGAGGTCGAGGAGTCCGGCGAGGCCGACGACGATGTTGAGGCCGAGGGCGACGGTCCCGAAGATCAGGATGTTGACGCCGATGTTGGCGTAGTGGTCGTCGGTCTGGGTGAACGGGAAGGCGATGGCCGCGGCGAAGCCCATGGCGAGGGTGAAGCTGCGGTTGGCGGCGACGAGGGCCGAGAAGCGGTCCATGAGGCCGGCGGTGTGCAGGGCCCACATGGCGAAGGTGACCACGAAGAGGTAGCCGATGAAGAGTTCGCCGTACTCGGTGTCGATGCCGTAGGTGAAGACGCCGAGGCCGATGATGGTGACCACGGTGATGACGGCCCGCTGGATCCAGGGCGCGATGGCCTGGGCGGCGGGGATGTGGTCGGGCTTGGCGATGTAGGCCTTGATGGCTTCCTTGGTGCCGTCGGTGCCGGTGCGCTCCTGGGGGAGGGCGAAGGCGCCGAGGACGGGCAGCAGGGAGGCGATGGCCGCGATCCAGCCACCGGGTTCGAGGTTGACGACGCCGCCGAGGCTGGCGCTGATGGCGATGACGGTGAACCAGGTGACGGTGAAGCCGCCGAGTGCGGTGAGGGCGAGCGGCGCGTTGTTGCGGGCGGGCAGCAGCCAGCCGAGGCCGCGGATGCCGTAGGAGGCGAGCGCGAACAGGGCGGTGAGGACGCCGGCGGTGAAGGTCAGCCACTGCAGGCCACCGGGGTAGCCGTTGTAGGTGAGGTCGCCGGGGAACTCGGCGGTCCAGGTCCAGGCGAGGAACGCGGAGGCGGCGGTGGCGATGCCGCCGGCGAGCAGCAGGGCGCGGGCGGCCGCCGCGGGCAGGGGGATGAGTCCACGCGGTGCGGGCGTCGGGGTGGGGACGGCGTCCGGCACGGGCGTCTTGGTCGTCTCGGTCATGTGATCACGCCCTGTCCGCGACGCGCTCGCCGAGCAGGCCCTGTGGCCTGAAGAGGAGCACGAGGATGAGGAGGCAGAAGGCCCACACGTTGGCCCAGCTCTGGCCGCCGAGCTGCTCCATGCCGGGGATCTCGTCGATGTAGGCGGAGGCGAGGGTTTCGGCGATGCCGAGGACGACGCCACCGAGCATGGCGCCGTAGATGTTGCCGATGCCGCCGAGGACGGCCGCGGTGAAGGCCTTGAGGCCCATGAGGAAGCCCATGCGGTAGTCGACGTTGCCGTACTTGAGTCCGTAGGCGACGGCGGCGACGGCGGCGAAGAAACCGCCGATGGCGAAGGCGATGACGATGATGCGGTTGGTGTCGATGCCCATCAGCTGCGCGGTGTCCGGGTCCTGCGCGGTGGCCTGCATGGCGCGGCCGGTGCGGCTGCGGCGGACGAAGATCGCGAGGGCGGCCATGCAGAGGATGGCGGCGAGGATGAGGAAGATGTCGGCGTCCTTGATGGTGACGGAGCCGATGTCGTGGGTGGCGTCGAGGCCGGGGAAGGCGCGGGCGCGGTCGGCGCCGGGGTAGAAGTTGCGCACGACCTCCTGGAGGGCCAGGGAGAGGCCGATGGCCGTGATGAGCGGTGCCAGGCGTGGTGCTCCGCGCAGTGGTCGGTAGGCGAATCGTTCCGCTCCGACGGCGATGAGGATGGCCACGATGGCGCCGCCGAGGAGCATGAGGGGTACGGCGAGGGCCATCGAGGTGCCGTCGGGCAGGATGTAGAAGTAGACCGTGAGGGCGCCGAAGGCCCCGGTCATGAAGATCTCGCCGTGCGCGAAGTTGATGAGCTGGACGATGCCGTACACCATCGTGTAGCCGATGGCGATCAGCCCGTACATCGAGCCTAGAAGCAGCCCGTTGGCCAGCTGCTGCGGCAGGGTGTTCACCGCATGGCCTCCATGTCGCTGGTGGTCGTGTGCACTGGATGTGTGCGTGGTCGCGTGCTGTGTGGGGGTGTGGAAACGGGCCGCGCGGTCGGGGTCCCCTTCCGCGCGGCCCGTGGTGTGGCGTTGTGGCGGGCCGGACTACTTCAGGTCGGCGGTGCCGGTCTCCACGTCCTTCCAGGCACCCTTCTCGACCTGGTAGACCGTCAGCTGCTTGTTGGTGGTGTCGCCGTACTGGTCGAAGGACATCTTGCCGGTGAGGCCTTCGAAGTCGGACTTCTGGACACCGTCGACGACCTTGGAGCGCAGGTCGTTGATGTCGGTGGGCACCTTGCCGCCGTTGGCGTCGGCGGCGGCCTTGACGGCCTTGATGATGGCGGTGGTGGCGTCGTAGGCGTACGCGCCGTACGCGCCGTAGTCGCCCTTGTAACCCTTGTCCTTGTACGTCTCGATGAACGTCTTGGCCGCGGGCAGGGTGTCGGCGGGGACACCGATGGCGGTGGCGAGGTCGCCCTCGGAGGACTTGCCGGCGGCCTCGATGTAGGTCGAGGCGAACATGCCGTCGCCGCCGAACAGCGGGATCTTGACGCCGGCGTCCTTGAGCTGCTTGGTGATCAGGGCGGACTCGTCGTACTGGCCGCCGTAGTAGAGCAGGTCGGCGCCGGAGTTCTTGATCTTCGTGACGAGGGAGCCGAAGTCCTTGTCACCGGTGTTGACGTGGTCGCTGCCGACGACCTTGCCGCCGAGCTTCTTGTACTGCTCGTTGAAGATCTTCGCGAGGCCGGCGCCGTAGGTCTGCTTGTCGTCGACGACGAAGGCCTTCTTCTTCTTGAGGCCGTTGTACGCGTAGCCGGCGGCGAAGCTGCCCTGCAGCTCGTCGGTGGTGGCGGTGCGGAAGTAGGTCTTGAACGGGCGCTTCTTGTCCGTCTGCCAGTTCTTGCCCTGGGTCAGCTCGGGCGCCGTGTTCGCGGGGGAGATCTGCACCATGTTCGCCGAGGCGAAGACCTGCTGCATCGTCTGGGCGACGCCGGAGTTCAGCGGGCCGACGGCGCCGACGGCGGTCTTGTCGCCGACGATGCTGGTGGCGTTGGACTGGCCGGTGGCGGGCTGCGCCTTGTCGTCCAGGGCCTTGAGCTTGAACTTCACGCCCGGGACCCAGTTGTTTTTGTTGGCGTCGTCGACGGCTATCTGGGCGCCGTACTGGATGCCGAGGCCGGTGGTCGAGTTCTCACCGGAGAGCGGGGCGTCGACGCCGATGGTCAGCGTGGTGCCGCTCCCGTTGTCTCCGCCCTTGTCACCGCTGTCGTCTCGGGAACCGCAGGCGGTGAGAGTCAGAGCTCCGGTCGTCAGAACGGAGGTAAGAATCACCAAGGAACGCTGTCGCACAATCAGTCCTTTCACAGGCAGGCCCCGCCCTGGTCGGGGGGTGAGTGCCGCGCTGGTACCGAACTCCCGATGGAGCGGTGACTGGCCGTGACTCTAAGCCCGGGGTCAGGGCAGGGTCAGCGGCGCGGGCTCGCTTGTGACTTTCTTGTTATGACGGGGTGGATGCCCGGTCTCGGCCGGAGACCCTCTCGGCGGGTTTGGTGGATTTTCGCCGAGGTCCGCATTCTGAGAACTCGCACTTCCGGTTGGCCATGGCTGAGATCGTGCGGTTCCCGGGCCGCGGGCGGTCCGGAAGAGATCGGAAAGCTTCCGGGCGCAGGCGCGGCCGAAGATGAATCCGGGCGTTGTATTGCGCGCGTGTTACGGAGCGTTACGTCGGGGAAAGGGTGATCGACTTCCGGGGCGAGCGCCGGGCGATCGGAAACGGTGATTTCCACGGTGATGCGGCGGGGTGTGCCGGCGGGCACGGTGACGGCCGGGCCGGGGCGGCGCGGGCGCTGAGCCTGGGGGAGGAGGTGCCGGTGACCTGGAGGGTGACGGCGGGGCCGCGTTCGACGGTGACGACGAACCGGAACGGGCTTGTCTTTCCTGGTGAGTTGAGGCTTTCGGCGCGACCGAGGGCGTGAGGGCTTGGGGAGCGCGAGGGTCGCGGCCGCGGCGACGGCGGTCACGGCCGCCGCGACGACCGCCCTTCTCCGCCAAGGGCGGATGCCCGCTCCAACGGTCGGCGAACCGGTCGGCAGGGCGCCGCGCGTTGGTACCGATGACGTCCCAACCGTGTTCGGCGTCGGCCGAGTTGCCTCATGGAGCCACGGTAGGGAGGGGAAGGGGTGGGGGGATGTCGGCTTGCGAGGTGGAGCGCCAGGGAAAGGCCCAGAGGGCGGGCGCGACAACGGCGCGCCCGCCCCCTTCAGGGTTTCCCTGGCTCAGTCCGGACCGCCTGGCTCAGTTCGCGCCGCGGATGAGTTCCTCGTCGCCCGGCTTCACATCGCGCAGGAGGCACGTCAGTCGGGCCGTGCAGACCCTTTTGTCGCTTTCGTCCGTGATGACGATTTCGTACGTGGCGGTCGACCGCCCCCGGTGCACGGGCGTGGCCACGCCCGTGACCAGCCCGGAGCGCACCCCTCGGTGGTGGGTGCAGTTCAGGTCGACGCCCACGGCGATCTTGGAGCTGCCGCCGTGCAGCATCGACCCGATCGAGCCGAGGGTCTCGGCCAGCACCGCGGAGGCCCCGCCGTGCAGCAGGCCGTAGGGCTGGGTGTTGCCCTCCACCGGCATCGTGCCGACGACCCGGTCCGCCGACGCCTCGGAGATCTGGACGCCCATCCGGTTCCCGAGGTGCCCCGCGGAGAACAGGGCCAGGAGGTCCACGCCGAGAGCGGCGTACTCGTCGATGACCTCTTGCGGGAACTTCACATGCTGCTGCTCACCCATCGGGCCCGGCTCCGTTCGTCCTCGTCACTCGGCTGCTCTGCCACTGAGCGAACGCTCAGTCGGTCGCCGATTGTTCCAGACGCACCACGACGGACTTACTGGCCGGGGTATTGCTGGTGTCCGCCGTGGCGTCCAGCGGCACCAGCACATTGGTCTCCGGGTAGTACGCGGCGGCGCAGCCCCGGGCCGTCGGGTAGTGCACGACGCGGAAACCGGGTGCCCGGCGCTCCACACCGTCCTTCCACTCGCCGACCAGGTCGACGTACGAACCGTCCGCCAGCTTCAGGGCCCGCGCGTCCTCGGGGTGGACCAGCACCACCCGGCGGCCGTTCCGGATGCCCCGGTAGCGGTCGTCGAGGCCGTAGATGGTGGTGTTGTACTGGTCGTGCGAGCGCAGCGTCTGCAGCAGCAGGCGGCCCTCGGGCAGCTCCGGGTACTCCACGGGCGCGGCGGTGAAGTTGGCCTTGCCGGTGGCCGTGGGGAAGCGGCGCTCGTCGCGCGGGGCGTGGGGGAGGGCGAAGCCGCCGGGGCGGGCCACGCGCGCGTTGAAGTCCTCGAAGCCGGGGATCACGCGCGCGATGCGGTCCCGGATCGTCGCGTAGTCCTTCTCGAACTCCTCCCACGGCGTGCGGCTGTTCTCGCCGAGCACGCGGCGGGCGAGCCGGCTGACGATGGCCGGCTCCGACAGCAGGTGCGGGCTCGCGGGCTCCAGGCGGCCCCGGGAGGCGTGCACCATGCCCATCGAGTCCTCGACCGTCACGAACTGCTCGCCGCTGCCCTGGAGATCGCGCTCGGTGCGGCCCAGCGTCGGCAGGATCAGGGCACGCGCGCCTGTGACCGCGTGCGAACGGTTCAGCTTCGTCGACACGTGCACGGTCAGCCGGGCCCGGCGCATGGCCGCCTCGGTGACGTCCGTGTCGGGGGACGCCGCCACGAAGTTGCCGCCCATGGCGAAGAAGACCTTCGCCTCGCCGTCGCGCAGGGCGCGGATGGCGCGTACGACGTCAAGGCCGTGCTCGCGCGGGGGTGCGAAGCCGAACTCCCTCTCCAGGGCGTCCAGGAACGCCGGGGCGGGCCGCTCGAAGATGCCCATCGTGCGGTCGCCCTGCACGTTCGAGTGCCCGCGCACCGGGCACACGCCCGCGCCCGGACGGCCGATGTTGCCGCGCAGCAGGAGGAAGTTGACGACTTCCCTGATCGTGGGGACGGAGTGCTTGTGCTGGGTGAGGCCCATCGCCCAGCACACGATGGTGCGTTCGGAGGCCAGGACCATCCGCAGGGCCTCCTCGACCTCCTCCCGGGTCAGGCCGGTCGCCGTGAGCGTCTCGTCCCAGTCGGCGGCACGGGCGGCTTCGGTGAACTCCTCGTAGCCGTGCGTGTGCTCCCGGACGAACGCCTCGTCGACCGCGCCGTCCGTCTCCAGGATCAGCTTGTTCAGCAGCCGGAACAGGGCCTGGTCGCCGCCGATGCGGATCTGCAGGAACAGGTCCGTGAGCGCGGCGCCCTTGATCATGCCCTGCGGGGTCTGCGGGTTCTTGAAGCGCTCCAGGCCCGCCTCGGGCAGCGGGTTGACGCTGATGATCTTCGCGCCGTTGTCCTTGGCCTTCTCCAGCGCCGACAGCATGCGCGGGTGGTTCGTCCCCGGGTTCTGCCCGGCGACGATGATCAGGTCGGCCTTGTACAGGTCCTCCAGCAGGACACTGCCCTTGCCGATGCCGATCGTCTCCGACAGGGCCGACCCGGACGACTCGTGGCACATGTTCGAGCAGTCCGGCAGGTTGTTCGTGCCGAGCTCGCGGGCGAACAGCTGGTAGAGGAACGCGGCCTCGTTGCTCGTGCGGCCGGAGGTGTAGAACAGGGCCTCGTCCGGGGACCCGAGCGCGGCGATCTCCTCGGCGATGATGTCGAAGGCGCGCTCCCAGGTGACCGGCTCGTAGTGCGAGCCGCCCTCGGGCAGGTACATGGGGTGGGTGAGCCGGCCCTGCTGCCCCAGCCAGTAGCCGCTGCGGCCGGCCAGGTCGGCGACCGGGTGCGCGGCGAAGAACTCGGGCGTGACCCGGCGCAGGGTGGCCTCCTCGGCCACGGCCTTCGCGCCGTTCTCGCAGAACTCCGCCTTGTGCCGGTGTTCCGGCTCGGGCCAGGCGCAGCCCGGGCAGTCGAAGCCGTCCTTCTGGTTCACGCTCAGCAGCGTCAGCGCGGTGCGCTTGACGCCCATCTGCTGCTGGGCGATCCGCAGTGTGTGCCCGATGGCCGGGAGTCCCGCGGCCGCGTGCTTCGGTCCGGTGACCTGCGGCGCGTCCTGGACCGGATCGCTTATGGGCGGCTTCGACGCCATCGCACACTCCCCTTCGACTGCGCTGTGAGGTAGGCCTCTGATCTTCGCACGCGGCGGTGACAGCGGTTGCGGTCGGGCCACCCGGTACCGAGGGCGGGGTGAGCGGGGTCCTCCGCGGGGTGCGCCCGGGCCCGGCACCCGCGGGGGCGGGGCCGAGTGTCAGTGGGGCGTGGCAGGATCGGGGGCGTGGCAGAGACAGCATCGAAGACGACCGACCAGACCTCCGGCGGCAGCCGGCCGCGACTGATGCTCATGGACGGGCACTCGCTGGCCTACCGCGCGTTCTTCGCGCTGCCCGCGGAGAACTTCACCACCGCGACGGGCCAGCCGACCAACGCGATCTACGGCTTCGCGTCGATGCTCGCCAACACGCTGCGCGACGAGGCGCCCACGCACTTCGCGGTCGCCTTCGACGTCTCCCGCAAGACCTGGCGGTCCCAGGAGTTCACGGAGTACAAGGCGAACCGCTCCAAGACCCCGGACGAGTTCAAGGGCCAGGTCGAGCTGATCGGCGAGCTCCTGGACGCGATGGGTGCCCAGCGCTTCGCCGTGGACGGCTTCGAGGCCGACGACGTCATCGCCACGCTCGCCACCCAGGCCGAGGCCGAGGGCTTCGAGGTGCTGATCGTCACCGGCGACCGCGACTCCTTCCAGCTGGTCAGCGAGCACACCACGGTGCTGTACCCGACCAAGGGCGTCTCCGAGCTCACCCGCTTCACCCCGGAGAAGGTGTTCGAGAAGTACGGGTTGACGCCCGCGCAGTACCCCGACTTCGCGGCCCTGCGCGGCGACCCCTCCGACAACCTCCCCGGCATCCCCGGCGTCGGCGAGAAGACCGCCGCGAAGTGGATCAACCAGTTCGGCTCCTTCGCCGAGCTGGTCGAGCGCGTCGAGGAGGTCAAGGGCAAGGCCGGCCAGAACCTCCGCGACCACCTGGAGTCCGTCAAGCTCAACCGCCGGCTCACCGAGCTGGAGCGGCAGGTGGAGCTGCCCAAGGGTGTCACCGACCTGGAGCGGGTGGCCTACGACCGCAAGGCCGTCGCGATGATCCTGGACACCCTGGAGATCCGTAACCCGTCGCTGCGCGAGCGGCTCTTCGCCGTCGACCCGGGCGCCGAGGAGGCCGAGACCACCCCGGTCAGCTCCGAGGGCGTGGAGCTGGACGGCACGGTGCTCGGCACCGGCGAGCTGTCCGCCTGGCTCACCGAGCACGGCACACAGCCCCTCGGTATCGCCACGGTCGACACCTGGGCGCTCGGCACCGGCTCGGTCGCCGAGGTCGCCCTCGCCGCGCCCGAGGGCCCCGCCGCCTGGTTCGACCCCGCCGAGCTCGACGAGGCCGACGAGCGGGCCTTCGCGGCCTGGCTCGCCGACGCCGAGCGGCCCAAGATCCTCCACAACGCCAAGGGCGCCATGCGCGTCTTCGCCGAGCACGGCTGGAGCGTCGAGGGCGTGCGCATGGACACCGCGCTCGCCGCCTACCTCGTCAAGCCGGGCCGCCGCTCCTTCGACCTGGACGCGCTGTCCCTGGAGTACCTGCACCGCGAGCTGACCCCGGCCGCCGCCGCCGACGGCCAGCTCGCCTTCGGGGCGGACGACGGCGCCGAGGCCGAGGCCCTGATGATCCAGGCCCGTGCCGTCCTCGACCTGGGCCAGGCCTTCGAGGGCCGCCTGGAGGAGGTCGGCGCCGCCGACCTGCTGCGTGACATGGAGCTGCCCACGTCCGCGCTGCTCGCCCGCATGGAGCGGCACGGCATCGCGGCGGACCGGTCCCACCTGGAGGCCATGGAGCAGATGTTCGCCGGCGCCGTCCAGCAGGCCGTGAAGGAGGCCCATGCGGCTGCTGGGCACGAGTTCAACCTGGGCTCGCCCAAGCAGCTCCAGGAGGTCCTCTTCGGCGAGCTGGCCCTGCCCAAGACCAAGCGGACCAAGACCGGCTACACCACGGACGCCGACGCCCTGGCCTGGCTCGCCGGCCAGACGGACAACGAGCTTCCGGTGATCATGCTCCGCCACCGTGAGCAGGCCAAGCTCCGGGTGACCGTCGAGGGCCTGATCAAGACGATCGCCGCGGACGGGCGGATCCACACCACCTTCAACCAGACGGTCGCCGCCACCGGCCGCCTGTCCTCGACCGACCCGAACCTGCAGAACATCCCGGTCCGCACCGACGAGGGCCGCGCCATCCGCCGCGGCTTCGTCGTCGGCGAGGGCTTCGAGTCGCTGATGACGGCCGACTACAGCCAGATCGAGCTGCGCGTGATGGCGCACCTCTCCGAGGACGAGGGCCTCATCGAGGCGTTCACCTCCGGCGAGGACCTGCACACCACGGCCGCCTCCCAGGTCTTCGGCGTCGAGCCGGACGCGGTGGACGCCGAGATGCGCCGCAAGATCAAGGCCATGTCGTACGGCCTGGCCTACGGACTGTCCGCCTTCGGCCTCTCCCAGCAGCTGAACATCGAGGCGGCGGAGGCCCGCGCCCTGATGGACGCGTACTTCGAGCGGTTCGGCGGCGTACGGGACTATCTGCGCCGGGCGGTCGACGAGGCCCGGGCCACGGGCTACACGGCGACGCTCTTCGGACGCCGCCGCTACCTCCCCGACCTCAACAGCGACAACCGCCAGCGCCGCGAGGCCGCCGAGCGGATGGCCCTGAACGCGCCCATCCAGGGCACCGCGGCCGACATCGTCAAGATCGCCATGCTGAAGGTCGACGACGCCCTGAAGGAGGCGGGCCTCGCCTCCCGCATGCTCCTCCAGGTCCACGACGAAATCGTGCTGGAGATCGCCCCCGGTGAACGGCCCGCCGCGGAGGAACTGGTCCGCCGCGAGATGGCGAACGCCGTCCACCTCCGCGTCCCACTGGGCGTCTCGGTGGGCGCGGGCCCCGACTGGGAGTCGGCGGCGCACTAGCCCGCAGGGCGGATCGGGGCGGTGGCGCGGGTGCGCGCGGGGTTTCCGTGGCCCGGGGGCTCGAGTCGGGAGGGGGTGGCCTGGGGCTCGCGTCGGCAGGGGTGGCCCGGGTCCTGCGTCAGCTGGGGGCCCGGGTCTCGCGTCGGCAGGGGGCTGCCCGGGTTCGTGTGGCCGACCCGGGGGATACCGTGGCAGCCCGGGTTCCGGTTCTGCCGGCCCGCCGGGGTTCCGCCTCGGCCTGACCGGGCGGCTCGCCTGAGCCGGAGGTGTGGGCTCCCCGCCTTGATCCGGGTGCCGAGGTCTCGCCCGGGCCTGCGGGTGTCGCGCCCGCCCGGGCCGGGGTGCCGGGGTCCCGTCCGAGCCGGGCTCAGGGTTCACGCCTCGGCCGGGCGTGCGGGCGTCGGCCCGCCCGAGCCCGGGGCGCCGGAGCGCTGCCTGAGCCGGGCCCGGGGTTCACCCCTCGGCCGGGGTGCCGGTGCCCTGCCTGAGCCAAGCCCAGGATTCACGCCTCGGCCGGGGCGTCGGCTCGCCCCGGGCGCCCGCCCCGCCCCGGCGCCCACTGATCCGTCACTCGCGTGGACCCCGAGAAGGCGCCTCCGACCACGGTGCTCGCAAAGATGCGGGGCATGGGTATACGCACGCTCCTCAGCCGCACGGCATCAGGCGTGGCACTGCCGCCGGGCCCGGCGTTCGAGGCCGCCGCGAGTACGGTTCGCGTCCCCGTCACCTTCACCTCGGCCCTGCGCCACGCGACGGCGGATCTCCGGCAGCGCCTGGCGCGCGGACGGCGGCCCACCGGCTCCGTCGCCACCGGCGCCCTGATCGCCGCCGCGGTCCTTCCGAGTGCGGACGGCCTGACCGCAGCTCCTGCCCTCGCCGGCACCGAAGCACTGGCTGCCCTCACCGGGCTCGCCGACACCGATGTCCTGTCCGCCGCCCTGACCGGGCTTGCGGACACCGATGCCCTGGCCGCCCTGACCGGTCTCGCCGACACGGAAGCTCTCGCTGCCCTCACCGGGCTCACCGGCACCGACGCCCTGGCCGTCCTCGCCGGTGTCATCGGCGCCGGCCGTACGCTGACCGTCGCCGATCTGACCGCCGTCGCCGGCGACGTCCCCGCCGGGGCCCGGCCCCCCTGCACGCCCGAACCCGAGGGCAAACCCTCCCGCCCCTGGACCCGACTGGCCCGCGACTACCTGGCCCTCGTCCTCACCCTGCTGCCACGCCCCCGCCCCGCGCACACCACCATCACGGTGTACATCACGACGTCCGACAGCGTCCTCAGCGTCCTCAGCGAGCGGACGGGCGGCTCGGCTCCGTCTCGGCGGCAGGGGCAGGAGCGGCGGGGACCGGAACCGGACGCAGCACCCTGACCCCCACGGCGTAGAGCAGCAGCGCCGGGACGAGTCCCGCGCCCGCGCCGAAGCACACCGTCGGAATGATCTCCCAGGGCTTCGCCGCCGAGCCCCAGTACGCCCACCACCGCGACGCCCGCTGCACCGCGCCCGCCAGCGCGAAGCCGCCGATGACGGCAGCGGCCGCCCAACGGTCCCGTACCGCCAGCACGGGAACATCCACCGGCTCGCCCACGGGCGCCCGCCGCAGCGCCCGCGCCACGAACACGGCGATGACGACAGCGGCCACCGCCGAACCCCCGTACTGCAGGTACCAGTACAGAGGTGAGCCCGCCACCTCCCGGCCCAGCACCGGGAACAGCCGCATGCCCCACCGGTCGAGATGCGTGAACGCGTCCCACACCACATGGGTCAGCGCACCGAGCACCGCGGACGCGTACCACCGCGCCACCAGCGACGGCCGCACCCGCGCGCGGGGCGCCCCGCACCGCAGCAGGGCCGCCACCCGCCCCTGCCGGGCCCGCGGCAGCAACGCGACGAGCGGCTCACGCATCAGCAGCCACAGCCCCACCAGCGCCCAGGCGATGAGCACATCGACCGTGAAGACGCCCGGCACCGAGTGCGTGACGTCGCCGAACTCCATCGCCCCGGACAGCACACTCGCCGCGTAGTAGGTCATGTCGGGCGCGAAGGACCCCGCCACGAGCACGGCGGGCACCAGCGGGCCCCGGGCGGTGCCGTCGGTGCGGACGGCGGGCAGTACGGCTGCCGCATGGCTCAGCGTGAACGGCAACTCGGCTCCTCGCGACGGTCGTTGCACCAAGCACGGGAGCCCGGTGGTCAGTGGCCCAGTATGCGGGATGCCACCCGGGCGACCGCGTCACGAGCGGACATGACCAACCGGTGAAAAACGGTCACGAACGGGTGCCCGAGCAAAGGAAGTTGTCGTAGGGTCGCCAGAGTCGCCGCGCGGGGAGCGCGTCGAACACGCGACCGCGGTAAAGAACAGAGCACGCAAGAGAACAGAGTTGTGGCCGTCGGAGGGCAACCCCTCGGGCGGTTGGATCGTCACAACAGGGCGAACACTGCAGACGTAGACCGATTGCAGACGTAGACCGGACGCGCGGGCGTCCACGGGAGGGGTTCACTCTATGGCGGCGCAATTCGGCAGGAGGCTGCGCAAGGGGGCGGCGACCACCGCCGTGGCCGCGGTAGCGGTCGCGGCCCTGTCCGCCTCCCAGGCTCCGGGCGTGAACGACCACGGCAGACAGACCGCTGCCGACGCCACCCCGTCCCCCGAAGCGAGTGCCTCCGACGGCAGCGCCACCGGCAACTCGCCGTACTACACGGACCTGCCTCCGCTCAAGAGCCCCAACCCGTCCCCGTCCACGGGCCCCGCCCCCGGCGGCACGGGCACGACGGAAGCCGGCATCCCCGCGACCGTCCTCGACGCCTACAAGAAGGCCGAGACCGCGCTGCGCGAGGCCAAGCCCGGCTGCAACCTGCCCTGGCAGCTCCTCGCGGCCATCGGCCGGGTGGAGTCGGGGCAGGCGCGTGGCGGCCGCGTCGACGCCCACGGCACCACCATCAAGAAGATCCTGGGCCCCCAGCTCGACGGCAACGGCTTCGCCCTCATCAAGGACACCGACGACGGCGCGTACGACGGCAACAGCTCGTACGACCAGGCCGTCGGCCCCATGCAGTTCATCCCCTCCACGTGGGCCTGGGCCGGCCGCGACGGCAACGACGACGGCAAGAAGGACCCCAACAACATCTACGACGCCGCGCTCGCCGCCGGCCACTACCTGTGCCGCAACAACTGGGACCTGTCCCAGCAGGGCGACCTCGACCGGGCGATCCTCAGCTACAACAACTCCCGGGACTACCTGAACCTCGTCATGAGGTGGCTGGAGTACTACCGCAAGGGCACGCACGAGGTCCCGGACGGCACCGGCACGCTCCCCGACAACCGCAGCGACGACGGCGCGGGCGCGAGCCCCACGCCCACCGCCCCGGGTGCGACGACCCCGGCCGGCTCGACGCCCAAGCCCGGCCCCAGGCCCGGGAAGCCCGAGACACCCCAGAAGCCCGGCGGTGGCGGCACCACGACCCCGAAGCCGCCCACCACACCGCCCGGCACACCGTCCACCCCGCCCACCACGCCCCCCACCCCCACCGACACGGTCGATCACCTGGAGGACGCGGCAACCGGCAAGCTCACCGCCATGGCCGGCGACGCGTTCGACCGGCGGATCAGCACCCGCGCCGAGACGAAGGCCGGCAAGTCCGTCGCCAAGGTCAGGGTCCGCTTCACGATCGTCGGCGACACGGACACCACCTTCACCGGCGGCGAGGACGTGGCCACGGTCGCCACCAACAGCTCCGGTGTGGCCGTGGCGCCCGCCCTGCAGGCGGGGGAGAAGACCGGGACCGTCACCGTCCGCGCCACCGTGGTGGGCCGCGCCGTCCCAGGCCTCGACTACAAGGCCACGGTCACCGAACGCGCCGCCGACGCCCTCGCCCGCACCGGTAACGCCGCGCTGACCTGCGCCCCGGGCGGCACGTTCGCCAACCGGGTCGAGCTGAAGGCCACATACAACGGCGCCGTCGCCGACGGTGTCGCCGCCACCGCCACGCTGATCAAGTCGGCGGACGACCCGACCGTCACCGACAAGGGCCCCTACTTCAAGGACGCCGACGGCAAGACCGTCCGCACCCTCACGGGTCTCAAGACGGACGCGAAGGGCCTGCTGAAGCTGCCCGACCTGTACGCGGACGACACGACCGGCACCTTCCTGCTCCGCGTCACCACGGTGGGCGGCGCGACGCTCACCGTCGAACTGACCGTCGCGGCGGCCGAGACGACCTCGCCCAGCCCGTCGGCCGAACCGAGCGCGTAGCTCTCAGGTACGACAGACGACGCCCCTCTTGTAAGGAGGGGCGTCGTTGTGTGTGCAACGTGTTCTCATCTCCGCCGCGCGTTGCTACGGTGCCGAACAACCTGACGGTGTATCAGTTCTGGCCGTCATGATCCGTGGGGAGGCTCCGTATGCGCGCTCTCATCGCCGCCGCCACCGGTCTCGCCGCCGCGTTCGCCCTGGTCCTGACGGTGACCGCCCTCGGCTCCCCCTCGGGCGGGACATCTCCGGAGCCGCTGCTGACGACCGTGCCCGCACACCCCTGACCGCCCCGCCCGGGAGGGAGGCCGAGATGCGCCGCAAGGCCGGCCTGGTCCTGCTCGCCCTCGCCGTGTTCTTCGCGGCCCTGTCCCCGCTGCTGCGCTGGTACGCCTTCCCCCGCCTCGCCAAGGTCCCCGCGAACCAGTACCAGCACATGGTGCTGGAGGCGAAGGACGCCACCCTCCTCGACTACGGCACGATGAAGGCCAAGAAGGTCTCCAAGGTCACCATCGTCCAGACCCTCAAGGGCGACGTGGAGGCCTCCGAGCGGATCGAGGAGTCGGCCGGCCGGGACGTCGTCGTCTGGGACGGCCTGTCCTACGTCGTCGGGCCCGACGGCAGGATGGTCTCCCGGATCCCCGAGCGCTACATCTTCGACGCCCACACCCAGGAACCCGTCCACGCCACCGGCGAGATGGTCGACGGCGACCCGGTGCGCCGCCAGGGCATCGAGTTCAAATGGCCCTTCCTGACCGGCAAACGGGACTACGAGTACTTCGACGCCCAGGCCCGCATCACCGCGCCCATCACCTACAAGGGCACCCAGGACCTCCGCGGCCTGGAGGTCTACTACTTCGAGCAGACCATCCCCTGGACCGAGGTGAAGATCCCGAAGACCCTGCCCGTCGAGGGCCTCACCCCCGAGGCGGTGGAACGGACCGGCACGACCCGCTGGTACACCACCGTCCGCAAATTCTGGGTCGAACCCCTCACAGGGGCCCCCGTGTACGGCGAGGAGATCCACAAGGAGGAACTGCGCGGCGGCACCCTCCTCGGCGACCGCGACAAGGTGACGGCGTTCGCCGGCCACGTGAAGATGCGCGAGGACTACATCACGCACACCGTCGACCTGGTGACGTCCCAGCGCCTGCTCATCGCGCTGCTGACGTCCTACCTGCCGTGGGGCTTCCTGACCCTCGGCGTCCTCCTGCTCGCCCTCGCGCTGTACCTGGAGGCCCGCGGCCGCCGCCCCTCGCGAGAGGCCCCCTCGGCGGCCGAGGAAGTGCCGTCGGTCAGCGCCTGAGCCGCGCGTTGGTGTGCCGGGTCGGCTCGGCCGCCGCCGGGTCCTCGGGCCAGGGATGCTTCGGATACCGCCCCCGCAGCTCCGCCCGCACGCCCTTGTAGCCGTCCCGCCAGAACGACGCGAGGTCGGCGGTGACGGCGGCCGGCCGCCCGGCCGGGGACAGCAGGTGCGCGAGCAGCGGCACCCCGGCGACCCGGGGCGACTCGTGCAGCCCGAACATCTCCTGCAGCTTCACCGCCAGCACGGGCTGCTCGGGACGGGAGTAGTCGATCCGGATCCCCGACCCGCTCGGCACGGTCAGCCGCTCCGGGGCCAGCTCGTCGAGCCGCCCCGCCTCCCCGGAGGCCCAGGGCAGCAGCCGGGCGAGCGCCTGCCCGGCATCGATCCGCGCCAGATCGGCCCGCCGCCGCGCCCGGCCGAGCTCGGGCTCCAGCCACTCCTCCACGCGCGCGTGCAGCGCCTCGTCGGACACGTCCGGCCAGGGCGCACCGAGGTGCAGCCGCAGGAAGGCGAGCCGCTGCCGCAGCGCATCGGCCTCCGCCGACCACCGCAACAGCCCGAACCCCTCCCGCCGCAGCCCGTCGAGCAACGCCTCGCGCACGAGCCCGGGACCGGCGTCCTTGAGCCCCCGCACCGCCACCTCGACAGCACCCAGCCGCTCCACCCGCCGCGCCACGACGTCCCCGCCGTCCCAGCGGACCTCGTCCCGCTCCTCACGCAGCGCCCCCGCCGCGACCCGGGCCGTCTCCTCGTCGACGACCGCCCCGAGCTGCACGCGCGCGTGCCCCCTGCCGACGGGCCGGTCGGCCATGGCGACGGCGATCCAGGGGGAACCGTGCAGCGCGCTGCCGGCGCCGACCTCGGCACGGGTTCCCGAGGCCATGAGATACGACCCGCCGTCCACCTTCGCCACCCGCTCGGGAAAGGCGAGAGCGGCGATGAGCCCCACCTGCTGCTCCTCGGAGAGGCCCGCCGGCGTCTCGGCCTCAACCGCGGCCTTGTACGGCACACCGGACACGACGGCCCGCAGCCGCCGCACCTCACTGCGCCACCGCGACGCGTAGGCGTCACCCCCACGCTGAGCACGACGCAACGCGCCCGACAGATCGTCCCCGTACTCCCGCGGAGCCTCCTCGCTGAGCAGCGCGATGACCTCGGCGGCCCGCTCCGCCCCGACCATGCCGGACCCGTCCAGCAGCGCCCGCCCCAGCCGGGGATGCAGTCCCAGCCGGGACAGGGCGACACCCCGCTCGGTGGCGCGCCCCGCGGAGTCCACCGCCCCCACCGCCGTCAGGACCTCCCGCGCCGCCGCCATGGCCCCGCTCGGCGGCCCGTCCAGCAGCGCCAGTCCGGACGCGTCCGGATCCCCCCAGCACGCCACCTGCAACGCGAACGCCGTCAGGTCGGCCACCTTGATCTCCGGCGACGGATACCGCGGCAGCCGCGTGTCCTCGGCCTCCGCCCAGCAGCGGTACACCGCCCCCGGCGCCTCACGCCCGGCCCGCCCCGCCCGCTGCCGCCCGGCCGCCCGGGAGGCCCGTACCGTCGTCAGCGCGCTCAGCCCGCGCGCGTGGTCCACCCGCGGCTCACGCGCCAGCCCGGCGTCCACGACCACCCGCACCCCGGGCACGGTCAGTGACGACTCCGCGACGGACGTGGCCAGCACGACCCGCCGCCGCTCCCCGGGGGCCAGCACCGCGTCCTGCACCGCCGCCGGTGCCCGCCCGTGCACCTGGAGCACCTCGACGTCACCGAGTCCGCCGAGCTGCCCCGCGACCCGGGCGATCTCGCCCACGCCCGGCAGGAAACACAGCACGTCCCCGTCCCGCTCGGCCAGCGCCCGCCGCACCACGGACGCCGCATGGGTCAGCAGGGCCGGATCGACCCGCATCCCGTGCGGCGGGCGTACGGGCCGCACCGGCGGCGCCCACACGACCTCCACCGGATGGGCCGTGCCGCGCGCCTCGACCACCGGCGCCCCGCCCAGCAGCCGCGCCCACCCCTGCGCGTCGGTCGTCGCCGAGGCGGCCACCAGCCGCAGCTCCGGACGCAGGGTCTGGCGCACGTCCCACAGGAACGCCGCCGCCGTGTCCGCGTCCAGGTGCCGCTCGTGGCACTCGTCGAGCACCACCACGTCGGCACCGGACAGCTCCTGGTCGCGTTGCAGCCGCTGCACCAGCACACCGGTCGTGACGACCTCCACGCGCGTGTGCCGCCCGACGACCCGTTCCCCGCGCACGGTGTAGCCGACGCTCTCGCCGGGCTTCTCGCCCAGCAGCCACGCCATCCGCCGCGCCGCGGCCCGGGCCGCGATCCGCCGCGGCTCGGCCACGATCACGCGCCGCCCGGTCCCCTCCCCGAGCAGCCCCGCCAGCGCGAGCGGCACCAGGGTCGTCTTGCCGGTGCCGGGCGGCGCCACGAGGACGGCGGTGCCGTGCCCCTCCAGGGCGTCGTCCAGGGCGGGCAGGGCACCGCGTACGGGCAGGGACTCCAGGGCGTCGTAATGGATCACGCATTCAGTGTCGTACGCCCGGGACGCGGTCCCACGCGCGCGTGCGTCAGTCCCGCTCGCACACGAAGATCGCCGTACCCGGGATCAGGTTCCCGCGCAGCGGGGACCAGCCGCCCCACTCGGAGGTGTTCCACGCCGGCCACTCCGGCTCCACCAGGTCGACGAGGCGGAAGCCCGACGCGACGACGTCGCGGACGCGGTCGCCCAGCGTGCGGTGGTGCTCGACGTAGACCGCCCGGCCCTCGTCGTCCTGCTCGACATAGGGAGTGCGGTCGAAGTACGAGCCCGACACCGACAGCCCCTCCGGCCCCGGCTCGTCCGGGAAGGCCCAGCGGATCGGATGCGTCACCGAGAAGACGAGACGGCCCCCGGGCCGCAGCACCCGGCGCACCTCGCGCAGGACCAGGCGCGGATCGGCGACGAAGGGCAGCGCCCCGTACGCCGAGCAGGCCAGGTCGAAGGAGCCGTCCGCGAAGGGGAGCGCGCCGGCGTCGGCGCACACCAGGGGGAAGGAACCGCCGATGCGCAGCGCGTGCTGCAGCTGCCGGTGCGAGATGTCCAGGGCGACCGGGCGCGCACCCTGGGCGGTCAGCCAGCGCGAGCACTGGGCGGCGCCGGCCCCGATCTCCAGGACGTCACGGCCCTTCAGCTCTTCCGGCGGGCCGAGCAGCTCGGACTCCACCTCGTCCAGTCCCTCGGGGCCCCACACGAAGCGGTCGTCGCCGAGGAACGTGCCGTGCTCGACCTGGTACTCGTCCGCGTTGCGGTCCCACCAGCCACGATTGGCCCGGGAGCTTTCCGTGACATCGGCATCGCGCCGGGTGGCCTCGGGTTCGGACGCTTCGGACTCTTGGATGATCGGCTCCCTCGTCGTACTCTTCCGTCCAGCCGGCCCCGGCGGTGGCACAAAAGGGGGCGTCGTTCGGCCTGTGTGGCCTCGAACGACAGGACTTGTGCCGGTTATGCGGCGATCCGCCCCGCGTGGGCGGCTTCGCGCATTGACCCTGCCCGGCTGCCCCCGTATGCTACAAGTTGCGCTGCGGGCCTGCGCACCTCAGACGTAGCAGGCTGCGCTCGCATCTGTATGTATGTCCCCTCGGTTGTCGAGGCGTCACCGTTCTTGAGTGGCGCTTCCTTGGCTGTCCGGCTTCTGCAGAGCGAAACGGGCTCCCGGCGTAGCAGTACCTACGACTTCAATGTCCGTACCGGAGCCCTTTCCCACATGACGAGCAGCACCGAGACCACCGCCACCACCCCGCAGGTAGCGGTCAACGACATCGGTAACGAGGAAGCCTTCCTCGCCGCGATCGACGAGACGATCAAGTACTTCAACGACGGCGACATCGTCGACGGCGTCATCGTGAAGGTCGACCGGGACGAGGTCCTGCTCGACATCGGTTACAAGACCGAAGGTGTGATCCCGAGCCGCGAGCTCTCGATCAAGCACGACGTCGACCCGAACGAGGTCGTCGCCGTCGGTGACGAGATCGAGGCCCTTGTTCTCCAGAAGGAGGACAAGGAAGGCCGCCTGATCCTCTCGAAGAAGCGCGCCCAGTACGAGCGTGCCTGGGGCACCATCGAGAAGATCAAGGAAGAGGACGGGATCGTCACCGGTACCGTCATCGAGGTCGTCAAGGGTGGTCTCATCCTCGACATCGGCCTCCGTGGCTTCCTCCCGGCCTCCCTGGTCGAGATGCGCCGCGTCCGCGACCTCCAGCCCTACGTGGGCAAGGAGCTCGAGGCCAAGATCATCGAGCTGGACAAGAACCGCAACAACGTGGTCCTGTCCCGCCGTGCCTGGCTGGAGCAGACCCAGTCCGAGGTCCGCCAGACGTTCCTCACGACCCTCCAGAAGGGTCAGGTCCGTTCCGGCGTCGTCTCCTCGATCGTCAACTTCGGTGCCTTCGTGGACCTGGGTGGCGTCGACGGTCTGGTCCACGTCTCCGAGCTCTCCTGGAAGCACATCGACCACCCGTCCGAGGTTGTCGAGGTCGGCCAGGAAGTCACCGTCGAGGTCCTCGACGTCGACATGGACCGCGAGCGTGTCTCCCTGTCGCTGAAGGCGACCCAGGAAGACCCGTGGCAGCAGTTCGCCCGCACCCACCAGATCGGCCAGGTCGTGCCCGGCAAGGTCACGAAGCTGGTTCCGTTCGGTGCGTTCGTCCGCGTGGACGAGGGCATCGAGGGTCTGGTCCACATCTCCGAGCTGGCCGAGCGCCACGTGGAGATCCCGGAGCAGGTCGTCCAGGTCAACGACGAGATCTTCGTCAAGGTCATCGACATCGACCTCGAGCGCCGTCGCATCAGCCTCTCGCTGAAGCAGGCCAACGAGTCCTTCGGTGCCGACCCGGCCTCGGTCGAGTTCGACCCGACCCTGTACGGCATGGCCGCGTCCTACGACGACCAGGGCAACTACATCTACCCCGAGGGCTTCGACCCCGAGACCAACGACTGGCTCGAGGGCTACGAGACCCAGCGCGAGGCGTGGGAGACCCAGTACGCCGAGGCGCAGCAGCGCTTCGAGCAGCACCAGGCGCAGGTCATCAAGTCCCGCGAGGCGGACGAGAAGGCCGCTGCCGAGGGTGGCGAGGCTGCCGCTCCGGCCGCGTCCGGTGGCGGTTCGTACTCCTCCGAGGGCCCGGACAACTCCGGCGCGCTGGCCTCGGACGAGGCGCTTGCCGCGCTGCGCGAGAAGCTGGCCGGTGGGCAGAGCTGAACGCCCACTGAGCAGTAGCTGTTCCTGACTGAGGGCCCGCACCTTTCGAGGTGCGGGCCCTCAGCGCTTGCCGGGTGATCGGTCGGCTGCCGGCCGGTGGGGGCTTGTCGCGCAGTTCCCCGCCCCCAAGGGGCCTTGCCCCCGCTGCCAAGATCATGAATCTCCTCCTGCGGGAATGGCCGCGCCCGCAACGGCGTTGTGGAGTGTGAACACGAGGAGGAGCGGTCACTGTGCTTGATCCGCAGGGTTTGTACGCCTGGGAGCCGAAGGGGCTGGCCGTCGTCGACATGGCGCTCGCCCAGGAGTCGGCCGGACTTGTCATGCTCTACCACTTCGACGGATACATCGACGCCGGCGAGACGGGCGACCAGATCGTCGACCGGGTGCTCGACTCCCTGCCCCACCAGGTCGTCGCCCGCTTCGACCACGACCGGCTCGTGGACTACCGCGCCCGCCGCCCGCTGCTGACCTTCAAGCGCGACCGCTGGACCGACTACGAGGACCCCGCCCTCGAGGTGCGGCTCGTGCAGGACGCCACCGGCGCGCCCTTCCTGCTGCTGTCGGGCCCCGAGCCGGACGTGGAGTGGGAGCGCTTCGCCGCCGCCGTGAAGCAGATCGTCGAGCGGCTCGGCGTACGGCTCTCCGTGAACTTCCACGGCATCCCCATGGGCGTCCCGCACACCCGGCCCGTGGGCCTCACCCCGCACGGCAACCGCACCGACCTCGTCCCGGGCCACCCCAGCCCGTTCGAGGAGGCGCAGGTGCCCGGCAGCGCCGAGTCCCTCGTCGAGTACCGCCTGCTCCAGGCGGGGCACGACGTCCTGGGCGTCGCCGCCCACGTCCCGCACTACATCGCCCGCTCCCCGTACCCGGACGCGGCCCTCACGGTCCTGGAGGCCATCACGGCGGCGACCGGACTGGTCCTGCCCGGCATCGCCCACGCCCTGCGCTCGGACGCCCACCGCACCCAGACGGAGATCGACCGGCAGATCCGCGAGGGCGACGAGGACCTCAGCGCGCTCATCGAGGGCCTGGAGCACCAGTACGACGCCGTCGCGGGCGCCGAGACCCGGGGCAACATGCTCGCCGAGCCGGTGGACATCCCGTCGGCGGACGAGATCGGCCAGGAGTTCGAGAAGTTCCTGGCGGAACGCGAAGGCGACAACTGATCCCGTCACCCGGCCCGGGCGAGGGCCCTGTCAGTGGCAGGGCCTAAGCTGCGGGACATGCTGAAGGTGGGCCTGACCGGGGGCATCGGTGCCGGCAAGAGTGAGGTGTCACGGCTGCTCGTCGCGTGCGGGGCCGTGCTGATCGACGCGGACCGCATCGCGCGGGAGGTCGTCGCACCGGGGACGCCGGGGCTCGCCTCGGTCGTCGAGGCCTTCGGGGAGGAGATCCTCGCCGCCGACGGCAGCCTGGACCGGCCCCGTCTCGGCGCCATCGTCTTCTCCGACGCGGAGAAGCGCGCCACCCTCAACGCGATCGTGCACCCCCTGGTGGGCGCCCGCTCCCGCGAACTGGAGGAGGCCGCCGCCGAGGACGCGGTCGTGCTCCACGACGTCCCGCTCCTCACGGAGAACGGCCTGGCGCCGCTGTACGACCTGGTGATCGTCGTCGACGCCGCCCCCGAGACCCAGCTCGACCGGCTCGTACGGCTGCGCGGCATGACCGAGGAGGACGCCCGGGCACGGATGGCCGCCCAGGCGACGCGCGAGCAGCGCCGGGAGATCGCGGACATCGTCATCGACAACGACGTCCCGCTGGAGGAGCTGGAGCAGCGCGTGAAGGACGTGTGGGCCGAGCTGGTGCGCAGGTCACAGGCGTCCCGGCCGTCTCCCTCGGAATAGCGGTACCGCGTGGGGGCGTTGAACCCCTGCAGTGAGGGAAGGACTCTGCCGTGCCCGAGACCAGCGGTTCCACCGGACGTACCCCGGAGACGCACGTCATCGACTTCCGTGCCGCCGAGCAACTGCTCGCGGCCCGGGACCCGAGGGGCGCGGTGAAGCTGCTCGACGGCGTCATCGCCACGCACCCCGAGAACACCGCGGCCCGGCTGCTGCGGGCGCGGGCCTTCTTCGCGGCGGCGCAGCTCAGGCCCGCGGAGCTCGAGTTCCAGATCGTCCTGGAGCGGGAGCCGGACAACGCGTTCGCGCACTTCGCGCTCGCCCGCACCTACGAGCGCCAGGGCCGTCCCGACCAGGCGAGGCGCCATTTCCGCCTGGCGGCCGCGCTGGATCCGAACCCGGAGTTCCTGAAGGCCGCCCGCTTCGACTCGTGACTGGCCGCCCCCGCCCGCCTCAGGGGCGTTCGTCCGGCGGCCGGTAGGGCGGGATGTCGCGGCCCGGCTGGTAGTGCGGGCCCTGGCGGATGTGCCGCAGGACGACGGCCAGATCGATCGTGACGACCAGCAGCAGCACACCGCAGGCGATGGCCCAGCCGTTCCGCCCGGCGATCGCGAACGCCACCGTCCCGAAGAGCGCCCAGATCAGCCCCCACAGGCTCAGCCAGAAGCGCGCCCGCAGGGCACTGCGCGCGGTCCGCGGTTCACTGCCGGTACGCATCGTCGATCACCACTCCTGCTTGCAACGTACTCCTCGTGGCGAGGGATCACCAAGGCCGACCGGGGAGCCGCGCATGCTGCCGGACGCCGACGCACTGCCCGAGGGCGGGGACGGCGGCCGGGCTGAACCCGACACGAGCGATGTGCCTCAACTCCTCGCCCCCACCGTCTCGTTCACTCGGACGGGTGAAGAAGGCCGTTGCTGGAACGGGTGTGCGGATGCGGTCCGTTGGACGGGCATGGAGATGAAAATGCGTGAGGGGTACGAGGGGACGGGGCCCGGGGCCATCACCCCGGACGGCTGCGCGGTGGAGCTCTACTCACGCCTGCCCGTCGGGGACGAGCCGGAGATCATCGCCGCCGCGGTTCGCCGGGGCGCGCGCATCCTGGAGCTCGGCAGCGGGGTGGGCCGCATGACCCACGCACTGCTGGAGCGCGGTTTCACGGTCACGGCGGTGGACGAATCCGCACCGATGCTGGAGCGCGTGCGCGGCGCGCGGACGATCTGCAGCCCGATCGAGGACCTGGACCTGGGGGAGACGTTCGACGTGGTGCTGCTCGCGTCCTTCCTCGTGCACGCGGGGGACGTCGAGGTGCGGCGGGGTCTGCTGCGCACCTGCGTGCGCCATGTCGCGGAAGGCGGCTGCGTGTTGATCCAGCGGGAGGGCGAGGACTACCACGACAACGTGCCGCGCGAGCGCAAGGACCCCAGCGGCTTCACCGTACGGATCGCGTCCACGGAGCCGCTCGGCGACGGGGTCAACTCGGTCCGCGCGGAGTACGAGTTCCCGGACGCGGTCTGGACCCAGACGTTCCGGGCGCGGCCGCTGACCAAGGAGCAGTTCGAGGGGGCCCTGGCGGAGGCGGGCCTGCGGGTGGACCGCTACCTGACGGAGGACCGGATATGGGTGCGGGCGGTGGCGGTCTAGGCGGCCCGGCGCGACAGTCTGCTCGAAGTCCCCCCCGGCGGCGATGAGTTCAAGGGCTCGGACCGGTCTACCTCTCCGACACCAGCACGGACCGCTTCCCCCAGGAGATCTCCATGTCCGAGACAACCGCCACCTCCACCGCCACCGGCGACCGCACCCCGGCCGGCGTCGTCATCGCCGAGTCCGCTACCGCTCGCGGACGGCGTGCTCGCATCGCGTTGCGCGCGCTTCAGGTGCTGCTCGCGCTCTTCTACGCCATTGCGAGCGCGCTCCCCAAGCTGATCGGGCACCCGTCGGCTGCCGAGTCGTTCGAGCGGCTCGGCTGGGGCAGCGCGGGGATGTACACCATCGGCGCGCTCGAACTGGCCGGCGCGATCGCCCTGTTGATCCCGGTGCTCCAGTCGCTGGCGGCGATGGCGCTGAGCGCGCTGATGGTGGGAGCGTTCGTCGTGCAGGTAGCGGTCTTCGACGGGCAGTACGCGGCGACGCCCCTGATCCTGATGGTGCCGCTTGTCCTCATAGCCTGGGCGCGGCGGGGGTACAACGCGGATCTGCTGCGGCTGCTGCGGCGACGGGCGTGACGGGGTACGACCGGGTGCGACCGGGGGCCCTCCGAGACTCCGGCAGTGTCCGGAGCGGGGGCGAGGGCGGGGCCCCGGTCCCCGGACGCCGGTGCGCGGATCGAGGGCGGGACCTCGGTCCCCGGACGCCGGTGCGCGGATCGAGGGCGGGACCCCGGTCCCCGGACGCCGGTCCGCGGGTGATGTGGGTTCCTCGGCCTGCTCAGGGCCTCGGTTTGCCCGGGGCGTTGCCGAAGCCCTTGCCGGGAACGGGGCCGGGGCCGGACACGCTGCCCGGCCCGGTCACTCCGCGCAGGCGCTCCATCTCGCGGCGGTCGCGCTTCGTCGGACGGCCGGCGCCGCGGTCGCGGACGCCGGCGGGGGCGACGGCCTCGCGGGGCGGGGGCGGCGGGGAGTTGTCGATGTAGCACTGGGTGGCCACGGGAGGCCCGACCCGCTTGCGGATCAGCCGTGTGACGACGACGACCCGCTCCCGGCCCTCGTGCCGCAGACGCACCTCGTCACCGACGCGGACGCCGTGTGCGGGCTTCACGCGCTCGCCGTTGACGCGCACGTGGCCGCCCCGGCAGGCGGTGGCGCCCATGGAGCGGGTCTTGACGAGGCGCACGGACCAGATCCAGCTGTCGACGCGCACGCTCGAGGCGCCCTGCGGGCCCGCGGCCTCGGCGGCGGCGATCGCGGCGGCGACCTTCGGATCCACGGGCTTCGGATCCGGGGATTTCGGATCCACGGATGTCGGATCCGAGGACATCGCGTCGCCGTTCCCGGAGCCGCCCGTGGCCTCGGGGGACTGGGGTGCCGCGTCCGGGGACTCGAGTGCCGACTTGTCGGTCCCGCCTGTGGTCCCGTCCGTGGTCCCGTCCGTCCCCTCGTACTGCGCACCTTGAGAAGCCATGTCCCGACCTTAGTCCTCCGAGTCGCCCTGCCGGGCGGAGTATCGGCCTCTCGGCCAACTCTGCCAAAATAGTTTTGCAAAAACTCTTTTGCTAATAGGCCGGGCGGCCTACTCTCCCGGCATGGACAGCGACGAGCACAAGCGCGTACTCGATCCCGAGCACGACACCGCCGCCCTGAAGGCCCTCACCCACCCCCTGCGCATCCAGTTGCTCGGGCTGCTGCGGCAGGACGGGCCCGCCACGGCGAGTGAGCTGGCCGCACGGATGGGGGAGTCGTCGGCGTCGGCGAGCTACCACCTGCGGGTGCTGGCGAAATACGCGTTCATCGCCGAGGCCGAGCACCGCGACGGGAGGGAGCGGCGTTGGCGGGCGCTGCACACCGTCACGTCCTGGAGCAACGAGACGATGGAGTCCACCGCGGCGGGCCGGGCCTTCGTCGGCCTGTCGCGGCGACGGCAGATCGAGCACCTGGAGAGGTCCCTGGCCCGGTACGAGGCGGACATGGCCGCCGGGCGGCTCGGCGAGGAGTGGGTGGAGCCGTCGGGCATCACCGACCTCATGCCCCGGCTGACGGCCGAGTCGCTCACCGAGCTCTTCGACACGGTCGCCGCGAAGCTGGAGGAGCTGACCGCCCGGGACGCGGATGACCCACGCGCCGAAAACGTCGTGCTCCTCACCGCGGGGTTGCCGGTCGCGCCGCACGAACCTGCCGGCCTCGCCCCCGACGCCCCCGCACCCGACGACCCCGCACCCCACGATCCTGCCCCGGAAGCCCCGGAAGCCCCGGAAGCCCCGGAAGCCCCGGAAGCCCCGGAAGCCCCGGAAGCCCCGGAAGCCCCGGAAGCCCCGGAAGCCCCGGAAGCCCCGGAAGCCCCGGAAGCCCCTGCCGTCGATCCCGGGGATCTCAAGCCGTGACGCGGCTCATGGCCGGGTCGCCCGGGGAGCAAGAGCGGGTCGCTCGGCGTCGGTACGTCACCCTCTGCGCGCTCCTCTGGCTGCCGCCGGGCCTGGGCATGGCCACGATGGTCCTGCTGTTCAGCGAGCGCGGCATGTCCCTCGCCGCGATCGCCGGGCTGTTCGCCGCGCACTCGCTGACCGTGGCCGCGCTGGAGTTGCCCACAGGAGGGCTCTCGGACGTCCTCGGCCGCCGGCCGGTCCTGGCCGCGGCCGGTGGGCTCAACGTGGTCGCCTTCCTGTTGATCGGCGTCGGCACCACCGCCTGGCTGCTCACGGCGGGCGTGATCCTCATGGGCGCGGCCCGTGCCCTGGCCAGTGGTACCGCCGAGGCCTGGTACGTCGACACCGTCCAGGCGTGCTCCGGCCCGAACGCCGAGCTGCGCACGGGCCTGGCCCGGGGCGGCACCGCGTCGTCCGCCGCGCTCGCGGCCGGCATTCTGCTCGGCGGCGCCCTGCCGTGGCTGCTCGGTCTGGGACCCGGCCTCGGTGCCCGGCTGAGCGAGGCGACCTCCGGGGCGGTGCTGCCCTTGTCCGTCCCGCTGCTGCTGGGAGCCGCGCTGCGGATCGTCTTCGTCGCCTATGTGCTGGCCGCTCTGCGGGAGCCCCCGCGACCGCCGGCGACCCTGCGTTCCGTGCTGCGCGGCGTCCCCGTCACGGTGCTCGACGGACTCCGGCTGGGCGGCCGGGACACGGTGGTGCGCCGGGTCCTCCTCGGCGCCGCGGCGGCCGGCAGCGCCCTGGCCGCGATCGAACTGCTCGTGCCGGGCCGCACCGCCGCACTGACCGGCGCGACCGGCTCCGGAGCGATGGTCTACGCCGCCCTGTCCTGTGCGGGCTTCGTCTGCTCAGGCGTCGGCAGCCACCTCGCGCCGCTCACCGCCCGGGTGGCGGGCAGCGGTGAACGGGCCGTGCTGGTCAGTCTCGCGGCCGGTGCGGGCGGCCTGCTGCTGCTCGGGGTCACCGCGTCCTCCGTGCACCCGGCGGCCACGGCCCTCGCGGTCGTCGGCTTCGGCCTGCTCTACCTCGGTCTTGGCGCGGCGGCCCCGAACGAGAACGACCTGCTGCACCGCAGGGTCGCCGGCGCGGGCCGCGCCACCGCCCTGTCCGTCCAGTCCCTCGCCCAGCAACTGGTCGGCGCACTCACGGGCCTGGCCGTCGGGGCGCTGAACCCGGGCCCCCTGCCCTGGCTGCTGACGAGTGCCGTACTGCTGTCCGGGGCCCTGCTCTGGCGGTCCCGCAGCGATGAGCGGGCGGTGCGGGTCACCGGCGTCTGAGCCCAAGGGAGGGGCGGGACCGGACCACTCCCGTGGATCTCGCCCCCGTGGCGACGGTGACGTCACCTGCGCCTACGGTGGAATGATGGACGCCAGCGGTCTTCCCCTCCTCGACCGGCGCATCACGGACTGCCGGGCCTGCCCGCGGCTGGTCTCCTGGCGCGAGGAGACGGCCCGTGCCAAGCGAGCGGCCTTCGCGGACTGGACGTACTGGGCACGGCCGGTCCCCGGTTTCGGGCCCGCGGATGCCCGCCTCCTGATCGTCGGGCTCGCCCCCGCCGCCCACGGGGGCAATCGCACCGGCCGGATGTTCACCGGTGACCGCTCGGGGGACGTCCTCTACGAGGCGCTGTACGACGTGGGCCTCGCATCCCAGCCGACCGCCGAGCACGCCCATGACGGCCTGGAGCTGTACGGCGTGCGCGTCACCGCGCCCGTGCACTGCGCTCCGCCCGCCAACAAACCCACCCCCGAGGAGCGGGACACCTGCCGTCCCTGGCTCGTGCAGGAACTGCGGCTGCTGCGCCCGACCCTGCGGGCGGTGATCGTGCTCGGCGCCTTCGGGTGGAAGGCCGCGCTGCCCGCGTTCGCCGAGGCCGGCTGGCCCGTGCCCCGGCCGCGCCCCGCCTTCGCGCACGGCGCCCACGTCCGCCTCGACGGCCTGGAGCTCTACGGCTGCTACCACGTCAGCCAGCGCAACACCTTCACCGGCCGGCTCACGCCCACCATGCTGCGTGACGTCCTGCGGACGGCCGGGCAGGCGGCGGGCCTGGCCACCGGAAGCGGCTAGGTGTGCTGTCCGGGGAGGTCGGAGACAGGCGACACGCCTAGGGCGCCGCATCCTCGCCGAACAGGTGGCGGACCGTGGAGCGGTAGTTGGTCCGCACGTGGGTCAGCGCGTGCGCGCGGGCCCGGTCCGGGTCGCCCGAGGCGATCGCCTCGTACAGCTCGCGGTGCTCCACGAGGAGCTGGGGCCACTCCTCGTTGCGCCGGGTCATCCAGCGCAGCCGCCCGGCGACCGGTTCCAGGGCCTCGGTCAGCAAGCTGTTGCCGGCCATCGCCATGATGCGGTCGTGCAGCCGGCTGTTGACGTCGGTGATCGCCTCGGCGTCCCCGGCCTCGGTGGCGGCGGCGGCCCGGTCGACGAGCTCCTCGACCTCGGCGAGATCCTCCGGCGTCGCGCGGGACGCGGCGAGTCCGGCGGCGTAGACCTCCAGGGCTTCTCGCAGTTCGAACAGTTCCTTGACGTCGGTCGGGGTGAGGCGGCGTACTACCGTGCGGCGGGGTGTCTCGAAATGGACGAAACCCTCTGCCACGAGGGCCCGGATCGCCTCCCGGACCGGCACGCGTGACACACCGAAACGCTCCGCCAGTTCGCGTTCGACCAGGCGGTCCCCAGGGCGGAGGCTGCCCGCGATGATCTCCTGGCGCAGATCGGCCGTGACGCGTTCGCGTACCGCTCCGAGGGGTTCGATCTTCGTCATGCAGCCCATCTTCGTCGACGCGAGGTGTCTTTTACGGAGCGTTAACGAGAGCGACATCGGTCAGAACGGTTGACGAGGGGACCATGACCGCAGTTTGGTATACCAAACACCTCGCAGGGCTGCCGCCGCAGTCCTGTAGAGCAGTCCTCCGTCGTCCCCTTGCTCTGGAGGCCCCGTGTCCCTCGCCGACCGTGCCGCGTCCACCGGCACCCCAGCGTTCGTCCCCGATCCCAGGCTCACCAACGAAGACCTCGCGCCCGCCAAGAAGCGCAACTGGAAGGTCTTCGACCTGTTCGCCATGTGGATGTCCGACGTCCACAACCTCGGCAACTACACGTTCGCCGCCGGACTGCTCTTCCTCGGCATGAACGTCTGGCAGATCTTCACGTCCCTGCTCGTCGGATTCGTGATCATCTACATCGGCATGAACTGGATGGGGAAGATCGGCCAGCGCCACGGCGTGCCCTTCCCGGTGGTCAGCCGGATCGCCTTCGGCATCTGGGGGGCCAACATCCCGGCGCTGATCAGGGCCGTGATCGCCATCATGTGGTACGGCATCCAGACCTACCTCGCCTCCGTCGCCGTCAACGTGATGCTGCTGGCCGCCTGGCCCGGCCTGGAGTCGTGGACGCACACCTCGTTCCTGGGCCTGGACGCGCTCGGCTGGGTCTCCTTCATCGCCCTGTGGCTGGTCCAGGCGGCGATCATCAGCCGGGGCATGGAATCGGTCCGCAAGTTCCAGGACTTCTGCGGCCCGGCGATCTGGCTCGTGATGATCGCGCTGGCCGGGTGGATCCTCTACAAGGCCGACTGGACGATCTCGCTGACCTCCACCCCGCACCCGGTCTCCATCGGCGAGCAGTGGCGCCAGTGGTTCGGCGCGATCGGCCTGGTCCTCGCCACGTACGGCACCCTGATGCTCAACTTCTGCGACTTCTCCCGCTTCGCCCCCGACTACAAGTCGGTCAGGCGCGGAAACTTCTGGGGCCTTCCCATCAACTCCACGGCCTTCGCGATCGTCTCCGTCATCGTCACCGCGGGCGCGTTCGAGGTCTTCGGCAAGGAGATCACCGACCCCGCCTACCTGGTCGCCGAGATCGGCAACACCTGGGTGCTGGTGGTGGGCGCGCTGACCTTCGCCATCGCCACCATGGGCGTCAACATCGTCGCCAACTTCGTCTCGCCGGCGTACGACCTCGCCAACGTCTGGCCGCAGAAGATCACCTTCAAGATCGGCGGCATGATCAGCACCGTCGCGGCGCTGCTCGTCACCCCCTGGAACCTCTTCTCCAACCCGACCGTCGTCAACTACTTCCTCGGCGGCCTCGGTGCCTTCCTCGGCCCCCTGTTCGGCGTGATCATGGTCGACTACTACTGGGTCAAGCGCGGCCGCGTGAACGTGGACGAACTGTTCGACGCCTCTCCCGGCGCCCGCTACCACTACCGCAAGGGCTTCAACCCCAAGGCGCTGTGGGCGTTCCTGCCGGCGGCCGGTGTCGCGGCGGTGCTCGCGCTGGTGAAGACCTTCAGCGACGTCGCCCCGTACTCCTGGTTCATCGGCACGGCGCTCGCCGCCGGCCTGTACGCGGCCCTGTGCCGTCCCGAGCGCGCCACCGCGGAGGTCTGAGAGACGTGCGGATCGTCGTCACCAACTGCAACACCACGCAGGAGATGACCGAGGAGATCGTACGAGGCGCCCGGGCCGCCGCAGGCCCGGGCACCACCGTCACCGGACTGACTCCGGCCTGGGGGCCGGCGTCCGCGGAGGGCTGGCTCGACAGCTACCTGTCCGCCGCGGCCGTCCTGGACACGCTGCGGACCTACGACGGGCCGCCGTACGACGCCGTGGTCATGGCCGGATTCGGGGAGCACGGGAGGGAGGGCGTACGGGAACTGGTCGACGCGCCGGTCGTCGACATCACCGAGGCCGCCGCGCATCTGGCCTGCCTGCTGGGCCGCCGCTACGGAGTGGTGACCACGCTGGAGCGCTCGCGCGGCCAGATCGAGGACAGCCTGGAGACGGCGGGCGTGGCCCGGAACTGCGCCGCGATCGTCGGCACGGGCCTGAACGTGCTCGACCTCGGCGACGAGGAACGGACCGAGACGGCGTTCCTGGCCGCCGCCGAACGCGCCCGCGCCGCCGGTGCTGAGGTCCTAGTGCTGGGCTGCGCAGGCATGACCGGCCTGCAACGGGTCGTCGGGGAGAAGCTGGGCCTGCCGGTCGTCGACGGGGTGGCCGCGGCGGTCAAACTGGCCGAGTCGCTGGTGGCGTTGGGGCTGAGAACGAGCCGGGTGGGGAGCTATGCCGAGCCGCTCCCCAAACGACGGGTGTGGGCCAGGCCCGAACGGCGGTAGCTCAGGCCGGGCCGTCGAGGGTGACGTCGTCGTGATGGGCCCCGTAGAGCTGTGTCTGCCGGGCCATCACCTCCCGCATCGGCGTGCCGCGCGGGATGCCGTACACCGTCCCCGGGAAGTCCAGTGCCTCCTGGATCTGCCAGAGTTCGTCATGCTCCCCGGGGGCGAAGAGCCGGGCCCGGGGAGCGCCCGCCGCGATCCAGCCGATGGGCAGGACGGTGCCGGGCGTCAGCACGGAGTTGACGTGCAGCACGCTGTGGATGCGCAGCTCCGAGCCGGCGCCCGCCACGGCGCCCGGGAAGACGCAGGCGCCGGTGGCCACGAAGACCTCGTCCTCCAGGGTCGCCCCGTTGACATGGGCGTGCGGGCCGACGAGCACCGCGTCCCCGATCACCGCCGGGTGCGCGGACCGCCCCCGCACCAGCGCGTTCTCCATGACGACGACGTCCGACCCGACCCGGACCTCCCCGTCCTCCGCCGTGAGCACGGCGCCGTGCAGCACGCGGCTGCGTTCACCGAGGACGACGGCCCCGCACAGGACGGCCGTAGGGGCGACGTACGCGGACTCGGGGACGACGGGACGCCGCCCGCGGTGCTCGATCAGCATGGACTCTCCTCAGACGGGCGACCCCTCGGCGGAAGACTCCTCGGCGGAGGACCCCTCGGGTACGACGGCTGTCGCCGTAATCTCCACCAGCTGTCCCGTGTACCCGAGACACGCCACGCCGATCAGCGTCGACGAGTGCGGACCCGTACTCAGACCGGACGCCTCCACCACACTCCAGACGGCGGACAGCGCGGCGGGCTCGTCGCTCACGACGTACACCTCGGTCGCCACGACGTGGGCCAGACCGCTTCCCACGGCCCTGAGCTGTTCCTCCAGGTTGGCGATCACCTGCTCGGCCTGCCGGACCGGATCCCCGGGGCCGACCAGCTCGCCACCGGCGTCCAGCGGCACCGACCCGGCGAGGAAGGCCAGCCTGGTACCGGCTTCGACGACGGACGCGTGCGCGTAGGTAGGCGGCGGGAAGAGGCTCGGGACGGTGACGCGGCGGATCACGTGAGGTCTCCGATCTGCGGGCGGCGACAGGGCAACCCACCGATCATGCGAGGCCCGGCGCGCGGACGCATCCGTATTTCGTTTCACGGCGGTCGAGCCGTCCCCTTACGCTGCCCGGGCCCTCACCGTCCGTTCCGCCCGGGAGCCGCACCGTGCCCGCCTTCCTCGACGCCGTCGCAGACCGCCTCGCCCTGCTCCCCGCCGTCGAGGCCGTCACCCTCGGCGGCTCCCGGGCCCAGGGCACCGAACGGCCCGACAGCGACTGGGACCTGGCGGTCTACTACCGGGGTGGTTTCGACCCGGCCGATCTGCGCGCGGTCGGCTGGGAGGGCGAGGTCTGCGAGATCGGCGCGTGGGGCGGCGGCGTCTTCAACGGAGGGGCCTGGCTGACGATCGAGGGCCGCCGCGTGGACGTCCACTACCGCGATCTGGACGTGGTCGAGCACGAGCTGGCCGAAGCGGAGGCGGGCCGCTTCCGCGTCGAGCTCCTCATGTTCCACCTGGCGGGCATCCCGACCTACCTGCTGGTCGCCGAACTCACGATCAACAAGGTGCTGCGGGGCGAACTGCCGCGCCCGGACGGCTATCCGCCGGCCCTGCGCGAGAGCGCCCCGGCGCACTGGCACGGCATCGCCGCGGCCACCCTCGCCTACGCCAAGGCGGGCCACGCCCCGAAGAACGCCGTCACCCAGGTCGCCGGGGCGATCGCCCTGGCCGCGACTCAGACCGCGCACGCGGTGCTGGCGGCGCGCGGGGAGTGGGTCACCAACGACAAGGGGCTGGTGGCGCGGGCGGGATTGGCGGACGTGGACACGGTGGTACGCGACCTGACGGACGGTCCGGCCGCGCTCGCCCGGGCCGTCACCGACGTGGAGACGCTCCTCACGCGGGCCGTGGCAGCCGTCACCGCCGGGTGAACCGGACGTGGGCCGGCCGGACGGTGTCCGGACGGATGGCGACGCCGTCGACGGTGAGCTGTCCGCGCGGCCGAGTTCTCGATCGCCCCGGTTCCTGATAGCGCGCATCCCGGTTTCTGACTGCGCGCAGCCCGGTTCCTGATTGCGTACATAAAGAACGCCGGTCCGGGGCCGTTCGACACGTTCCGGAAACCTGTGCTCCAGGAACCCCGCCTACCGTGGACAGCCACACCCCGCCCCGGCCACCGTCGCCCGAAGGCTCACCTCTGCCCTCGTCGAGACGACAGGAGCCACGTGTCCCGCCGTATCGCCCCCCGCCTTCCGCCCTGGCTCGCGCACGCCCTGCACGCCCAGCGGGGGCCGGTGCCCTGGAGCGCGGTGACGCGGGGAGCCCTGTCCGCCGGGCCCCTGCTGCTCGTGGCCGTACAGACCGGACTCACCACCCTCGGCGTCGTCGCCGCAGTCGCCGCCATGCTCGCCGGGATCAACGACCGGCCCGGCAGCCGGCGCGTCTCCGTCAAGCGGATCGGAGTGCCCGCCCTGGGCGGTGCGGCGGGGCTCGTGGCCGGGACGTACACCGGGCAGAGCACCGGAGCGGTCGTGCTCACCTTGGTGCTCACAGCCGTCGGGCTCGTCGCCGGTGGGATGAGCGCCGTCGGGCCCGTCGCCTCCGCCGTCGGCACGCAGTTGCTCGTCGGCGCGGCGATCGGCGCCGGGATGCCCCTGCCGGAACCGGGGTGGCAGCGGGCGCTCGCCTTTCTCGCCGGGGCGGGCTGGCTGCTCGTCCTGCGGCTCGCGCTGCCCACGCCCGGTTCCCTCGCCGGTGACTTCCGGTTCGATGGGGAGCGGGATGCCGTGGCCGGCGTGTACGAGGCCGTCGCCGAGCTGCTCGACGCCGTCGGCGGGCCGCAGGCCATCCGCCGCCGGGCCGCGCTGACCGCCGCCCTCGACCACGCCCAGGACGCCCTCGCCGGACCCCGGCTGCGCAGGTACGCCTCCTCCTCCACCGAGCGGCGGCTGCACGCGCAGTACGCCGCGGTCCTGCCCCTCGCCGAGGCGGCCACCGCCCTCGCCTGGGCCGAGGAGGCCGTCCCCGGGCGGGCCTCCGAGGGGCCCCGGCGGCTCGCCGCGGCCGTACGGGGCAACACCCACACCGGGCCGCTGCCCGCGCCGTCCCGTTCGGCACCGGCCCTGCGCGCCCTCGACGACGCCCTGCTGCACGCCGCCGAGGTGTTCGACCAGGGCCGGAGCCGGGATCTGCACACCCGGCGGCGGGGCGCCGGGGACCGGTTGCGCGCCGCCTTCGGCACCGCCGGACGCGAGTACGGGCTCCGCGTCGCCCTCTGCTTCGGCGCCAGCTCGGCGGTCGCCCAGGCCCTGCACCAGAGCCAGTGGTACGGGCAGCACCGGCACTGGTACTGGCTGCCCGCCACCGCCGTGTTCCTGGTCAAGCCCGACCTCGGGCCGCTCGTCTCGCGCGTGCTCAACCGGGCCGCCGGGACCGTCCTCGGAGCGCTGCTCTTCGCCGGGCTCGCCGCCGTCCTGCCCCACCCGGAAGGCCTCGTCGCGCTCGTCGCCCTCAGCGGGGCGCTCATACCCGTCGCGACCCGGCACTTCGCCGCCCAGACCGCCGTCGTCACCGTCCTGGTCCTCGCGCTCCTCATGGTCGGCGGCGAGCCCCAGGCCTCCTTCGGGCGGATCGGCGAGACGCTGCTGGCCTGCGCGATCGTGCTGATCACCGGGCACCTGCCGATGCCCGGAGGGCGGGGCGGCACAGTGCGCGCCCGGCTCGCGGCGGCGAGCGACGCGGCGTACGCCTATCTCACGCACGTGCTCGACGAGGCCGACGCCCCGCGCATCGGGAACTCCGGCACCCCTTCCGGCCACCGCGCCACCCGCTGGACCCTGCGCCGCGAGGCCTACCGCGCCCTGGCCGAGGCCCGCTCGGCCATCTCCCTCGCCGCGCACGAACTGCCCGCCCTCGCCCGGCACGCCGAGGGCGCGGACGAGGTGGCCGGCCTCCTCGAACGCCTCGTCGACACGACGACCGCCTGCGCCGTACACCTCGACGACACCGGCCGGATCGGGCCCCGCCACGAGGAACGCCTCACGCTCGTCCTCGCCGAACTCGCCGGACGAGGGGAACGGGTGGGGCTGCGACCGCCCCGGACACCCCTCGCCGGCTAGCCCTCCGGCGGCGCAGCCGGACCGTCGCCCGCGCGGTCGCGACCGATCCGGCGAGGCCACCGGGGGTCGGCGAGGACGCCGCGCCCGGCCCTGCGCTCCTCAGCCGTCGACCCGCACCCACACCGGAGCGTGGTCCGAGCCGGGTTCGCCCCGGCGCTCCGAGGGGTCCGGGCCGACCGACGGCAGGCTGGGCGGGCCCTCGCCGGGCAGGCCCGTGCCCGCCTGCGTCGCCCGGTGCACCAGGCGGTGGCTCAGCAGCACATGGTCGATCAGCTCCCGCCGCCCGGAGTTCACCCGGGACCAGCGCTGTCCGGGCGGGATGAGCGGGGCCACGTCCCACAGCCGCGTCGCATCGCCCCCGTCGGGGCGGTCGTAGCCCGGGGTGCCGATCTCCGAGCCGGGCGGGCCGAGCAGGATCTGCGTGGTCGCCGCCTGCACCTCGTCGTTCAGGTCGCCCAGGACCGCGACGTCCCGCGCCCGCCCGTCACCGGCCAGCAGCCCCTCCGCGAGTGCGCGCAGCGCCGTCGCCTCGGCCGCCCGGCGGTACAGGGCGTAGGCGCCGTAGCGGGCCCGTTCGCCCTCGTCGCGCGGCTGGAACCGGCCCTCCGGGTACGACAGCAGCTTCGACTTCAGATGACAGACCGCCACCAGCAGCGGCCCGCCCCCGCCCTCCACCTCCACGGCCAGGACGCCCCGCCCCGCCTGTCCCGCCGTCAGCCCCGAATCGTCCGCCTGGACCGGACGCAGCTCCGCCGGGAACGCCCGCGTGTCGGCCACCACCGTCATGGCCGTACGGCTCAGGAACCCGACCCGTATGCCCCGGCTGTCCGCATGCTCCGACAGGGCGACGTGCCAGTCGTCGTCGAGCATCCCGGCCAGGTCCTTCAGGGCCTCCGGGTCGCCCACCTCCTGCACGCCGAGCAGGGTCGGATCGAGTTCGGTGACCGCGGCGGCGAGCGCGGCGAGTTTCGCCTCGTACCCGGCCTCGTCGGGCGGGCCGTACGGGCCTCCGGGCCGGTAGAGGTTCTCCAGGTTCCAGGTGCCGAGGAGCATGCCGGGCTCCTTTCAGAAGCCGACAGTCGGGGTGGTGAGGCCAGGGTGCGCGCCCGGCCCGCCCCGCGACAGAGCCGTGACGGGACGTGCGGTTCGGCTCATGCCGCCCTACGACGCCGTCGTACGTCGGCGCGATGACGCCTTCTGCCGCGGACAGTCCCGTCGACCTCATCATCAGCGCATGTACCGTCCTCGTGCACGACGATCAAGAGCGGATCGGGTTCGCGGAGGACGCGGCGATCGTCGTACGGGGCGGGACCGTCGAGGCCGTCACGACTACCGCGCAAGCCGCCGACCTGACCGCCGCCGAGCGGATCGACGCCCGCGGCCGGGTCGCCCTCCCCGGCCTGATCAACTGTCACACCCACGCGCCGATGGTCGCCCTGCGCGGCCTCGCCGAGGACCTGCCCACCGCGGAGTGGTGCAACGACGTCGTCCGGCCACGGCACCGGCACAGGGAGCGCGCCGGCAGCATCGCGCTAGGCCGGCGCATTCGCGGTACGACACCTGACGGCCGCCGCGTCCGCATCGACGAGATTCCGGAAATTCTTCCGGGCAGCGATGAGTTCCGCTTCTCCCGGCGGTCACCACCCCCGACGGACCGTTGTCACAGGAGGGCCCATGTCGCTTCCGGAGATCGTCTCGCGCGGCGAGTGGCGCGCGGCGCGCGCGGAACTGCTGCTCAAGGAGAAGGCCGCCACCCGCGCGCGGGACGCGCTCAACGCCGAGCGGCGCGGGCTGCCCATGGTGGAGGTCGAGGAGGAGTACGTCTTCGAGGGCGGGGACGGCAAGGCCACCCTGCTCGAGTTGTTCGACGGCCGGCGCCAGCTCGTCGTCTACCACTTCATGTTCGCGCCCGAGTGGGACGCGGGCTGCCGCAGCTGCTCCGCATTCCTGGACCAAGTGGGGCATCTCGCCCATCTCCACGCTCGCGGTACGTCGTTCGCCGCCGTGTCCCGCGCGCCCTACCCGAAGATCCTGCCGTTCAAGGCGCGGATGGGCTGGACGCTTCCCTGGTACTCGTCGTGCGGCAGCGGCTTCAACCGCGACTTCGACGTGACCCTGGCGCGGGAGGGCGAGCTGGTCGAGCGGCCCGGCCTCAGCTGCTTCCTGCGGGAGCGTGACCGGGTCTTCCACACGTACACGACGTACGAGCGCGGCCTCGACGGCCTGGGCTCGACGACCAGCCTGCTGGACCTCACCGCACTCGGCCGGCAGGAGGAGTGGGAGGAGCCCAAGGGGCGCGCGTCGGCCTATGGGGCGCCTGCGGGAAGTGAGCGCATCCGGTATCACGACGAGTACGACGACTGGTACGGAAAGTGAACACATCCGCCAATAGGCTGAGAGGCTGGTCACACTTGGCGGTGAACGCGTGTCAACTACGTCTCAGAACCGTCACTTCGCGGGCCGTTCACCCCATGGTTGGCGTTTAACTCTACGAGTACAGCGCTACATGGAGGTGCAGGGTGAACGGGCGAACGGTGCTCGAGCGCTTTCCCGCCGGTGGGCCGCGTGGCTCCTGGCCTGCGGAGGAGTTCGCGCAGGCGCGGCGAAGCGAAGGCCTGCCCGCCGAGGTCGTCATGGACCTCGCCACGGACATGTTCCTGGTGATCGTGCGCAGCGGGGACGTCGCCGACGCCACCGCCTGAGGTGTGCCGTCAGCCCGCCTTCGGCGCCGGCACCTTCCGGACCGGCGCGGGTGACGGGGCGAACTGCTCCGCCTGGAGCGCGTACAGCTCGGCGTAGAGCCCACCGGTGGCCAGCAGCTCGTCCGGCGTGCCGGACTCCACGAGCCGGCCCTGGTCCAGGACGTGCACCAGATCCGCGTGCCGCACGGACGCCAGCCGGTGGGTGATCAGCACGACCGTCTGGCCGCTGTCGGCCAGGGCGCGGATCCGCTCGAAGACCTCCAGCTCGGCCCGGGCGTCCAGGGCCGCCGTCGGCTCGTCCACGATCAGGATGCGGCCCCTGCGGTAGGCCGCCCTGGCGATGCCGAGCCGCTGCCACTGGCCGCCCGACAGCTCGTGCCCGCCGCTGAAGTTGCGGGCGAGCAGCGTGTCCAGCCCGCGCGGCAGGTCCGCGATGACCGCCTCCGCCCCCGCCTCGGCGACCGACGCGGCCAGCCGGTCCTCGCACAGGGGCACCGAGGGACGGCCCAGGGCGACGTTCACCCGGGCTGTGAACGGCCACCGCTTGAAGTCCTGCGCCACCATCGCGATCCGCTCGGCCAGCCGGTGCCGGTCGGCGGTCGCCGCGTCGACGTCGTCCCACAGGATCCGTCCCCGCTCCGGCTTGTAGAGCCCGGCGAGGAGCTTGACCAGGGTGGTCTTGCCGGAGCCGTTCTCGCCGACCAGCGCGATGATGCGGCCGAGCGGCAGGTTCAGCGTCACGTCGTCGAGGGCGGGCCGGGCCGAGTCGCCCGGGTAGCGGAACGTGACGTTCTCGAAGCGGATCTCGCGCGGGTCCTCCGGCAGCGGCGCGCCTCCAACCGGGATCGCCCACTGGTCGGCCTCGGTGTACAGCCGTTGCAGATCGCCGACGAAGAGTGCCTCCTCGTGCAGCGCGTTGACCTCCACCACGAGCGTGTCGAGGCTCTGTGACCCGGTCCGGATCGCGATCACGGCCGTACCCGCCACCGACAGGGCCATCGCGCCCGCCAGCAGCAGCCCGCCCAGCGTCGCGTACGTCGCCACCGTCGCCAGGCCCGTCCACGCCGCCGCGATCAGGCCCGTGCGGGCGGCGAGCCCGGCCAGGCGGGCCTGCTCGGCCTCGGCCGTCTCGGACATCGCGCGGAAGTGCCGCAGCAGGAAGGAGCCCACCCCGTGCACCCGGATCTCGGGGGCCGCCTCGGGCTCGATCAGCAGGGTGCCGAGCAGCCGGCCCGCGCGGGCGTGCTGGACCCAGGCGTGGAAGGACTCGTAGCGCCGCCGGGCGACGGTCAGCGCGCTCCAGGCGCTCGGCAGGGTCATCGTGACCAGCAGCGGCAGCAGGGCGGGGTGCAGCACGGTCAGTACGCCCGCCGCCGCGACCAGGGAGATCATCGCGTTGATCACGCGCGTGCCGTAGGAGATCATCCGGCGCGCGGACGCGGCACCGTACTGCGCGGTGTCGAGCAGCTTGTGGAAGGCGTGGTCCTCGATCGCGGCCAGCTCCACGGCCGCGGCCCGCTCCAGGTACCGCTCGGTCGCCACCCGCTCCACCTTGGGCTCCAGCCGGCCGGTGGCGTAGGTGCTCGCGGCCCGCAGGAGGGCGGCGAGGAACATCACGGCGGCCACCGTGACCAGGGCGGGCACGGTTCCGCGCAGCCGGTCGTCGATCGGGCCGCCGCCCATCAGCCCGGCCAGCACGCTGTTGACGGCGAGCAGGGCCACCGCCTGCGCCACGCCCCGGCCCGCCTCGGCTGCCAGCACGATCCGCGCGGCGGCCCGGTCGGCCTGCCGGGCGAGCTCCAGGCTGGACGCGAGCAGGGACGGCAGCCGGGTGATCATGGCGCGGAAGTTCAGCTCCAGGAACGCGTCGGCGTGCTGGTTCCAGCCCATGTCGTAGCGCAGCGGCCCGCCGAAGAGCAGCCGCTCCGACTCGGACACCTCCGGCGCGGTCCGCTTTTTCCCCACCGTCGACCGACCTCCTCGTCCGGATCCGCACATGAACGAACGGCCACTATCGCGGGGCGGACGTCCGCCGGGGCAGGGCGCGGGCCGGGGTGCCGGATGCGCGCGGGCGCACGACCTGACCGGGGGAGGTGCGGGGCGGCGCGGGGGTGTGGGGTGGTGCGGGAGTGGAGGGCCGCGCCGGGGTCCTCCGTGAGGGACTCGTGCACAGGCCGGTTCCGTGGGAAGGCGATGGCGTGAGCGGGGGGCGTGTGCCGCCTACGCGCTGACCGGGCGTGACCAGGACGGGGCTGTTCCCGTCACGCGGCACAGTGCCAGGTAGAGGGGGATCGGCGGGGTGTACGGAAGCGTGCCGTCAGGGCGGTGGATCAGCTCGGGGAACTCCGGCAGGTCCGGGACGACCGCGCCGGTGACGTACCGCGCCGGGGCGGGCCATTCCAGGGCGTGGTCGGAATCGGCCGGCACCAGCCACCACCAGTGCGTGTCGTCGGCGTAGACGCAGCCCACGCGGGGCAGCCGCGGCATGACCAGCGGGCCGACGCGGGCGGGGACGGCGACCGCGTCGCAGCCGAGCGGGGCGGTCATGCCGTCGGGCACGGGCAGCCGCAGGGCGGGGCCGGGCGTACGCAGTCCGCGCCGGACGCGCACCAGCGTGTCCAGGTGCAGTACACGCGCACCCCGCACCGGGCTCATGCGTGCCTCCGCTCTCGGCGGTGCCCCTGCGGGGGAACCGCCGGGGCGCCGTGCAGGTGGCGCGCCTGATGGGTTTCGTTCTCGTCGTCCGGGTCGTCGGACGGACCCCGCTTGGGGCGGGCGCCCCAGCCCAGATCGCCCCGGGGCCCGGCCGAACCGTGCGCGGTGCCGGGGGAGTCGGAGGCGTGCGCGGTGCCGGGCAAGTCCGCGGCGTCCGCGGTGCCGGGGGAGTCGGAGGCGTCCGCGGTGTCGAAAGAGTCGGTGGCGTCCGCCGTGTCCGTCGTGCGTGGCAGCTCGGCCCAGACCAGCAGCCCGGGGCCGTTCTCATGGGCACCCCAGGAATGACAGAGGGCGTCGACGAGGAGCAGTCCCCTCCCGTGCTCCTCCTCGGGCCGTGTCCGGCTGGCGGCGTGGGGCTGGCCGGGGGCGCAGCCCTCGTCGCGCACGGCTATCCGCACCAGGTCGTCGCCGTCGAGCAGCTCGCACACTATGTGGGTGCTCGCCGTGTGCACGATGGCGTTGGTGACCAGCTCGGAAACCACCAGGGCCGCGCTGTCGCACGTGTCCTCGCACACCGACCAGCCGGTCAGCCGAGCCCGCGTCAGGCGTCTGGCCTGGGCGGGAGAACCCGGATGTGCGGCCAGCTCGAAACGGAACCGGCGCTCGGCAGCGGCCCCCAGGGGGGCCTCTCCCGGAGCGGCGCCAAGCCCGGGAGGGCTTGCGGCGGCGTCTGTTCCTAAGGGCGCGGACGGAATCACGCTTGCCACTATCGCCCCGCCGTGAACACTTGGCAAGTGTCACTCTGAAAAATGCAGAGTGCTGTATGACGGTCTGGAAGGCCATGGCACACTGCTCGCAACAGCACCCCCCGCGGCGCCAGTTGAGATCGTCGAAGAGTAGTTCGAAACGTTGTTCGGATCGGTTCTTCGAAAGGTCTTCGAATGGCGCCGCCGGGCTGTCAGCGTTCTTTTCCGGCCGGCTCGTCAGAACTCTTCGTGGAGGTGGAGCGTGAGTGAACCGCGGTCCGCGCCGACGGTCGGTCAGGTCGTGCTCGGCCGACGCCTGCTGGACCTGAGGGAACACGCGGGGATGAGGCGCGAGGAGGCCGCCCGCATCCTGCGCGTCGCCCCCGCCACGGTCCGCCGTATGGAGATGGCCGAGGTCGCGCTCAAAATCCCCTATCTGCAACTGCTCCTCAAGGCCTACGGCATCTCCGACGAGGAAGCCGAAGCCTTCGTCCGGCTGGCCGAGGACGCCAACAGGCCCGGCTGGTGGCAGCGTTTCCACGACATCCTGCCCGGCTGGTTCTCGATGTACGTGAGCCTCGAGGGCGCGGCCAGTGTCATCCGCAGCTACGAGCCCCATTTCGTCCCCGGGTTGCTGCAGACCGAGGACTACGCGCGCGGAGTGCTCCGGTCGGGCGCCATCGGCCAGACCCGGCCCGAGGACATCGAGCGCCATGTCGCCCTGCGCATGCGGCGCCAGGACCTGCTCACCCGTGAGGACGCGCCCCGGCTCTGGGTCGTGATGGACGAGACCGCGCTGCGGCGCCCGGCCGGTGGCCCGGAGGTGATGCGCGCCCAGATCGACAAACTGCTCGACGCCACGAAGCTGCCCAACGTGACGCTGCAGATCGCCCCGTTCGCCCGCGGGCCGCACCCGGGCACGTACGGGCCGTTCGTGCTGTTCCGATTCGCCATGCCCGAACTGCCGGACATGGTCTACAGCGAGTACCTGACCGGCGCGGTCTATCTCGACGCGCGCACCGAGGTGGCGACCCACCTCGAGGTCATGGACCGCATGGCGGCGCAGGCCGCTACGGCACATCGCACGAAGGAGATCCTCCGGGATTTCCGCAAGGAGCTGTGAATGGATCGCATCAAGCCGCGCAAACACGTCTACAACGGCATGCCCGCGCGTGACTTGGGCAGCGAAGGCTGGCACAAGCCGTGGAGCGGTGGAAACGGAGGCAACTGCCTGGAGGCGATGAAACTCGCCGACGGCCGGATCGCCCTGCGGCAGTCCACCGACCCGGACGGGCCGGCGCTGATCTACACCACCGACGAGATGACCGCCTTCATAGAAGGAGCAAAGGCGGGGCAGGCGGACTTCCTGCTCTCCTGACGCGGTTGCCGTCTTGTTGTTCGACTCCATTGATTCGGTGCTGAATTGACCACCCTCTGTGCCTTACGGAGAGCCTCATGACCGGGCAGGACCCCATGTCGGCCGTGCAGATCGACACGACCCGACCCCATCCCGCGCGGATGTACGACTGGTACCTCGGCGGAAAGGACAACTACCCGGTCGACGAGGAGATGGGCCGGCAGATGCTCACCCTCGACCCCCGGGTGCCGGTGATGGCGCGGGTCAACCGCGCGTTCATGCACCGGGCCACGCGCTGGCTGGCCCGCAGCGGCGTACGGCAGTTCCTGGACATCGGCACGGGCATCCCGACCGAGCCCAACCTCCACCAGATCGCCCAGGAGGCCGCGCCCGGCGCCCGGGTCGTCTACTGCGACAACGACCCCATCGTCCTGGCGCACGCGGCGGCGCTGCTGCGCGGCACGGACGAGGGCGCGACCGAATACCTCCAGGCCGACGTGCGCGACCCGGACGCCATCCTGGAGGGCGCGAGGAAGGTCCTGGACTTCAACCGGCCCGTCGCGCTGTCGCTCATCGCGCTGCTGCACTTCGTCTCCGACGAGGACGGCGCCCACGACCTGGTCCGCCGGCTGCTCGCCGAACTGCCCTCCGGCAGCTACCTGGTGATGACCCACGCCACCGCCGACTTCACCCCGGAGGAGTCGAAGGCGGCCACCGAGAAGATGCGTGCCGCGGGTGTCACCCTGGCCCTGCGCTCCCGTGAGGAGTTCAGCCGCTTCTTCGACGGCCTCGACCTCGTCGAGCCCGGCGTCGAGGTGCCGCACCACTGGCATCCCGAGCTGGGCGAGCCCGTGCCCGGCCAGGACGACGGGGTGATCCCGGGCTACGGGGCGGTCGGGCGCAAGGGCTAGGGGTTCGAGGTCTTCCACGTCCCGTCTCGGGCCGGTCACGGCGGCGGCAGTGCACCGCACAGCGCCTCCAGGGCCGGCCCGTAGGCGTGCTCGGAGGGGGTCGCGTACCCGACCACGAGCCCGTCGTCCGCCGGCATGTCCGTCTCCGGGTGCCGGAACGCGGCGAGGCCGTCGAGGGCGACGCCCTGCCAGGCGGCGGCCTTGACCGCGGACGCCTCGGTGCCGGGCGGCAGCCGCAGCACCGCGTGCAGCCCGGCCGCCACGCCGGTCACCTCGATGTGCGGCGCGCGCTCGGCCAGTGCCGCGACGAGCCGGTCCCGGCGGCCGCGGTACCGCTGCCGCATCCGGCGTACGTGCCGGTCGTACGATCCCGAGACGATGAAGTCCGCCAGGCTCAGCTGGTCGAGGACGCTCGCCCACGCCTCGCGCTCGCCCTTGGCGGCCAGCACGGCGTCGACGTACCGCTCGGGGAGCACCATCCAGCCCAGCCGCACCGCCGGTGACAGGCTCTTGCTGACCGAGCCGATGTGGATCACGCGCTCGGGGTCGAGCCCCTGGACGGCGCCGACCGGCTTGCGGTCGTAGCGGAACTCCCCGTCGTAGTCGTCCTCCAGGACCAGCCCGTCCCGCGTGCCCGCCCAGTCGATCAGGGCGGCCCGGCGCCCGGGGTGCAGCGGCCCACCGGTCGGGAACTGGTGCGCCGGCGTGAGCAGCACCGCCCGCTCGCGCCCCAACCGGTCGACCCGCGCCCCGTGTTCGTCGAGGGGGAGCGGCACGGTCCGCACACCGGCGGCGGCCAGGACCGCCCGGTGGAACCCGAGCCCGTACGCCTCCACCGCCAGCGGACCGCGCAGGACGCCGCCTCCGAACAGCAGCCGCAGCGCGTGCGCGAAACCGGAGCAGATCACGATCCGGTCCGGCGCGGTCCGCACGCCACGCGCGCGTGCCAGGTACTCCGTGAGTGCCTCCCGCAGTTCCCGCCGGCCGGCCGGGTCGCCCGGCCCGAACACCTCGTTGGGCGCCTGTTGCAGGGCCCGCCGGTAGGAGGCCAGCCAGGCGGTGCGCGGGAACGCCGAGACGTCCGGCGTGCCCTGCTTCAGGTCGTGCCGGGGGCCACGCGCGCGTGGAGGCGCCTTCTTGGGTACGCGGGCGGCGGGCCGCAGCGGCTCGGCCCGCTCCGCGACCCTGGTCCCCGAGCCCTGCCGGGCCGTGAGCCAGCCCTCGGCGACCAGCTCCGCGTACGCGTCCGCCACCGTGTTGCGGGCGACGCCGAGGTCCGCCGCGAGCGAGCGGTACGGCGGCAGCCGTGTGCCCGGGGCGAGCCGGCCGCTGCGCACGGCCTCGCGCAGGGCCCGGGTCAGCGCCGCCCGCCCGCCGCCCGGCCCGGCCGGCTCCAGATGCAGGTCGAACCCGACCCGCTCCGCCGAATTGACCCAGGAATCAGCCATGGAAGTGCACCTTACAGTGGGTCTTTCCGGCTCCTAGATTGATGGGCATGACGACGAACACGAGCCCGGACAGCACCCAAGTGGCGGCGAACCGGCTGGACTTCGGCAGGTCCGCCCCGAAAGCCTTCCGGGCCCTCATCGCCTTCGACGCCGCCGCCCGCGAGGGCCTCGACCCGGCCCTGGTCGAGCTGATCCAGATCCGCTCCTCGCACCTCAACCACTGCGCCTACTGCCTCCACATGCACACCGGCGACGCCCGCAAGGCCGGCGAGAGCGAGGACCGGCTGCACATGGTCGCGGTGTGGCGCGAGGCCCGCCACTTCTTCACCGAGCGGGAGCAGGCGGCCCTCGCCCTCACCGACGCCATGACCCTCGCCGCCGACGCCGGCGTCTCCGACGACGTCTACGCGTGGGCCGCCGCGCAGTTCGACGAGCGGGAACTGGCCCAGGTCATCGCCCTGATCTGCACGATCAACACATGGAACCGGGTGGCGCTGTCGACGGGGAAGGTGGCGGGGACGGACGAGCGGTGACGTCCGGGGGAGCCCGGCCCCGGGGCGCTACACCGCCATGGGCCGGTCGTGCGGCCCGATCGGGGCCGGCAGCCTCGAACTGCCCGTCAGATGACGGTCGACGGCCGCCGCCACCGCCCGCCCCTCGGCGATCGCCCACACGATGAGCGACTGCCCCCGGGCCGCGTCGCCCGCGGCGAACACCCCGGGCACGTTCGTGGCGAAAGCGGAGTCCCGCGCGATCGTCCCGCGGGGCTCCATCTCCAGGCCGAGCTGATCGACGAGCCCGTCCTCCCGGTCGGGCCCGGAGAAGCCGAGGGCGAGCAGCACGAGGTCGGCGGGGAGCGTCCGCCCGGTGCCCTCCACCGGGCTGCGCCGCGCGTCCACCTCGGTCAGGTGCAGCGAGCACACATGCCCCTGCGCATCCCCGTCGAAACGCAGCGTGGACGCCGCGAACAGCCGCGCGTCCGCGTCGGCGACCGGGGCGGTCCGCAGGTCACGGGCCTCCTCATGGGCGGCGGACAGCCGGTAGACCCGCATCGGGTACGTCGGCCAGGGCTCGGTGTCCTCGTCGCGCACCGCCTCCGGCAGCGCGTAGATGTCCAGCTGGGTCACGGACGCGGCGCCGTCCCGGACGGCCGTGCCCAGACAGTCCGCCCCGGTGTCGCCGCCGCCGACGATGACGACGTGCTTCCCGGCGGCCGACAGCGGGGAGGTCTCCAGATCACCCTCACGCACCCGGTTGGCCAGCGGGAGGTACTCCATCGCCTGATGAATGCCCGTCAGTTCCCGCCCCGGCACCGGAAGTTCACGCCAGGCCGTCGCCCCGGTGGCGAGCACCACGGCGTCGTAGCGGCTGCGCAGCTCGTCGGCGCCGATGTCCCGCCCGACCGCCGTCGACGTACGGAACTTCGTCCCCTCGGCCCGCATCTGCTCCAGCCGCCGCTCCAGGTGGTGCTTCTCCATCTTGAACGTGGGGATGCCGTACCGCATCAGTCCGCCGGGCCGGTCGTCCCGCTCGTACACGGCGACCGTGTGCCCGGCCCGCGTCAGCTGCTGGGCCGCGGCCAGTCCGGTGGGACCCGAACCGATCACCGCCACCGCCTTGCCGGACAGCCGCTCCGGAGGCCTCGGCGGTGCGAAGCCCTCTTCCCAGGCCCGGTCGGCGATCGCGCACTCGACGTTCTTGATGGTGACGGCCGGCTGGTTGATCGCCAGCACACACCCCGCCTCGCACGGTGCCGGGCACAACCGGCCGGTGAACTCCGGGAAGTTGTTCGTGGCGTGCAGCCGGTCTGCCGCCGCCCGCCAGTCCTCCCTGGACACCAGGTCGTTCCACTCGGGGATCAGATTGCCCAGCGGGCAGGCGTCGTGGCAGAAGGGGATGCCGCAGTCCATGCAGCGGTCGGCCTGCTTGCTGATGATCGGCAGCAGCGCCCCGGGGACATAGACCTCGTCCCAGTCCCGCGCCCGTTCCTCCACCGGCCTGCGTGGCCAGTCCTGGCGGGGCGTGGTCATGAAACCCTTGGGATCGGCCATGGCCGTCTTCCTTGCGTGCGCGTGTGACAGGCCGTGCGTCGTCGGGCGGCGCTCTTGTCGGTCGGGGTGCGGCACTCGTGCGGCCGCGTCCTCTTGTGCGTGGTGCGGCGGTCTTTTCGCCACGATACGTCCGCCTCCGGGCCGGTGCCTGTCGCCGCGTGGCACGGCCGCCGGGCGAGCACCGGCACGGTCGACTGGGCGGCCTTCAGGCGAGCACCGGCGCGTAGGACTGGGCGGCCTTCAGGTGAGTGCCGACGCGTAGGGCTGGGCGGCCTTCAGATGAGCGCCGACGCGTAGGGCTGGGCGGCCTTCAAGGGAGCACCGGCACGGTCGACTGGGCGGTCTGCAGGTGAGCGCCGGCGCGTAGGGCTGGGCGGCCTTCAGGTGAGTGCCGACGCGTAGGGCTGGGCGGCCTTCAGGGGAGCACCGGCGCGTACGACTGCGCGGCCTTCAGGCGAGCACCGGCACGGTCGACTGAGCGGCCTTCAGGCGAGCACCGGCACGGTCGACTGGGCGGCCTTCAGGCGAGCACCGGCACGGTCGACTGGGCGGCCTGCAGGTGAGCGCCGGCGCGTACGACGCGGCCTTCAGGTGAGTGCCAGCACGTACGACAGTGCCGCCCCGGCCGAGGCCACCGTGCGGACGTGGTTCCACAGCGTCCACTCGCGCACATACGCCGGCCAGTACGCCGCCGCCTCCGGGGTGCCCGGCTCCAGCTCGGCCAGCGCGTCGTTGCGCGGCACGTTCGCGACCATGGTCACCCCGAAGGACCCGAACAGATGCAGCGCGCTGCCCACCAGCAGCGCCACGGTTCCCTCGTCGGGCCACAGCACGAACGTCACCACGGCGATCACCGCGCACAGCACGGCCGACCCCAGGAACACGATCATGAACGGCGGCCTCACCGCGGCCACGTTGATCGCCTTCATCGCGGCCACCCCCTGCGCGGGCGGCAGCATGCCGAGACCCCGCATCACGAAGGTCGAGAACCCGCAGAACACCCCGGCCACCAACCCGGTCCCGAGCACACCCAGCACCGTCAGCACGAAGTACGGTCCGTCGATCATGTCCCTCTCCCGCCCGTCGAGCCGGGATCCTGCCCGGCGCCCTTCCTCACCACAAGTGAATTCCCGTACGAGCACAGTGACCATGGCCGAGGGGCGCGGGGCCATAAGCAGACGTCCACGGTCCACCACCGAACGGCTTCTCTCCGCGGCCCGTCGAAGGCCCGGCGGTACTCGCCGGGGCCTTCGAAAACCTGGCCGGGGCTTCGACAACCCGGCGGGGCTTCGACAACCCGGCGGGGCTTCGACAACCCGGCGGGGCTTCGACAACCCGGCGGGGCTTCGACAACCCGGCGGGGCTTCGACAACCCGGCGGGGCTTCGACAACCCGGCGGCGCTTCGACAACCCGGCGGCGCCGGCGGCTCCCCGCCCCGGGCCGTCCCGCGTCACCCCGCCGAACCGAGCCCCGCCTCGGTCCAGCCCCGCAGCACCGTCGCCACCGCCGCCGCGATCCGCCGCCGCGCCTCGTGCCGGGGCACGCCGCTCATCAGCAGCCGGTCGTACGGCGTGTCCAGATGCCGTACGGACGCCGCGACCGCCGCGGTCACCGAGCCCTCGGACAGCGCACGCCCCGCCGCGCTGCGGCCCACCCGCCCGCTGCCCCGCTCCGAGGCGTGCAGGGCGACGGCCCGCGCCCGGTCGTCCGGACACCCGGGGAACAGCCGGCGTATCTCCGCCGCGAACGCCTGGGCGAACAGGGCGTCCTGAGCCGCCCGCCGCCGCGCGTCCCGCACCCGGCGCCGCCGTCTCGCCTCGGCGTCCGCCAGGCACCGCAGCTCGGCCCGCGCGAGCGCCTCCTCCTCGACCAGGACGCCCTGCCGCTCGTACCGGCTCTTGCGCCGGTTGAACCGCACGACCACCGCCGACAGCGTGCTCTCCTCCCTCGACCTGCGGGTCAGCGCGGTGTCGCCCCTCGGCAGGAACACCAGATGTCCGAGGTCGGCGCAGTCGAGGCAGCGCGGCGCGCCGTCCTCGAGGATCAGCAGCGGCAGCGGCCCTTGCCGGCACTCGGCGCAGTACCGCCGCTTGAGGGGCTGGAAGACGAGAAGTCCGGTGAGGGGCGGGAGCGTCACACGGGGGGCCATACCTGGTTCATTCCCCCTGACAGCGGCGCGAATGACGCACTTCACGACAGACCCCGGCGATCCTTTCGCCGCCCCGGGGAGGCGTCCGAGGGCGGACCCTCTCCCGCCCCGGCCTGACGCATCATGGGCCGTGTGCGACTCGAAGCGATCACCTGGGAACGGCTCGGCGACCTGCTCGCCGAACGCCTGCTCGATCTGAATCCCGCCGACGGCAGCCCCTGGCCGCGCGTCGCCTTCGACGGGGCCCCGGCTGCCCGCCCCGGAGACCTCGCCCACCGGGTCTCGGAGGCGCTGCGCGTACGCGGCCGCTCCTCGCTCGTCGTCGGCACGGAGGGTTTCTTGCGCCCCGCCTCCGTACGGCTGGAGTACGGCCACCAGGACGTCGAGGCCTACTACAGCGGCTGGTACGACACCGGCGCCCTGTGGCGCGAGGTGTTCGGCCCGCTCGAAGCCGACGGCACCGGTCGCGTCCTGCCCGACCTGTGGGACCCGGCCGCCGACCGTGCCACCCGCAGCCCCTACGCCGAACTCCCGCCCGGTGGCATGCTGTTGCTGCACGGGCCCTTCCTCCTCAAGCACTGGTTCCCCTTCGATCTGAGCGTTCACGTCCTCCTCTCCCAGGGCGCCCTGCGCCGCCGCACACCCGAGGGCGAGCACTGGACCCTCCCGGCCTTCGAGCGCTATGCGCAGGAGTCGGACCCGGTGGCGACGGCGGACGTCCTGGTGCGGGCCGACGATCCGCGTCATCCGGCGTGGGGCGGCTGAAGCGGCCGGAGTTCACTGCCCGGCCGTCAGGAGCCCGGCTTCCGTGTGCGGGCATCCAGGGGCGCGGCGACAATGAAGGGCGCCGGGACTCGCGGTGTGTCCCGCTCCGCGCCGGCCGTCCGGCACCGGGAGGTACTCCATGACCACCGCCGGAGACATCATGCACCGCGGCGCCCAGTGGATCCCCGCCCACGAAACCCTCGACCGCGCCGCCCAGCTCATGCGCGAGCTGAACGTCGGCGCCCTGCCCATCAGCGACGAGAACGAGCGGCTCTGCGGCATCCTCACCGACCGTGACATCGTCGTCGGCTGCGTCGCCATGGGCCACGATCCCGCCAGGATCACCGCGGGCGAGATGGCCAAGGGCACGCCCCGCTGGATCGACGCGGACGCCGATGTCGCCGAGGTACTCCACGAGATGCGGGAGCACCAGATCCGCCGGCTGCCCGTGATCAGGGACAAGCGCCTCGTCGGCATGATCAGCGAAGCCGACCTGGCCCGGCATCTCGCCAAGGACCAGATCGCCTCCTGGGCGGAGAGCGTCTACGCCACGACCGCGATGCCCTGACGCCCCGGGGCACTCCGTCCACGGCCCACCGGTTCTGGGCGGGCAGAGCCCGCGTCAGAGCCAGCCGCTGCGCCGGAACCCCCGGTGCAGCGCGAGACACGCGACGGATATGACGCCGATGACCACGCCGTAGCCGTACCGCCAGTGCAGCTCCGGCATGTGGTCGAAGTTCATGCCGTAGACCCCGCAGACCATCGTCGGCACGGCGACGATCGCGGCCCACGCCGTGATCTTCCGCATGTCCTCGTTCTGCGCGACCGTGACCTGTGCGAGGTGCGCCTGGAGGATGGAGTTGAGCAGTTCGTCGAAGGCGGCGATCTGCTCCTTCACTCGCAGGAGATGGTCTGAGACATCACGGAAGTACGCCTGTATCTCGGGGTCGACCGCCCGGATCGGCCGGGTGGCGAGATCCTCGAGCGGCCGGCTGAGCGGCACCACCGCCCGCTTCAGCTCGAGCAGTTCACGCTTGAGCTGGTAGATGCGCCCCGGGTCGGTCCGCGCGCCGGTCTCCGAGAACACGTCGGTCTCGACCTGGTCGATGTCCGCCTGCACCGCGTCCGTGACCGTGAGGTAGTCGTCGACCACGTGGTCCGCCAGCGCGTGCAGCACCGCCGACGGGCCCTTGGCGAGCTGGGCGGGATCGGACTCCAGCTCCTCGCGCAGCGGGCCCAGCGAGCCGTGCCGGCCGTGCCGCACCGTGATCACGAAGTCCGCGCCGACGAACACCATGATCTCCCCGGTGTTCACCACCTCGCTGGTGGCCGTCAGCTCCTCGTGCTCGACGTAGCAGACCGTCTTGAAGACCGCGAACAGCGTCTCGCCGTAGCGCTCCAGTTTGGGACGCTGATGGGCCTCGATCGCGTCCTCGACGGCCAGCGGGTGCAGGTCGAAGAGCTCGGCGATGCCGCCGAACTCCTGGTCGGTGGGCTCGTGCAGACCGAGCCAGACGAAGCCCTCCCGGCTCTTGCGCACCCGCTCCACGGTGTCCACCAGATCGCCGCGCTCGGGGGTGCGCACGCCCTCCCGGTACGTCACGCAGTTCACCACCGAGGAGCCCAGCGGGGAGCGGGCCGGGTGACTCAGGTCGACGCGCGGGCGCCGCCGGGCCAGCCGGGCCACCTTGCGGAGACCGCCGACCCCGCCGAGGCTCGTGACCTTCCGCAGATTCCCTGCCATGGACATCCGGATCTCCTTGCGTGGAACTCGTCGCGCCGTTCCTGTGCCTTGGCGCGCCAGTCTGCCAGGCCTGCGTGAGCTGCGGGTGAGCCTGTGGATAGGGCCCATTCCGCTTGGTTCCCGGCTGTGGACAACCGGCGGCGCAGACACCGTGGCCCTGCCGCATCGACGCATGCCCGCGCGGGACGGTTCTCAGTACGGGCGCATCCGGTCTCGGTGCGGGCCGATCTCGGTACGGGTGCATCCGATCTCAGGAGTGAGGCATCCGACGCGCTTCTCCGTGCCGGAGCGTCGACCGGTACGGATAAGTCGGACAACTGGGATGATCGCGGCATGACGCGAACCGACGGGTACCTCCTGGACAACCGGCAGACCGAGGCGGCAGAGCACTTCAGCGCCTTCGCCGCTCTCTTCGACCCCACGACGTTCCGGCACCTCGAAGCGCTCGGCGTCGGATCCGGCTGGCGGTGCTGGGAGGTCGGCGCCGGCACCACCGTGGTGTCCTGGCTGGCCAAGAAGGTCGGCCCGACCGGTCGCGTCGTCGCGACCGACACCGACACCGCACGGCTCGCCTCCGCCGCCCGGCCACCCGTCGAGGTACGGGTCCACGACCTCGGCGGGCAGGAGCCGCCCGGGGAGGGCTTCGACCTGGTGCACGCCCGCCTCGCCCTCGTCCACGTCACCGACCGCGAACGGGCGTTGAGGTCCATGGTCAAGGCTCTGCGTGCCGGAGGCCGGCTTCTCGTCGAGGACGCCGACCCCGCGCTCCAGCCGCTCCTCTGCCCCGACGAGCACGGCCCGGAGCAGCAACTCGCGAACCGGCTGCGGCACGGCTTCCGCAGACTGCTCGCCGATCGCGGGACCGACCTGCCCTGCGGCCGCACCCTGCCGCGGCTGCTCCGGGACGCCGGGCTGACCCGAGTCCACGCCGACGCCTACTTCCCCCTCGCCTCGCCGGCCTGCGCGGCCCTGGAGTCGGTCACGATCCGTCAGATCCGCGACCAGCTCGTCACCGCGGGCCTGGCCACGAACCAGGACATCGACCGGCACCTGGAAAACGTCACGTCCGGCGCGCTCGATCTGACGACGGCACCGATGATCTCGGCGTGGGGGCGCAAGCAATAGCTGGTGACTGGTGACTGCTGATCGGTGACTGGTGCCCGGTGGCGGGTCTCCAGGCGAGCGGGCCCGGGGTGGTCAGTCCGGCGCGGGTGGCCGGCCACCCACCCGTTCCACCGCGCGTGCACCCGCCCGGCACCCCTCCGCCGCGGCGTCCTGCGGCCCGGCACCCGCCAGCAGGGCGGCGAGGAACGCCCCCGTGAAGGCATCACCGGCGCCGGTGGTGTCCCGCGGAGTCGCCGGTACGGCCGGGACATGGGCGCGCACCTTCCCCGACCGGGCCACGAGCGCCCCCTCGTGGCCCTGCTTGGCGACGACCAACGGCACACGCCGGCTCAGCTCGACCGCCGCCTCGGCCGCGTCCGCCAGCCCCGTCAGCAGGCACGCCTCGTCCCGGCTGGGCAGCAGGACGTCCACGCCCTCGACGAGGGACAGGAACCGCTCCGCTCCCAGCTCCGCGAGGAACCCGGCCGACGCCGGGTCCAGACTCACCGGCACTCCACGCGCGCGTGCGGCCTTCAGCGCCACTGCCACCAGGTCCCGGCTCGACTCGGAGAACAGGAGGTAGCCCGACAGATGCAGCCGGGCCACACCGTCGAGCAGCGCGTCCGACCAGTCGGCGGGCCCGAGCCGCAGGGCCGCGCCGCTGTCGGTGAGGAACGTCCGCTCCGCTGAAGCGCCCCCGTCGACCACGCAGATCACCGTGCCGGTCGGCGCGCGCGGATCGACGACGAGCTGTGGACGCACTCCCTGGGCGACCAGTTCCCGCTCGTGCCAGGCCGCCGCGTCCGCCCCGACGCACCCGAGCAGCCGTACGTCCGCCGCGCCCAGGTGCGCCGCCCAGCACGCCACATTGGCGCCCGCCCCGCCCGCCACCGTCCGGATCGAGGCAGCCGTGTCCGTGCCGGCCGCAAGTGGTCCTCGGTGCCGCGCGACGACGTCCGTGATGACATCCCCGACGACCAGCAGCCCTCCGCCCGCCGCCGAACCCGTGCCCCGGGAGCCGGTTCCCCCGCCCGGCTCCGCCCCGCCGTCCGCCGTCATCCCCGGGCCCGGGCCGCCGCGATCCGTGCCGCAAGGCGCACGTTGCCGCGGACCGCGGCCAGATTGGCGCTCAGGGAGGCGCCGTCCGTGTGCCGCACCAGATAGTCGAGCAGGAACGGCGTGACCGCCTGCCCGGTGACACCTTCCTCCTCGCACGCGCGCAGCGCGGCCGCGAGCACGCGCGCGTGCAGGTCCGGATCGAGCTGCTTCTCCTCGGGGACGGGGTTGGCGACGATCAGCGCCGACTCCGGCCCCCCGACGGCGTCCTGGGCCCGCATGACGCCCGCCACCTGCTCCGGCGTCTCCAGCGTCCAGTCCACCGGATGCCCCGAGTCGGAGAGGTAGAAGCCCGGGAACCGGCCGGTGCCGTAACCCGCCACGGCGACACCCAGCGTCTCCAGCCGCTGCAGGGTCGCCGGCACGTCCAGGATCGACTTCACCCCGGCACACACCACCGTGATGCGCGTGCGCGCCAGCAGCCCCAGGTCGGCCGACTCGTCCTGCGTCACCGTCCACTCCCGGTGCACCCCGCCGAGCCCGCCCGTGGCGAAGACCCGCACGCCCGCCCGCGCCGCCAGCAGCGCGGTCCCCGACACCGTGGTCGCCCCGCTCGCCCCGGACGCCACCGCGAGCGGCAGATCACGGTGGCCGAGCTTGCGGATCCCGTCCTCGTTCGCGACCCGTTCCAGCTGCTCCTTGTCCAGGCCGACGTGAGGACGGCCGTCCAGCACGGCGATCGTGGCGGGGACCGCGCCCTCCTGCCGTACGGCCGTCTCCAGCTCCAGCGCCACCTGGAGGTTGCGCGGCCGGGGCAGCCCGTGCGCGATGATCGTGGACTCCAGGGCGACGACGGGCCGGCCCGCGTCGATCGCCTCCCGTACTTCCTCGGACACCACCAGCACCACGCGCCTGCCTCCTGTCAGTCGGTCAGTCGTCTTCCCTCATCTCTGGCGGCCGGCGGGGCGGGCCAAACCCTTGCGGGCTGCCCGAGTCGTCACGAGCCTGGGGTGCATGACGGACCACACACCACGCCTCGACCATGTCGTCCTCTGGGTGCGCGACCCGCTCGCCGCCGCCGGCTTCTACGAGAAGGCCGTCGGCTTGGAGGCGGTACGGCTCGCGGAGTTCGCGGCGGGTGAGGCGCCGTTCCCCTCCGTGCGCGTCAACGACGAGACCATCCTCGACCTCATGCCACTGAGCTTCGTGGAGCGCATGACGATGCTGCCCGGCTCCGCCGAGAGCGCGGGGCATCCGGTCAACCATGTCTGCCTGTCGCTGTCACGCGGCGACTTCGACGCCCTCCTCAGCCGCCTCGAGGAGCGCTCCGTACCGATGTCCGACCTCGCGCACGACTCCTTCGGAGCCCGGGGCAAGGCCACCCGCAGCTTCTACTTCCGCGACCCGGACGGCAACATCTTCGAGGCCCGGCACTACGACTGACCGGACGCGCCTCCTAGAAGAGCGGCTCCGGCAGCACGCCCTCCAGGGCGAGCAGCCTCCGCTTGGTCTCCAGGCCGCCCCCGAAGCCGCCGATGCCGCCGCCGCTCTCGACGACCCGGTGACAGGGCACCACCACGGGCAGTGGGTTGGCACCCATCGCCATACCCACGGCCTGGGCCGCGCCCGGCTGACCGACCCGCCCGGCCAGGTCGCCGTATCCGACCACCTGGCCGTACGGCACGCCCGAGGCCAGCTCGCGCAGGACCTCCCGGTTGAAGCCGGAGATCAGCGACCAGTCCAGCGGCAGATCGAAGTCGCGTCGCTCACCCGCGAAGTACGCCTCGACCTGGCGTATCGCCTCGGCCAGCAGCGGGGAGCCGGGCGCTTCGACGGGCTCGGTGCCCAGCCGTGACGCCAGCCGCTCGACGGCCTTGTCCCGCACCACGTCCGTGGCGTGGAACACGACGTTGACCAGGCCGTCCCGGCTCGCGGCCAGGAGCAACGGCCCGATCCCGCTCTCGACGACCGCCCACACGACCCGCGGCCCGACCTGCTCTCGGCTGTCCATGCGCCCACAGTAGGACCCACCACTGACAACGCGGCCCGGGCTGAGCGCCGGATCAGCCGCTCACGGCCTTCGCCACCACATCCGGCCTGTTCGTGATGATCCCGTCGACCCCGTACCCGGTGACCCGCCGGGCCGTCGTCGCGTCGTCGACCGTCCAGGCGAAGACCTCCATCGGCCTGCCGTGCGGTCCGTCGAAGGCCTGCACGGAGGACACGTACGCCGGGGACAGCGAGCTGGACGAGGGGTTGATCTGATCGGCGAACTCGGCGCAGTCGAGCAGGTCGGACACCGGCGGCGTCCCCAGGAGGCCCGTCTTCACACCGGGCTTCAGCTCGTGCACCGTCCGCACGCTGTCCGCGCTGAAGCTCTGCACGATCAAGCGGCCCGCCAGATGAGACCGGTCGAGCCAGCCCCCGTTGCTGAGGACCTTCAGCGTCTGCCGTTCGATGCCCGGGTACAGCTCGGGGTTCTTGATCTCCAGGAGCAGCTTCTGGCGGTGGTGCTCCAGGCGGTGCACGAACTGCTCCAGCGTCGGCACGCGCGCGCCCGCGTACGCGGGTCCGTACCAGCTGCCCGCGTCGAGCCGGGCGATCTCCGCGGCGGTGAAGTCCTTCACCTTCCAGGGAGCCCGGCCGGGGAAGACCTCCTCGGCGTCGGTGGTGCGGCGCAGGTTGTCGTCGTGGATGACGACCAGCTCGCCGTCCCGCGTGCGCTGCACGTCGTTCTCCACCCAGCGGATGCCCAGCTCCGCCGCTCTGTCCACGGAGGCCAGGGTGTTCTCGGGCGCGTACGCGGAGGCACCCCGGTGGGCGATGACCAGCGGCGACGTGCTGCCTTGCACGGCACGGGCGGGGGAGACGGGGAACAGCAGGGCGGCGGTCCCCAGGAGTGCGGTGGTCGAGGCGGCAACAGCGCGCGCGTGCATGCGTACTCCTCGCGACGAGCGATCGGCGACATCACAGACAGCACAACTGTGACAGCAGAGGGTCAACGCGAGAGGGGTACAGGATGACCACAGGTTGAACGGAGATGTCCCAACTCCGCTCACTGGTACCGCACAACTGCGGCAAGGCCGTGTTTCTTTGCCGGAAAGTCGTTCGACCATTCCGGTGGGGGTCATACTCTCTGCGTCAACCCTGACCGCTCGTGGCGGTCCTGGGAGGGGGCGTACATCGGGCATTCCGGGACGTACAAGGGCGGGAAGGGCAGCCGCGCATGCAGGGCACGGTCGACGGATTCAGCTATGGCCTGGTCACACCCCTGGTGGCCTACTTCATGGCCTGCCTCGGCGGCGCGCTGGGCCTGCGCTGCACGACCAGATCCATGGTCGTCGCCCAGTCCTGGCGCCCCGGCTGGCTCGCCCTCGGCTCCGCCGCCATCGGCTCCGGCATATGGACCATGCACTTCGTCGCGATGATGGGGTTCACGGTCCGCGGGACCCCGATCCACTACGACAGGACGATGACCTTCGCGAGCCTGGCCGTCGCCATCGTCATGGTGGGCGTCGGGATCTTCATCGTCGGCTACCGGGGAGCCCGCGGGACGGCCCTGTTCACCGGCGGCACCATCACCGGCCTGGGCGTCGCGTCGATGCACTACCTCGGCATGGCCAGCATGAGCCTGGACGGAAAACTGGAGTACAACACCCTCACCGTCGGCATCTCCGTCGCCATCGCCATGGCCGCCGCGACCGCCGCCCTGTGGGCCGCCGGCCAGGTCAGGGGCTTCCTGTGGAGCGTGGGCGCGAGCCTTGTCATGGGACTGGCCGTCAGCGGCATGCACTACACCGGCATGGCCGCCCTCAGCGTCCACCTGCACGGCACGTCCGAACCCGCCACGGGGGACTCGCCCGCGAGCCTGCTCGCACCCATGCTGATCGGGCCGCTCGCCTTCCTGCTCCTCGCGGGCGTCGTCGTGATGTTCGACCCGCTGATGGTCATGGGGAAGCCCACCGTCGTCCCCGTCGAGCCCAAGCCCGGCATCCCCGCCCACACCCACGTCCGGCACTCCGCCCGCCGCCTGCGCTTCCGCCCCCGTCGCACCGTGGAGCACCGGGGGTCCCTCACCCCGCAGAACCGCTGATCAGAGCCCATTGTCAGTGCGGGGTCGTACGGTGGATCCCATGCGGCCCGTTTCAAAGATCGAACGCACGGTGGCGCCCTTCGAGGTCGTCAGCCCCTACCAGCCGAACGGCGACCAGCCGACGGCCATCGCCGACCTGGCCCGGCGCATCCAGGCGGGTGAGAAGGATGTCGTGCTGCTCGGCGCGACCGGCACCGGCAAGTCCGCCACCACCGCGTGGATGATCGAGAAGCTCCAGCGCCCCACCCTCGTGATGGCGCCCAACAAGACGCTGGCCGCCCAGCTGGCCAACGAGTTCCGCGAGCTCCTCCCGAACAACGCCGTCGAGTACTTCGTCTCGTACTACGACTACTACCAGCCCGAGGCGTACGTCCCGCAGTCGGACACCTACATCGAGAAGGACTCCTCGATCAACGAGGAGGTCGAGCGCCTGCGCCACTCCGCGACCAACTCGCTGCTCACCCGCCGCGACGTCGTGGTGGTCGCCTCGGTCTCCTGCATCTACGGCCTCGGCACCCCGCAGGAGTACGTGGACCGCATGGTCCCCCTCAAGGTCGGCGAGGAGATCGACCGCGACGAGCTGCTCCGCCGCTTCGTCGACATCCAGTACACGCGCAACGACATGGCCTTCACCCGCGGCACCTTCCGCGTCCGCGGCGACACCATCGAGATCTTCCCGGTCTACGAGGAGCTGGCCGTCCGCATCGAGATGTTCGGCGACGAGATCGAGGCACTGTCCACCCTCCACCCGCTCACCGGCGAGATCATCAGCGACGACGAGCAGCTCTACGTTTTCCCCGCCTCCCACTACGTCGCCGGACCCGAGCGCCTGGAGCGGGCCGTCAACGACATCGAGAAAGAGCTGGTAGAGCGCCTGACGGAGCTGGAGAAGCAGGGCAAGCTGCTGGAGGCCCAGCGCCTGCGCATGCGGACCACGTACGACATCGAGATGCTGCGCCAGATCGGCAGCTGCTCCGGCGTGGAGAACTACTCGATGCACTTCGACGGCCGCTCGCCCGGCTCCCCGCCGAACACCCTGCTGGACTACTTCCCGGACGACTTCCTCCTCGTCATCGACGAATCGCACGTCACCGTCCCGCAGATCGGCGCCATGTACGAGGGCGACGCCTCCCGCAAGCGCACCCTCGTCGACCACGGCTTCCGGCTGCCCTCCGCCCTGGACAACCGCCCCCTGAAGTGGGAGGAGTTCCAGGAGCGCACCGGCCAGACGGTCTATCTGTCGGCCACCCCGGGCAACTACGAGATGTCCCGCTCGGACGGCTTCGTCGAGCAGATCATCCGCCCCACCGGCCTCGTCGACCCGGAGGTCGTCGTCAAGCCCACCGAGGGTCAGATCGACGACCTGGTGCACGAGATCCGGCTGCGCACGGAGAAGGACGAGCGCGTCCTGGTCACCACGCTCACCAAGAAGATGGCCGAGGACCTCACGGACTACTTCCTGGAGCTGGGCATCCAGGTGCGCTACCTGCACAGCGACGTCGACACCCTGCGCCGCGTCGAACTGCTGCGTGAACTGCGCGCCGGCGAGTACGACGTGCTCGTCGGCATCAACCTCCTGCGCGAGGGCCTCGACCTGCCCGAGGTGTCCCTGGTGGCGATCCTGGACGCCGACAAGGAGGGCTTCCTGCGCTCCGGCACGTCCCTGATCCAGACCATCGGCCGCGCCGCGCGCAACGTGTCCGGTCAGGTCCACATGTACGCCGACAAGATCACTCCGGCGATGGAGAAGGCCATCGAGGAGACCAACCGGCGCCGTGAGAAGCAGATCGCGTACAACACGGAGCGGGGCATCGACCCCCAGCCGCTGCGCAAGAAGATCAACGACATCGTCGCCCAGATCGCCCGCGAGGACATCGACACCGAGCAGCTGCTCGGCTCGGGCTACCGCAACGCCAAGAAGGACGGCGGGGGCACCAAGGCGCCCGTGCCCGCCCTCGGCAAGGCCGCGGCGGCCAAGTCCAGCAAGGGCAAGAGCAAGGGCAAGGCCGCCGAGGAGACGGTGCCGACCGACCGCCCCGCGGCCGAACTGGCCGGGCAGATCGAGGAGCTCACCGCGCGGATGCGGGCCGCCGCCGCGGAGCTCCAGTTCGAGATCGCGGCCCGGCTGCGCGACGAGGTCTCCGAGATGAAGAAGGAACTGCGCCAGATGAAGGAGGCGGGTCTGGCCTGACAGCGTGCCGCGTACGCGCAGTGTTGCAAGACCGACACAAAGTGCGGACCGGGGTACGTCGCTGTCAGTGCCCCTGCGTAGGGTGCTGGTCAACCGCGACTTCGCGGCAACAGGGGACGTTCGAGAGGGGAATCAGCGCGTGACCGTCAACATGACCAAGGGTCAGGCCATCAGTCTGCAGAAGAACGACGGCGGCAGCCTGACTGCGGTTCGTATGGGTCTCGGCTGGCAGGCGGCTCCCCGGCGCGGCCTGTTCGGCTCGCGCACGCGAGAGATCGACCTCGACGCCTCCGCCGTCCTGTTCGCGGACAAGCAGCCGGTCGACGTCGTCTTCTTCCGCCACCTGGTGAGCGACGACGGCTCGGTGCGCCACACCGGTGACAACCTCGTCGGCGGTGTCGGCCAGGGCGGCGACGACGAGGCGATCCTCGTCGACCTCGCGCGCATCCCGGTCCACATCGACCAGATCGTCTTCACCGTGAACTCCTTCACGGGCCAGACCTTCCAGGAGGTGCAGAACGCGTTCTGCCGCCTGGTCGACGAGACCAACGGCCAGGAGCTCGCCCGCTACACGCTCGCCGGCGGCGGCCAGTACACGGCCCAGATCATGGCCAAGGTCCACCGCGCGGGCCAGGGCTGGTCGATGACGGCCCTGGGCAACCCGGCCAACGGGCGCACCTTCCAGGACCTGATGCCGGCGATCCTGCCGGTGCTCTGACGCACCCCGGGCCCCGGACCGGCGGGGGCGGGCCCGGCGAGCAGCACACGACTTCACACAACGACACAGGGGGACGAAGGCGATGACGGCCGAGCTGGTGCGGGGGCAGAACCACCCGCTCTCCCAGGCCCGTCTCGAGATCCGGATCTCGGCCGGTACACCGATCGTGGCCCTGGCCGCGCTCGGCGACGAGAACGGCCGGATCCACGGCGTGGAGTGGGTGGCCCACCCGGGCGCACCCACCCAGCCGGGTCTCGAGGTCTCCCGGCAGGCCGCCGCCGACCACCGCCTCGCGGTGGATCTGGACGCCGTGCCGGAGGCCGTCCACCGTGTCAGCGTGCTGCTCGCCCTGCCCACCGGCGGGACGGGCCCGGTCCGTTTCGGTGCCGTGGCGGCCCCGTTCGTCGCCGTCACCGGCCTCGGCGGCGACGAGGTCGCCAGCTACACCATCACCGGTCTGGAGGCCGAGTCGGCCGTCGTCGCCCTGGAGCTCTACCGCCGCCAGGACGCCTGGAAGGTGCGCGCCGTCGGCCAGGGCTACGCGGGCGGCCTCGCCGAACTCCTCACCGACCAGGGCCTGCCGCAGGCCCAGCAGCTCGCCGGCACGGTCAACGACGCGGTGGCCCAGGGACTCGCCCGCTCGGTGCAGGCACCCCCGCCGCGCACGGCGGACGGCGACCGCTCCCGGCAGACGGCGGCCCCCGCCCTCGGCCCGGACCAGGGCGGCACCGCGCCCCAGCCCGGTCCGGTGCCACCGGTGTCCCCCTACGGCGGCCAGACGCCCGGCGCTCCCGGACAGCCCGCCCCGCAGCAGCCGTATCCCGGCACCGCACCGGACCCCCATGCCGTCACCACGCCGTCCGCGCCCACGGCAGGCGGCCCGATCGACTACAGCCACCCGCGCCGTCAGAACGCCGCCCCGCCCCCGCCTCCGCCCACCGCGCCCCCGGCCGCACCCGGGCAGCCCGCACAGCCCGTCGCGGGCGACGCGACCGGCTGGTCCATGGAGGAACGGCTCTACAACCAGGTGTGGGGCATGTTCGAGGACCTGGCCCGCACCACCGCCGCCTACCGCAGTGCCGTCGACTTCGCCGAGTCGCGCATGGACAAGGAGCTGGAGCAGGTCCTCTCCGACCCGCGCAGCCGGATCGGCGGACAGGGAGACGCCGCCCGCGAGGCGGCCCGGGCCCGGCACACCCAGCTCGTCGCCCAGGCCCGGGAGGCCCTCGACCGGGACCTCACCCAGCTCGCGGCCGAGGCCGACGTCGTCGAACCGGCCCTGCCTCCGGCGTTCGCCCGCTGGGACAACCCGGCGTGGCACGCCTACCGCGTGCCCATGGAGATCCCCATGGCCCTGCGCCTGGGCGATCTCCACCTCCCCGAGGCCGACCGGATCCGCATCCCGATGCTCGTCCGGCTGCCGCTGGAGCGGGGTCTGTGGATCGACAGCGGAGCCGCCGGGGCGTCCGACGGCTCCTTCACCGACTCGCACACCATGAGCCGTCTCGCCATGGAGACGGCGGTCGCGCACGCGGCCCGGCTGCTGGCCGTCTACCCGGCGGGCGAGTTCACCGTCCACGTCATTGACCCGGCCGGCTCCGGGGGCCAGCCGCTGGCGCCCCTGGTGCAGAGCGGGGTGCTCGCGACGCCGCCCGCGCTCGGCGCCGCCGGGGTGGCGGACGTGCTGGGCCGGCTCACCCAGCGGGTCGACCTGGTGCAGATGGCGGTCCGGGGCGGCGCCGCCGACTCCCTCCCGCCCGGGTTCGACACCTCGCAGCAGCTCCTGATCGTCAACGACTTCCCGCACGGCTTCGACGACCGGGCGGTGAACCAACTGCGCTACCTGGCCGACGAAGGTCCCGCCTTCGGCGTCCACCTGATGATGGTGGCCGACCGTGAGGAGTCCTCCGGCTACGGGCCCCTGCTCGACCCGCTGTGGCGTTCGCTGCTGCGACTGACGCCGGTGGCCGACGATCACCTCGCCGACCCGTGGGTCGGTCATGCCTGGACGTACGAGCCGTCGCTCGTGCCGCCCGGCAGCCAGGTCCTCCAGCAGGTGCTCGCCCAGGTCGCTGCAGCCCGCACCAAGTTCATGTAAAGCCCCGGACCAGGGATTTTGGCCATTCTTTTGCCAAGCGCTTTACCAGTTCTTGGTGATTGGGTACTGTTGACGGCACGGAGGGGAGTACTCCCTGTCTGCTGCGACGTACCCGTCAATACGGATCAGGCCAGATCCCGGGGCGTCGGCCCATCGTTGGGTGGAAGAGACCTCCGGCAGCGACGACGCTGACATTTGCCGTTACGACTGCCGGAGGCGCAGTGGATGTTTCCGTGACCCTATGGGTCCTGACGATCGTGGGCCTTGCCGCCCTCATCGCGGTCGACTTCTTCATCGGCCGCAAGCCGCACGACGTGTCGATCAAGGAAGCCGGGATCTGGACGGTCGTCTGGATCGTGCTGGCCGCGCTCTTCGGGCTCGGTCTGCTCCTGTTCGCCGGTGGCCAGCCCGCCGGTGAGTTCTTCGCGGGCTTCATCACCGAGAAGTCGCTCAGCGTCGACAACCTCTTCGTCTTCGTCCTGATCATGGCGAAGTTCGCGGTGCCGTCGCAGTACCAGCAGCGTGTCCTGCTGATCGGTGTCCTCATCGCCCTGGTCCTGCGAGCGATCTTCATCGCCGCCGGCGCGGCGATCCTCGCCAGCTTCGCCTGGGTCTTCTACATCTTCGGCGCCTTCCTCATCTACACCGCCTGGAAGCTCATCCAGGAGGCCCGGGCCGACGAGGAAGACGAGGAGTTCGAGGAGAACAAGCTCCTCAAGGCCGCCGAGCGCCGCTTCGGCGTGGCGGACCGGTACCACGGCACCAAGCTGTGGATCGAGGAGAACGGCAAGCGGGTCATGACCCCGATGCTGGTCGTGATGCTCGCGATCGGCACCACCGACGTGCTGTTCGCCCTCGACTCCATCCCGGCCATCTTCGGCCTGACGCAGGACCCGTACATCGTCTTCACAGCCAACGCGTTCGCCCTGATGGGCCTGCGCCAGCTGTACTTCCTCATCGGCGGCCTGCTGAAGAAGCTGGTCCACCTCTCCTACGGCCTGTCGATCATCCTGGGCTTCATCGGCGTGAAGCTGGTGCTGCACGCCCTGCACGAGTCGGGCGTCCACGTCCCCGAGATCAGCATTCCGGTCTCGCTCGGCGTGATCTGTTCCGTGCTGATCGTCACCACGATCACCAGCCTGCGCGCTTCCAAGAAGCAGGCGGCGGCCGAGGCGGCGCAGAACGAGAGCGGAGGCGCTCCGAAGGACAGCATCGACGTCTGACGGCGTCGGGCGTAGGAACAACCATCACCGGGATCGGTGCTCGGCGAATTGCCGACCACCGGTCCCGGTGCTTGCTTGTTTCCTGAGCGCGTTCCCCGGCCCGGGGGCGCCGCGGCCGGCTGGAGGTGCCATGAGGTTCGTGCAGATCATCGAGTTCGAGACCGAGCGTCTGGAAGAGATGCAGCAGGTGCTCGACGAGGCAGGGCAGCGCAACGCCGGCCGCGCGGGCGGCCCCACCCACAGCACGCTGCTGAAGGACCGGGACAAGCCCCACCGCTATCTGGCGATGATCGAGTTCGACTCGTTCGACGAGGCCATGCGCAACAGCGACGACCCCGAGACGACCAGGCTGGCCGAGCGGCTCAACGCGCTCAGCATCGGCGAGCGGGTGTACACCAACTGCGATGCCCTGGACATGCGTGACCTCAAGTAGCCCCTCGGGACAGCCGCCCGAGGCATGGCACACCGGAGTGCACGGCACCTGGTCGTCTGCGACGATCGCTGCATGATCGCTCGGCGCAGCCGGCTCTCGGCGCAGTGGACGACCCTGGTGCCCCTGCTCGCCGCCGTGCTGTTGGTCTTCACCTGGGGGCGGGATCTTCCGGTCGCGGTCGTCGCCCTGGTGACGCTGGTCCTCGCGGGAGCCGTCCTGGCCGCTGTGCACCACGCCGAAGTGGTGGCCCATCGAGTCGGTGAACCGTTCGGCTCCCTCGTGCTCGCCATCGCCGTCACGATCATCGAGGTCGCCCTCATCGTCACCCTGATGGCCGACGGCGGGGACAAGAGCGCGAGCCTGGCGCGGGACACGGTCTTCGCGGCGGTGATGATCACCTGCAACGGCATCGTCGGGCTGTGCCTCCTCGTCGCCTCACTGCGGCACGGCACGGCCGTCTTCAACCCGGAGGGCACGGGCGCCGCACTCGCCACCGTCGCGACCCTTGCCACACTCAGCCTGGTCCTGCCGACGTTCACCACCAGCAAGCCGGGAGCGGAGTTCTCCACCGTCCAGCTGACCTTCGCGGCGCTGTCCTCGCTGATCCTTTACGGCCTGTTCGTCGCCACGCAGACCGTGCGGCACCGGGACTACTTCCTGCCGATCACCCGGCACGGCGAGGTGATCACCGCCGAGGAGCACGCCGAGGCTCCGAGCGCCGCGACCGCCCGGATCAGCCTGGCCCTGCTGGGTCTGGCCCTGGTCGGCGTGGTCGGCCTGGCCAAGGGGGTCTCACCCACCATCGAGTCAGGGGTGGAGGCCGCCGGGCTCCACCAGGCAGTCGTCGGTGTGATCATCGCGCTGCTGGTGCTGCTGCCGGAGACCATCGCCGCGTTGCGCTCCGCCCGCCGCGACCGTGTGCAGACCAGTCTGAACCTGGCCCTCGGCTCCGCCATGGCCAGCATCGGCCTGACCATCCCGGCCGTCGCGCTCGCCTCCCTGTGGCTCTCCGGCCCGCTCGTCCTCGGTCTCGGCGCCACCCACATGGTGCTGCTCGCGCTGACGGTGGTGGTCGCCTCGCTGACCGTCGTGCCGGGCCGGGCCACGCCGCTCCAGGGCGGGGTCCACCTGGTGCTGTTCGCGGCTTATCTGGAGCTGGCGATCAACCCGTAGGGGGCGCAAACGCTTACGTAAGCGTGCGCGCAAGCGCTTGCGTAAACGCTTACGCAAGCGCTCACGTCAGCGTTTACGCAAGCGTTTACGCCGACCGGAAACTGCGCGGCACCGGCACGGGCACCGGCACTGACACGGACACCGGCCCCGACGCTCACCCCACAGCGCCCTCCGCAGCCGCACCCACCCGCACCGGACGCGTCTCCGGCAGCAACGCGAAGCACCCCAGGCTGAACAACGCGACCGCCGTGAGATACGCGGCCACACCCCATGGCACCCGGCCGCCCTGCTCCGCCAGGGCGGTGGCCACGATGGGGGTGAGCGCGCCCCCCACGACCCCGCCGAGGTTGTAACCGACGGCGGCGCCCGTGCAGCGCACACGCGGCTCGTACAGTTCCGGCAGGTACGCGGCGATCACGGCGAACATCGTGATGAACGCGAGCATCGCCCCGAGGAAGCCGAGGAACATCGGCAGCGGCGCCCCGGTGGAGAGGAGCGCGACCATCGGGAACATCCACAGAGCCGCGGCCGCGCACCCGATCAGGCACAGGGGCCGCCGGCCGTAACGGTCCCCGAGCAGCGCCACCAGCGGGGTGAGAGCCCCCTTCACCAGCACCGCGCCCATGATGCAGGTCAGCATGACGGAGCGGCTCACCCCGAGCCGCTCCGTCCCGTAGGCGAGCGACCAGGTCGTCACGGCGTAGAAGATCGCGTAGCCGATCGCGAGGCCGCCGCCGGTCAGCAGGATGAGCCGCCAGTGGTCGCGGACGACCTCGGCGAGCGGCACGCGCGCGTGGTCGTCGATCTGGAGGAAGCTGGGGCTCTCGGTGAGCGACGACCGCAGCCACAGCCCCGCGACGGCGAGCACCCCCGCAGCCCAGAACGGCACCCGCCACCCCCACGCGGCGAACTGCGCCTCCGTAAGCGTCGAGGACAGCCCCAGCACCACACCGTTGGCGAGCAGGAACCCCAGCGCGGGCCCGACCTGCGGGAAGCTCGACCACAGCACGCGCCGTTCGGCCGGCGCGTGCTCCACGGCCAGCAGCACCGCCCCGCCCCACTCCCCGCCGAGCCCCAGCCCCTGGAGGAAGCGCAGTACCAGGAGCAGCAGGGGAGCGGCCACGCCGATCGACTCGTACGTCGGGACACAGCCGACGGCGACCGTGGACGCCCCGGTCAGCAGCAGGGAGGCGACGAGGACCGGCCGCCGCCCGCGCCGGTCCCCGATGTGCCCGAACAGCACCGAACCGAGCGGCCGGGCCACGAAGCCCACGCCGAAGGTGGCGAAGGCGGCCAGTGTCCCGGCCACCGGAGAGAAGGTCGGGAAGAACAACGGTCCCAGGATCAGGGCCGCCGCGGTGCCGTAGACGAAGAAGTCGTAGAACTCGATGGCCGTGCCGGCCAGTGAGGCGGCCGCGAGGCGCGGCATGGAGGGTGCCCTTACGGTGCGTACGTCGTGCATGCCGCGTCAACTACCCACCGTGATCGGCGGTTACGGGGGCGCGCGGAGGGGCTGGGGGTCCTCAGTACGTGACCGTGATGCGCCGGGCTGGCCCGTCCACGCTTACGGTGCCGCCGTACGGGATCACCAGTTGCGGATCGGTGTGCCCGAAGTCCACGTCGAAGACGATCGTGCTGCCGGGCGCGTAGGTCCGCATGGCGCGCAGTACGGCCTCGCGCTGGTCGGCGGCGTAACGGGCAGCCTGCTCGGGGGTGTTGGGCCGCTCGAAGGACCATGTCTTCGGCCGCCCCATCAGCAGGGCGGGGAAGCGCCCCAGCAGTCCCCGCTCGCCCATGTTCCGCAGGGTGTGGAAGACCTCCGTGGCGCTCGGCATGTCCTCGGAGGTCTCCAGAAGCAGGACGCCGCCCTCGTACTCGGACAGGTCGTGCGCGATCGCCCGGTCGGCCATCAGCAGCCAGCCGAGGATCTCCAGGCAGCCGCCCCAACTGCGGCCCTCGACCACCCGGTCGGGGTTCACCCAGGTCCAGCCGGACCCGGGCCGGGTCTCCGGCTCGGCGTCGAAGGTCGCCGGGTCCGCCCAGTCCCGGTCGATGTCACGCCACCGCTCGGCGGGCCTCAACTCGTAGGGACCCGGGGTGAACAGCGCCGCGCGCAGGGACTCGGCCGTCTGCGGGTGCATGGCGCCGGGGCGGCCCAGTTCGCTCATCACGCTCCCGCCGTGGAAGCCGACGATGCCGCAGCTGTGCAGGAAGGCGAGCAGGTTCGTGTTGTCGCTCATCCCGAAGAAGGGCTTCGGGTTGGCCCGGATCAACTCCCGGTCCAAGTAGGGCAGCACGGTGATCTGGTCGTCCCCGCCGATCGACGCGATGACGGCCTTGATCCGCGGGTCGGCGAAGGCGGCGTGGATGTCGGCGGCCCGCTCCCGGGGCGTGGAGCCCATCGTGCGGGTCGCCGGATACTCGACCGGCTCCAGCCCGTACTCCTTGCGCAGCCGTTCCAGGCCGAGCTCGTAGGGGAGCGGGAAGAGCCCCGGCAGACCGGAGGAGGGCGAGATCACGGCGACGCGGTCACCGGGGGAGGGCTTCGGCGGACAGGTCGGGCCGGTCGGGCTGGTCAGGCTCGTCATGGCGGGAGGCTACGGCCCGGCGGGCTGCCGACGCACCGTGATAAACCGGCAGTGAGCAGCGGTCCGTCCCGGGCCGCCCGACCCCGAACGGACCGGAGGAACCGTGCCCCGCACCCTGGCCCACGCCCCGATCATGATCCTCAACGGCCCCAACCTGAACCTGCTCGGCCAGCGTCAGCCGGAGATCTACGGCTCCGACACCCTCGCCGACGTCGAGGCCCTGTGCGCCAAGGCGGCGGCCGCGCACGGGGGCACCGTCGACTTCCGCCAGTCCAACCACGAGGGCGAGCTCGTCGACTGGATCCACGAGGCGCGGCTGAACCACTGCGGCATCGTGATCAACCCCGGCGCGTACTCGCACACTTCCGTCGCCATCCTGGACGCACTCAACACGTGTGACGGCCTGCCGGTGCTGGAGGTCCACATCTCCAACATCCACCAGCGCGAGTCGTTCCGGCACCACTCCTACGTCTCGCTGCGCGCCGACGGGGTCATCGCGGGCTGCGGGGTGCAGGGGTACGTGTTCGGCGTGGAGCGCGTCGCGGCGCTGGCGGGGTCGGGCCAGGCGGACGCGTGAGCCGCTGCCGGTAGTCCCCGGCGTCGCCCAACACAGCCGGCTTCGCACAGCCCATCCCCCCTCCGCCGCCCGGCGCACCCGCCTTCCTACAGCCGCCCCGCCTCCACGATCCGCCGCAGGAAGCGCCGCGTGCGCTCCTGTTGCGGATCCCCGAAGACCTGCTCGGCGCTGCCGCGTTCCAGCACCACGCCGCCCTCCAGGAAGCACACCTGGTCGGCGACCTCGCGGGCGAAGCCCATCTCGTGGGTGGCCAGCACCATGGTCATGCCCTCGTCCTTGAGGTCGCGGACCACGGTGAGCACCTCGCCCACCAGCTCGGGATCGAGGGCGGCGGTGACCTCGTCGAGCAGCAGCAGCCGGGGCCGTACGGCCAGGGCGCGGACGATCGCGACCCGCTGCTGCTGTCCGCCGCTCAGCCGGTCCGGGTACGCGTCCGCCTTCCCGCCGAGCCCCAGCCGCTCCAGCAGCTCACGCGCGCGTGCCTCGGCCTCGGAGCGGGCGACGCCGTGCACGCGCCGCGGGGCGAGCGTGATGTTCTGCAGAACGGTCATGTGCGGGAACAGGTTGTAGGCCTGGAAGACCACGCCGATCCGGCGGCGCACGGCGTCCTGGTCGGCGCGCGGGTCGGTGATCTCCTCGTCGTCCAGCCAGATCGCCCCGTCGTCGATCTCCTCCAGCAGGTTGGCACACCGCAGCAGCGTGGACTTGCCGGAGCCGGAGGCGCCGATCAACGCGGTGACCGTGTGCGGGGCCACCTCCAGGTCGACGTCCCGCAGGACGACGGAGCCGCCGAAGGTCTTGCGGACGGACTCCATGCGCAGCACGGGCGTCTGGCTCATACGGCTCCTCCATGGGCCTGCCGGCGGTCCATCCGGGCCGTCACCCAGTCCGTGAAGCGGGTCATGGGGATGGTCAGCGCGACGAAGACCAGCCCGGCGACGATGTACGGCGTGTAGTTGAGGCTGCGGCCCACGATGATGTCGGCGGCCCGTACGGCGTCCACCGCACCGCCGATCGAGACCAGCCCGGTGTCCTTCTGCAGCGACACCAGGTCGTTCAGCAGCGGCGGCACCTGGCGGCGCACCGCCTGGGGCAGCACCACGTACCGCAGCGCCTGCCGGTTGTTCAGCCCCAGCGAGCGGGCCGCGGCGCGCTGCGAGGGGTGCACGGACTCGATGCCGGCGCGGAACACCTCGGCGACGTACGCCGAGTACGTGAGGGTGAGCGCGGTGCCGCCGAGCAGCACGGGGTCGACGGTCACCCCCTGGAGCCGCAGCGCCGGGACGCCGAGGACCACGATCATCAGGTTGATGATGAGCGGCAGTCCGCGGAAGAAGTCCGTGTACGCGGCGGCCAGGAAGCGCAGCGGGAAGAACACCGGTCCGCGCAGCGTACGGGCGACGGCGATCAGCATGCCGAGGACGAGCACCGCGGCCCCGCAGATCAGCAGCAGCCGGACGTTCAGCCACAGGCCTTCGAGGACCTTCGGGAGCGCCTCGCGCGCGTACCCCCGGTCGAAGAAGGTCTCCTTGGTGCGCGGCCAGCCCGGGGCGTTGACGACGACCAGGTAGAGGACGACCGCGGTGACGAGGGTCGAGAGCGCGCCGATCGCCGTCGCGCGCCGGGCGCTTGCGCGCTTGTGGCGCTCCCGGTCCAGCCGTCGCGGCGACGGGACGTAGTCGTCCGCCCCTTCGTGCCCGCCGGAGCCCAGCTCCTCCTTGTGGAGGGTCACTTGAGCACCGGCGCGTCGACGGCGTCCGACAGCCACCGCTGCTCGATCTTGGCGAGGGTGCCGTCCTCGCGCAGGGCGTCCACGGCCCGCGAGACGCAGGAGGTGAGGGCGCTGCCCTTGTCCAGCACGAGGCCGAACTGCTCCGGCGTACCGCCCTGGTGCTCGAACTGACCGACGACGGCCGCGTCGGTGATCTCGGTCCCGGTGATGTAGAAGGCGGTCGGCAGGTCGACGACGATGGCGTCGACCTGGCCGTTCTTCAGCGCGGACTTGGCCTGGTCGTTCTTGGCGTACACGGCCGCGGCCTGCTTCGGCTTCACCACGTCGTCGATGTAGCTCAGGCTGGTGGTGCCGACCTGCGCGCCCAGCTTCACGCCCCTCAGGTCGGCCACGCTCTTGGCCTTCGCGGCCTTGGAGTTCTTCAGCGCGACGACGGCCTGGCGCACGTCGTAGTAGCCGGAGGAGAAGTCGACTGCCTTCTTGCGCTCTTCGCTGACGGACACCTGGTTGATGTCGAAGTCGAAGGTCTTCTCGCCGGGAGCGAAGGCCTTGTTGAAGGGGACGGTCTGCCAGGCGACCTTGTCCTTGCCGTAGCCGAGCCGTTCCGCGACGGCGTAGGCGACCGCGGACTCGAAGCCCTTGCCGTTGGCGGGGTCGTCGTCCTTGAACCACGGCTCGTAGGCGGGCTCGTCGGTGGCGATCGTCAGCTTGCCCGAGGTCCGGGTCGCCAACTCGCCCTTCTCGCACGTGTTCCCGGCGGACGACGACGGCTTGTCCGCCTCCTCGGGCTGCGGAGCGCAGCTCACGGCGGCGGCGAGGACGACGGCGGCGACGGCGGCGCGGCGCAGGGCACGCGGGGCAGGATGCATGGCGGGAGATTGGCAGCCGACGGCCCCGTTTGTCGAGGTCATGGCCCCACATGTCCGGATCATGGGAACGGGTGTTGCGGTGGTGTGAACGGGTCCCGATCCCAGGGGTGTTGGGGTGTGCCGGGGCCGCCGGCCGAGGGCGGGGATCGACAGGCCGGCGGCCCGACCGCGCGGGAGCCGTCATCCCGCGCGGGGCTGGTACCAGTTGACTGCGCAACTTCGTTCGACGGGGAGCGCGCGTGCGACACCGGCGTGTGCGAACGATTCACACGGGGCGCGGGCGCGGCGCACGCCGGGTGGTGAGCGTGCCTCACCACCCTCGGGCGTGCCTCACCACCCGCGGGCGTGGATCACCAGCCGCCCGCGTGCCTCACCACCCCCGCGCGTGCCACTCCGGCAGGTTCGGGCGCTCCGCGCCCAGCGTCGTGTCGTTGCCGTGCCCGGGGTAGACCCAGGTCTCGTCCGGCAGAGGGTCGAAGATCTTGGTCTCGACGTCGTGGATGAGGCTGGCGAACGCCTTCGGGTCCTTGTGGGTGTTGCCCACACCGCCGGGGAACAGGCAGTCCCCGGTGAACACATGGGGATGTCCGTGCGGGTCGTCGTAGACGAGGGCGATCGAACCGGGCGTGTGCCCGACCAGGTGGCGCGCGGTCAGTTCCACGCGCCCCACCCGGATGGTGTCGCCGTCGTCGACCGGCACATCGGTCCGCACGGGGATGCCCTCGGCGTCCTGCCGGCCCGCGTAGGTGCGGGCGCCGGTGGCCGCCACGACCTCGGCGAGCGCCTGCCAGTGGTCGCCGTGCCGGTGGGTGGTGACGACGGACGCGATGCCGTCGCGACCGATCATGCCGAGCAGCGTCTCCGCCTCGTTCGCCGCGTCGATCAGCAACTGCTCGTCCGTGGCCCGGCAGCGCAGCAGATAGGTGTTGTTGTTCATCGGACCCACCGCGATCTTGCTGATCATCAGGTCCTTGAGCTCGTGCACATCGGCCGGTCCGCCGACCGTCACCTCTCCGCTGTACGTCATGCTCGCCAGCCTATAGGGGGGAGCGGCCCCCGGTCCCGCGGCCGGGGCGGCGGACCTACAGCGGGGGCAGCGCGGGCAGCGGACCCCCGTCCACCGTCAAGGCGGCGCCGGTGCGGCGGCCGGCGAGCCAGCCCAGCAGGTCCGCCGGGGAGCCCGTGACGGTCACCTCCGGTGCGCCCTCCGCCTCCCGTCCCGTGCGCCACGCGCGCGTGCCGTCGGTGAGGCGTGTGGGCGGTACGTCCGGGTGCCCCGAGAACCGGTCGGCGAGGAAGTCGGTCTCCCGTTCGGTGAAGTCCGCCGGAAGATCCTCCAGCTCGTATCCGATCCCCAGGTCCACGTGGTGCAGCTCCACCTCGATCCACCGCCGGAACGGCACCCGGGACGCGGAGTCCGTGACCCCGTTGCGCAGCTCCACCGTGCGCGTCCAGTCGGCCGGGGTGTCCCCTGCTTTCTGGAAGCGGGCCGCGCTCTCGCGCAGGTCGGCGAGCTGGGCGTCGAGGCCGCGCGGGGCGTCCCGCTCGATGTCGGCGTCCCGGGCCTCGCCGGACACGTACATGGGGCGCCCCTCGAGCACGTTCACGAGGGCGTCCGCGTTGCGGGCGAGGTGGGCCAGGACGTGGCCGCGGCTCCAGCCGGGCAGCCGTGACGGGTGGGTCACAGAGGCGTTGTCCAGTGCGCCGACTGCGGTCAGCAGCCGTTCCGTCGCGTCACGTACAGACGCCAGGTCATGAGCGTGATCAATCATGGTGCTGACCTTAACTCCGCCACTCCTTCGGGTGAAGGTGGTGAAGCAGTGCCGGAATTCGAAAGCACGTGCTATATGGTCGGACGTGGCGTCGGGCATGCTGGAGAGCCGGGGTTTGTTGGCACCCGTGAACCGACCGGCGTTGTCAGTGGCTCCCCCTAGTCTGAGAGAGACGGGGGCCCCGCCCCTGTCACTTCTCTCAAGAAAGGTGCGGACCGGCGTGGCCGACCGTCTCATCGTTCGTGGAGCGCGCGAGCACAACCTCAAGAACGTCTCGCTCGACCTCCCGCGCGACTCGCTCATCGTCTTCACGGGCCTGTCGGGGTCGGGCAAGTCCTCGCTGGCCTTCGACACCATCTTCGCGGAGGGGCAGCGGCGCTACGTGGAGTCCCTCTCCTCGTACGCCCGGCAGTTCCTCGGCCAGATGGACAAGCCGGACGTCGACTTCATCGAGGGCCTCTCCCCGGCCGTCTCCATCGACCAGAAGTCGACCTCGCGCAACCCCCGCTCCACGGTCGGCACCATCACCGAGGTCTACGACTACCTGCGCCTGCTCTTCGCGCGCATCGGCAAGCCGCACTGCCCCGAGTGCGGCCGCCCGATCTCCCGCCAGTCGCCGCAGGCCATCGTCGACAAGGTCCTGGAGCTGCCGGAGGGCAGCCGCTTCCAGGTGCTGTCGCCGCTGGTGCGCGAGCGCAAGGGCGAGTTCGTCGACCTCTTCTCCGACCTCCAGACCAAGGGCTACTCCCGCGCGCGGGTGGACGGCGAGACCATCCAGCTGTCGAACCCGCCCACGCTGAAGAAGCAGGAGAAGCACACCATCGAGGTGGTCGTCGACCGCCTCACGGTCAAGGACGGTGCCAAGCGCCGCCTCACCGACTCCGTCGAGACCGCCCTCGGTCTGTCCGGCGGCATGGTCGTGCTCGACTTCGTCGACCTCCCCGAGGACGACCCCGAGCGCGAGCGCATGTTCTCGGAGCACCTGTACTGCCCGTACGACGACCTGTCCTTCGAGGAGCTCGAGCCCCGCTCGTTCTCCTTCAACTCGCCCTTCGGCGCCTGCCCGGACTGCACCGGCATCGGCACGCGCATGGAGGTCGACCCGGAGCTGATCGTCCCGGACCCGGACAAGAGCCTCGACGAGGGTGCCATCCACCCCTGGTCGCACGGCCACACCAAGGACTACTTCGGCCGCCTGATCGGGGCCCTCGCCGACGCGCTGGGCTTCCGCACGGACATCCCCTTCGGGGGCCTGCCGCAGCGCGCCAAGAAGGCCCTGCTCTACGGCCACAAGACCCAGGTCGAGGTCCGCTACCGCAACCGCTACGGCCGTGAGCGCCGGTACACCACGGCCTTCGAGGGCGCCGTCCCGTTCGTCAAGCGCCGGCACAGCGAGGCCGAGAGCGACTCCAGCCGCGAGCGCTTCGAGGGCTACATGCGCGAGGTGCCCTGCCCGACCTGTTCGGGCACGCGCCTGAAGCCGATCGTCCTCGCGGTCACGATCATGGGCAAGTCCATTGCCGAGGTCGCCGCGATGTCGATCAGCGACTGCGCGGACTTCCTGGGCGAGCTGAAGCTCACCGCCCGCGACAAGAAGATCGCCGAGCGCGTGCTGAAGGAGGTCAACGAGCGGTTGCGGTTCCTGGTCGACGTCGGCCTGGACTACCTCTCGCTGAACCGCGCGGCCGGCACCCTGTCCGGCGGCGAGGCCCAGCGCATCCGCCTGGCCACCCAGATCGGCTCCGGCCTCGTCGGCGTCCTGTACGTCCTCGACGAGCCCTCCATCGGTCTGCACCAGCGCGACAACCACCGGCTCATCGAGACCCTGGTCCGGCTGCGCGACATGGGCAACACGCTCATCGTCGTCGAGCACGACGAGGACACCATCAAGACCGCCGACTGGATCGTCGACATCGGCCCCGGCGCCGGTGAGCACGGCGGCAAGGTCGTGCACAGCGGCTCCCTGAAGGAGCTCCTCGCCAACGCCGAGTCGCAGACCGGTCAGTACCTGTCCGGCAAGAAGGCCATCCCGCTGCCCGACATCCGCCGCCCGCTGGACCCCTCCCGGCAGCTCACGGTGCACGGCGCCCGGGAGAACAACCTCCAGGACATCGACGTCTCGTTCCCCCTGGGCGTGTTCACCGCCGTCACCGGCGTGTCCGGCTCCGGCAAGTCGACACTGGTCAACGACATCCTCTACACGCACCTGGCCCGCGAGCTGAACGGCGCCCGGAGCGTGCCCGGGCGGCACACCCGCGTGGACGGCGACGACCTCGTCGACAAGGTCGTGCACGTGGACCAGTCGCCCATCGGCCGCACCCCGCGCTCCAACCCGGCCACGTACACGGGCGTCTTCGACCACATCCGCAAGCTGTTCGCCGAGACCACCGAGGCGAAGGTCCGCGGCTACCTGCCCGGCCGCTTCTCCTTCAACGTCAAGGGCGGCCGCTGCGAGAACTGCGCGGGCGACGGCACCATCAAGATCGAGATGAACTTCCTCCCGGACGTCTACGTCCCGTGCGAGGTCTGCCACGGCGCCCGGTACAACCGGGAGACCCTGGAGGTCCACTACAAGGGCAAGTCCATCGCCGAAGTCCTGAACATGCCGATCGAAGAGGCCACGGCGTTCTTCGAGGCGGTCCCCGCGATCGCCCGGCACCTCAACACGCTGAAGGACGTCGGCCTCGGCTACGTCCGCCTCGGCCAGGCCGCGACCACCCTGTCCGGCGGTGAGGCGCAGCGCGTGAAGCTCGCCAGCGAGCTGCAGAAGCGCTCCACCGGCCGCACGGTCTACGTCCTGGACGAGCCGACCACCGGTCTGCACTTCGAGGACATCAGCAAGCTGCTGACAGTCCTGTCCGGGCTGGTCGACAAGGGCAACACGGTCATCGTCATCGAGCACAACCTCGACGTGATCAAGACGGCCGACTGGATCGTCGACATGGGCCCCGAAGGAGGCGCCGGCGGTGGTCTGGTCGTCGCCGAGGGCACGCCCGAGCAGGTGGCCGGCGTCCCGGCCAGCCACACCGGCAAGTTCCTGCGGGAGATCCTCGGCGCCGACCGCGTCAGCGACGCGTCCTCGGTGAAGGCGCCCGGCAAGACGGCCGCCCGCAAGACGGCGGCGCGCAAGACGGTCGCCGCCAAGACGGCATCGGCCCGCAAGACCGCCACCAAGACGGTCGACAGCACGGCCGCCAAGAAGACGGCGACCAAGACCACCAAGGCCGCCGCGAAGAAGACGACCCGGGCCGGCAAGAGCTGAGGCCCCTGCTCCCGAACGCGCCGTGCCCCACAGGCCAGGATCTGTGGGGCACGGCGCGTTTCGTGTGCGGTCAGGCGGCCTTCGGCTCCACGAACTGCATGTCGAGCTGGATCTTGACCACGTCACCGAGCAGACCGGGGGCGAAGTCCAGCCCGAAGTCGCTGCGCCGGATCTCGCCCGTCGCCTCGAACCCGGCGTGCCGGCTGCCGTCCATGGGCACGTCGACCAGCCCGCCGAACTCCACGGCGAACGTCACCGGGCGGGTCACGTCGCCGATCGTCAGCTCGCCCTCCATCGCCCAGTCCTCACCCTCGCCCGACACCCGCGTCGAGCGGTACGTCATCGTCGGACGCTTCTCCACATCGAGCAGGTCTGAGGCGCGGACGTGCGCGTCCCGGTCGGCGTTGCCGGTGTCGACCGAGGCCAGGTCGACGGTCGCGGAGACCCGAACGTCCTCGAGCCGCTCCCCGACGAACAGTCCGGCCTCCAGCCGCTCGAAGCGTCCCCGCACCTTGGCGATGCCCAGGTGCCGGATGGTGAAGTTCACGGAGGAGTGGAACGGGTCGAGGGCCCACTGACCGGGCGCCAGCGGCAGGGCGTCGAGAGCGGTGTCATTCGTCATGCCCACCACCTTCACGTCCGCGGCGCCCGGCAGGGAGACCGCCCGGAGCCTGGTAGTGACGGGGCCACCCTCCGCGCCCGGGGGCGCTGTACGTTCGGCGGGTGAGCGACAACGAGTTGGGCACGTACCTGCGCACCTGGCGTGAAGCCGTCACCCCGGCCGAGGCGGGCCTGCCCGCGGGCCCCCGGCGCCGCACCCCGGGCCTGAGGCGCGCCGAGCTGGCCACGCTCGCCGGCGTCAGCGTCGAGTACCTCACCCGGCTGGAACAGGGCCGCGACCGCAACCCGTCCGCCCAGGTGCTCGGCGCCCTCGCCGACGCCCTCAACCTCTCCCTCGACGACCGGATCCTGCTGCGCCGCCTGACCAAGGAGGCCGACGGCGGTGATCCGCTGGTCTGCGCGGCAGCCCCGTCGCTCAGCCGCTCGGCGCGCCCCACCGTACGGGCCGTGCTGGACCACCTGGAGCCGGCTCCCGCACTGGTGGTCAACTGGATCGGCGACGTCCTCGCCCACACGGCCGGGTACGAGCGGCTGGTCCGCCCCCTCGGCCTGCTCGACGACGAGCGCCCCAACCTGCTCCGGTACCTGTTCACCGACGAGCGGGCACGCAGCGCCTACCGCGACTGGGACCGGGTGGCCGACGACCTCGTCGCCCGGCTCCGGCACGGGGTCCCCCTGAGGGACCCCTACCTCGCCGAGCTGGCCGAAGAGCTGACGGTCACGGCGGGCGCGGACTTCGCCGACCGGTTCTCCGACCTGGCCATGACACCGCGACGGACGGGATCCCAGCACATCGAACACCCGGAGGCCGGTCCCCTGCGACTGCTGCACGAGACGCTCGCGTTCCCCGACGAAGGACAGCGGCTCATCATCCACCTGCCCGCGGACGACGCCACGGCCGCCGCCCTGGACCGCCTCAACGGCCGCCGCCCGGGCGCGCTGCGGGCGGTCGCGCTGGGGGAGACCGGCTGAAGCACCCCCGGCACACTGTGGGACCCCGCCCGAGTCAGCCTTCCAGCTCGTGCGCGTACGGTGGCTCCGCCCCGGCCCGTGAGCAGGTCACCGCCGCGGCACGGGCCGCGAAGCCCAGCAGTTCCGTCCAGCCCGCGGATCCCAGTTCGGAGAGCGTGCGGACGCTGAGGGCGTCGCGCACCGCGAGCCCGTGCAGCAGCGCCGCGTTGACCGTGTCGCCCGCGCCGATCGTGTCCACGACCTCCACGCGTTCGCCCGGCACCGCGTACTCGCCGCCGTCGGCGGTGAAGGCGGTCAGCCCGTCGCCGCCCCGGGTGATCACGACCGCCGACGGACCGGCCGACAGCCACTTCCGGGGCGTGCCGCCCAGCCACGCGGCGTCCTCCTCGGACAGTTTCAGCAGCGACACCGACGGCAGCCAGCTCTTGAACCGTGCCCGGTAGGCGTCCGCGTCCGGGATCAGGCCGGCCCTGATGTTCGGGTCCAGCGCGGTGAACACGCCCTGCGCGGCCGCCCGGCGCATCAGCTCCTCGTACGCGCTCGCCCCCGGCTCCAGCACCAGCGAGCACGTACCGAAGGAGATCGCCCGGGTACCGGGCGGCAGTGTGGGGGGCGCCGCGAACAGCCGGTCCGCCGTCCCGTCGACGTAGAAGGAGTACGCCGCCGAGCCGTCCGCGCCGACCGTGGCGACGGCGAGGGTCGTGGGCTCGGTGCCGCGCTGCACCGAGGCCACGTCGACCCGGCTCTCCCGCAGCCGGTCCAGCAGAGCCTCCCCGAAGGCGTCCACCGACACCCGGGAGCAGAAGGCGGCGGGGGAGCCGAGGCGGCCCAGCGCCACGGCCGTGTTGAACGGGCCGCCGCCGAGCGCCGGCTGCAGCGCCGCCAGGGCGCCCGTGCCCTGCGGTACCAGGTCGATCAGTGCCTCACCGGCGACGACGATCACGACGGGGTTCCTTCCTCGGACGGGCTGGGGCAGCCGCACGACGTGCGGTGGACGAAGGTGCAGGGCAGACGCACGGTCCGGGCGGCCCGGTCCGGCTCGGCGAGACGCTCCAGGAGCACGCGGACGGCCCGCGCGCCGATGTCCCTGCCGGGCTGCGCGATCGCGGTGAGCCGGGGCGAGAACAGATCCGCCCACGCGAAGTCGTCGAAGCAGCACAGCGCGATGTCGCCCGGCACGGACAAGCCGTGCGCGCTCAGGGCGCGCAGCACCCCGATGGTCATGGCGTTGTTGCCGGTGACGAGCGCGGTGGGCGGCACGCCCAGGGACAGCAGGGCCTCGGTGGCCTGCTCGGCGCCTGCCGACTCCGAGTCGCCGTGCACCAGCAGCCGCTCGTCGTACGCCAGCCCCGCGAAGGCCAGACCGCTGCGGTAGCCGGTGATCCGCTCGCTCGTGGTGCTGAGCCCCGGCCGCCCCGCGACCAGCCCGATCCGCCGGTGACCGAGCCCGGCGAGATGGGTGACCAGCCGGGACATCGGTTCGGCGTTGTCGGCGCACACCTGGTCGAAACGCGGGCCGCCGTCCGCCCCCGGCGCGTCCACCAGGCGGTCCAGGAACACGGCCGGCACGTCGTGCCGCTCGAGGTAGGCGAGCAGGTCGCGCGGATCGGCGGAGGGGGCGACGATCATGCCGTCCACCCGGCGCTCGTGCAGCAGCTGGACGACCTTGCGCTCGTGCCCCGGGTCGTCGTGCGGATCGGCGATCAGCAGGCTGTAGCCGGCCTCCAGCGCCGCGGCCTCCACGCCCTGGAGGATCTCCGTGAAGTACGGGTTGCTGATCGCCGACACCGCCAGCCCGATGGAACGGGTGCGGGCCGTCACCAGCGAACGGGCCAGTGTGTTCGTGGTGTAGCCGAGCTCCTCCACGGCGTCCAGGACGGCCTGGCGGGTGTGCGGCAGCACCGGCCGGGTGCCGTTCAGCACATGCGAGACCGTCGCCACGGAGACACCGGCGCTCCGCGCGACGTCGGCCATGGTCGCCATGCCGCTCCCGCCTCCTCCATCAGGGTAGGCGGGGAACGTATCGCATCCCACGGCGCACGTAAACGCTTGCGCAAACGTTTACGTCTCCTGCGGCCACGCGCCGGGCGGCGGCCCGGCGCGCCGCCGCCCGGCGAGCCCCTACTCCCAGTCCCAGCCGATCCCCAGGAACCCCGCCCGGAGCCGCGGCTCGACCAGATGCACCGACCGGTGCCGTCCGCTCAGCACCAGGTCATGGCATCCGCTGCGCGGCGCCGCCGCCGAGTGCTGGGCGAAGCGGTGGCAGCGCACCGGCACGGCCGCCGCGTCGAAGCACACCTGGAGGGCGTACTGGCCGCCGGGGGAGTCGAAGCCGCGCACGTACTCGCGTGACACACCCGCCGTGCCGTCCTCGACGCCGTAGCGGAACAGGAAGGTGTCCCCGGCCCGCAGGCGGGTGTCGAAGAGCAGCTCGGCCGCGAGCACCCCCGTGTCGCGGTGCCAACGGATGCGTCCCATACGGCAGTTCTCCAACGCTTGCACCCGCATCAGCTCAGGCGTGGCTCCCCGGTCGCCGTGGTGGACGGCCACGAAACGGTCGACACCGTCCCGGTGGGCGCGCACGATGTGGTGCGACTCTCGCTCGGCCAGCTCGCGCCGCGCGCCGATCCGCAGTCGCTCGTGATGGCCGAGGGTGTGCAGGCCCCCGTCCGGCGGGCAGTCCAGCTCGGCGAGCAGCTGGTCCAGGACCCCGGACGCCTCGACGAGGGAGCGGTAGGAGCGGGCGGCGGACCGCGGCCCGGACGGGCTCTCCCCGGAGTCGGCGAGCAGCCGGATCAGCGACTCCTCCGGCAGTTCCAGGATCTCCTCCAGCGCGCGCACGGCCCGCAGCGACTCCGGCCGCTGCGGGCGCCGGGCCCCCTGCTGCCAGTAACTCAGGCTCGTGACGCCGACCTTCACACCGTGGCGGGACAGATGGTGCTGCACACGCTGCAGGGGCAGGCCGCGGGCGGCGATCGCGGCCCGCAGGGCGACGTGGAAGGGGCCGCCTCGCAGGGCCGAGTCCAGTTCCGCGGTGGCGACGTCCGCGTGCTGTGTGGCGTGCGGCATGCAGGGGCCTCTCTCTGAGTCGGCAACGGCTGGTCAGACCGTTCGCGCGGGGCCGTCCCAGCGGCGCAGGGCAGCTCTTCACATCCGTACGCCGCCGTTCAGGGCCCGAGCTCCCCCGCATTGAAGCGTGTTGACCTGGTCCCGACAACACCTGATGCCGGACAGTGACGTACGCGCTCCCGGCCGGTTCCCCGTCCGGACATGCGAACGCCCGGGGCGTGCGCCCCGGGCGTTCGCAGTCGATGTGTGCTTCTAGGAGCGGTCGCTCCCGCGCTGTTCCCTCAGGGCGAGGCGCTTGGCCCGCGCGATGTCGGGATCGCGCGGGTCCAGGGCGTCACGCAGCGCCAACGGCTCGTCCGTGTACCTGCGGGCACGGACCGCCCGCCGGCTTTTCTCGATCCGCATCTGCCTCATGTGCGCAGCCCTCCGACCCGTGGCCCGCCCGCCCCCAGCGGGAACGACGGTCCGCACCGACAACCTGTGCCTGCACCAGGGACGGGCCCCGCCCGCCGGACGTCGCCGTGTCCCGTGAGTGAGCCACATTCCCGCTCCCGGGGGGCCGTAACCCCGGGGCGGGACATGCCGTTGGAAACTGCCTCCCGGCCGGGCCGTGATCGTGGCCCGCGGCCGCGCCGGAGTGTCGGTGCCCGCCAGTAGGGTGTGAGACATGGCCGACCCCTCCAGCTACCGCCCCAAACCGGGTGAGATCCCCGACTCGCCGGGGGTCTACAGGTTCCGCGACGAGCACCGCCGGGTGATCTACGTCGGAAAGGCGAAAAGCCTGCGCCAGCGCCTGGCGAACTACTTCCAGGACCTGGCGGGCCTGCACCCGCGCACCCGCTCCATGGTCACCACGGCGGCGTCCGTGGAGTGGACGGTGGTGTCCACGGAGGTCGAGGCGCTCCAGCTGGAGTACTCGTGGATCAAGGAGTACGACCCCCGGTTCAACGTCAAGTACCGCGACGACAAGAGCTACCCCTACCTCGCGGTGACGATGAACGAGGAGTACCCGCGCGTGCAGGTGATGCGCGGTCAGAAGAAAAAGGGCGTCCGCTACTTCGGGCCGTACGCGCACGCGTGGGCGATCCGCGACACCGTCGACCTGCTGCTGCGCGTCTTCCCCGTACGCACCTGCTCGGCCGGCGTGTTCAAGAACGCGGCCCGCACGGGCCGCCCCTGCCTCCTCGGCTACATCGGCAAGTGCTCGGCCCCTTGTGTGGACCGCGTCTCCGCCGAGGAGCACCGCGAACTGGCCGACGAGTTCTGCGACTTCATGACCGGCCGGACGAACACCTACATCCGCCGGCTGGAGAGGCAGATGGCGGAAGCGGCCGACGAGATGGAGTACGAGCGGGCGGCCCGGCTGCGCGACGACATCGGGGCCCTGAAGAAGGCCATGGAGAAGAACGCGGTCGTGCTCGCCGACGCGACCGACGCCGACCTGATCGCGGTCGCCGAGGACGAGCTGGAGGCGGCCGTCCAGATCTTCCACGTGCGCGGCGGACGCGTGCGCGGCCAGCGCGGCTGGGTCACCGACAAGGTGGAGGAGATCACCACCGGAGCCCTCGTCGAGCACGCCCTGCAGCAGCTGTACGGGGAGGAGACGGGCGACGCCGTCCCCAAGGAGGTCCTGGTCCCGGCCCTGCCCGATCCCGTCGAGCCGGTCCAGGAGTGGCTCGCCGGGCGGCGCGGCTCCGGTGTCTCCCTGCGCATCCCGCAGCGCGGCGACAAGAAGGCCCTCATGGAGACCGTGGAGCGCAACGCCCAGCAGGCGCTCGTGCTGCACAAGACCAAGCGCGCCTCCGACCTGACCACCCGCTCGCGCGCCCTGGAGGAGATCGCCGACGCCCTCGACCTGGACAGCGCCCCGCTCAGGGTCGAGTGCTACGACATCTCCCACCTCCAGGGGGACGATGTCGTGGCCTCCATGGTCGTCTTCGAGGACGGGCTCGCCCGCAAGAGCGAGTACCGCCGCTTCCAGATCAAGGGTTTCGCCGGGCAGGACGATGTCCGCTCCATGCACGAGGTGATCACCCGCCGCTTCCGCCGCTATCTCGCCGAGAAGGAGAAGACGGGGGAGTGGACCGACGGGGAGAACGGCGAGACCCCCGAGATCGACAGGAACGGCGAGATCGTCGGGACCGGCCCCACCGAGGACGACGGCCGTCCCAAGAAGTTCGCCTACCCGCCCCAGCTCGTGGTCGTGGACGGCGGCGCCCCGCAGGTCGCGGCGGCCCGGCGCGCCCTGGACGAGCTGGGGATCGACGACATCGCCGTGTGCGGCCTCGCCAAGCGCCTCGAGGAGGTCTGGCTGCCCGGCGACGACGACCCGGTGATCCTGCCCCGCACCAGCGAGGGCCTGTACCTGCTCCAGCGCGTCCGTGACGAGGCCCACAGGTTCGCCATCACGTACCAGCGCGCGAAGCGGTCCAAGCGCTTCCGCTCCAGCCCCCTGGACGACGTCCCCGGCCTCGGGGAGACGCGCAAGCAGGCACTTCTGAAGCACTTCGGTTCGTTGAAGAAACTGCGATCCGCCACGATCGACCAGATCTGCGAGGTCCCCGGCCTGGGCCGCAAGACGGCCGAGACGATCGCCGTGGCCCTCGCCCGCTCGGCCCCGGCCGCACCCGCCGTCAACACGGCGACTGGAGAGATCATCGAAGAGGAACCGGGCACCATGGGTTCCAGTGGGGAGTCCGTGGCAGCGGGCGCCCCGGACGAACGACGGGGGCAGGAGACATGAATGTGAACGAGCACCACGGGCAACAAGAGCAAGCCGGAGACGGAGCACAGGTGAGTACGGGCACGCCCAACGACAAGGCCCAGGTCCCCGACGCGGCCATCCCCGAGCTGGTGATCATCTCCGGTATGTCCGGAGCCGGGCGCTCCACGGCCGCGAAGTGCCTGGAGGACCTCGGCTGGTTCGTCGTCGACAATCTGCCGCCCGCGCTGATCCCCACCATGGTGGAGCTCGGCGCCCGCTCCCAGGGCAACGTGGCGCGGATCGCCGTCGTCGTCGACGTCCGCGGCCGCCGCTTCTTCGACAACCTCCGCGAGTCCCTCGCCGACCTGGAGGCGAAGAACGTCACCCGGCGGATCGTCTTCCTGGAGTCCTCCGACGAGGCCCTGGTCCGCCGCTTCGAGTCCGTGCGCCGCCCGCACCCCCTCCAGGGCGACGGCCGCATCGTCGACGGCATCGCCGCCGAGCGCGAGCTGCTGCGCGAGCTGCGCGGCGACGCCGACCTGGTGATCGACACCTCCAGCCTCAACGTGCACGAACTGCGCGCCAAGATGGACGCCCAGTTCGCCGGCGAGGAGGAGCCGGAGCTGCGCGCCACGGTCATGTCGTTCGGCTACAAGTACGGCCTGCCGGTCGACGCCGACCTCGTCGTCGACTGCCGCTTCCTGCCGAACCCGCACTGGGTCCCGGAGCTGCGCCCGTACACCGGCCTCAACGACGAGGTCTCCGGGTACGTCTTCAACCAGCCCGGCGCCAAGGAGTTCCTGGACCGCTACACCGAGCTCCTCCAGCTCGTCGCCACCGGCTACCGCCGCGAGGGCAAGCGCTACGTGACCATCGCCGTGGGCTGCACAGGCGGCAAGCACCGCTCGGTCGCCATGTCGGAGAAGCTCGCCGCCCGGCTCGCCGCCGAGGGCGTGGAGACGGTGGTCGTCCACCGGGACATGGGACGCGAATGACACGACGTACACCGCGGCTGAGCCGGCTGCGCCGGGTGGTGCCCGAAGGCAACGGCGGCAAGGGCACCACCGGCGGCAAGGGCGGCCGGCCCGCCGAGGCCCGGGGTGGCAAGCCGCGCCGCCGGGGCACCCAGCCCAAGGTCGTCGCCCTCGGCGGCGGCATGGGCCTTTCGGCCTCGCTCGCCGCGCTGCGCCGGATCACCGGCGACCTCACCGCCGTCGTCACCGTGGCCGACGACGGCGGCTCCAGCGGTCGGCTGCGCGACGAACTGGGCGTGCTGCCGCCCGGCGACCTGCGCAAGGCGCTGGCCGCCCTGTGCGGCGACGACGACTGGGGCCAGACCTGGGCCCGGGTCATCCAGCACCGCTTCCAGTCCCAGGGCGACCTGCACGAACACGCGGTCGGCAATCTGCTGATCGTCGCCCTCTGGGAGCAGCTCGGCGACCATGTGCAGGCCCTCGACCTGGTCGGACGCCTGCTCGGCGCCCAGGGTCGCGTGCTGCCCATGTCCGCCGTGCCACTTGAGCTGCAGGCCCTGGTCAAGGGGCACGACCCGCAGCGCCCGGAGGAGGTCGAAACGGTCCGCGGCCAGGCGACCGTCGCCCTCACCCCGGGCGAGGTGCAGTCCGTGCACCTCGTGCCGAACGACCCGCCGGCCGTGCCCGAGGCGGTCGAGGCCGTCCTGGACGCGGACTGGGTGGTGCTCGGCCCCGGCTCCTGGTTCTCATCGGTCATCCCGCATCTGCTGGTGCCCGAGCTGCTGGACGCGCTCACGCAGACGAAGGCCCGGCGGGTACTCTCCCTGAACCTCGCGCCGCAGCCCGGAGAAACCGAGGGCTTCTCCCCGCAGCGTCATTTGGAGGTTTTGGGACGACACGCCCCTAAACTCGCCCTGGACGTGGTGCTGGCCGACGAGGCCGCCGTGCCCGACCGTGACTCCCTGACCGATGCCGCCAAGCGGTTCGGGGCCGCGGTCGAGCTGGCGCCGGTGGCCAGACCCGACGGAACCCCGAGGCACGACCCGGAGCTGTTGGCCGCCGCGTACGACCGTATTTTTCGGATGCATGGAAGGATCGGCCCATGGCGATGACGGCAGCGGTGAAGGACGAGATCTCCCGGCTCCCCGTCACCCGGACCTGCTGCAGAAAGGCGGAGGTCTCCGCCATTCTGCGGTTCGCCGGCGGCCTTCACCTGGTGAGCGGTCGGATCGTGATCGAGGCGGAGCTGGACACCGCGATGGCGGCCCGCCGCCTCAAGCGGGACATTCTCGAGATCTTCGGCCACAGCTCCGAGCTGATCGTGATGGCTCCGGGCGGGCTGCGGCGGGGCTCGCGCTACGTGGTGCGCGTGGTGGCGGGCGGCGACCAGCTCGCCCGCCAGACCGGCCTGGTCGACGGGCGGGGCCGCCCGATCCGCGGCCTGCCCCCGCAGGTGGTCTCGGGGGCCACCTGCGACGCCGAGGCCGCCTGGCGTGGCGCGTTCCTGGCCCACGGCTCGCTCACCGAGCCCGGCCGCTCCTCCTCCCTGGAGGTGACCTGCCCGGGCCCCGAGGCGGCGCTCGCCCTGGTCGGCGCCGCCCGCCGGCTGTCGATCGCCGCGAAGGCCCGCGAGGTGCGCGGCGTGGACCGGGTCGTCGTCCGGGACGGTGACGCGATCGGTGCCCTGCTGACCCGCCTCGGCGCGCACGAGTCGGTGCTGGCCTGGGAGGAGCGCCGGATGCGCCGCGAGGTGCGCGCCACGGCCAACCGGCTGGCCAACTTCGACGACGCCAACCTGCGCCGCTCCGCCCGCGCGGCCGTCGCCGCCGGTGCCCGGGTGCAGCGCGCCCTGGAGATCCTCGCCGACGACGTGCCCGAGCACCTCGCCGCCGCCGGCCGGCTGCGCATGGAGCACAAGCAGGCCTCCCTGGAGGAGCTGGGCGCGCTCGCCGACCCGCCGCTGACCAAGGACGCGGTCGCCGGCCGGATCCGCCGCCTGCTGGCCATGGCCGACAAGCGCGCCTCCGACCTCGGCATCCCGGGCACGGAGGCCAACCTCAGCGACGAGCTGGCCGACAACCTGGTGGGCTGATCCCACACGACGTCAAAAAGCCGGTGCCGGCGCCCACTTGGGTGACGGGCACCGGCTTTTGCGTGTCGCTGAGGCGCCCTTGACTCGATCATGGTCTGTCATGAGCCTGGCATCTGTTCGCTGCTGTGGCGGACCCACGCAAGGGGGGTTCATGAGACGAAGAGCGAGATCGATCCTCGCTGTCGGCGCGCTCCTGATCGGCGGAGCGAGCTTCGCACCCATCGCCCAAGCACAACCGGGGAGTTCGAACCCGTCCGACCCGGACGAAGTCAAGGTCTTCCGCGCCGAGGTCACCCAGAAGCAGGTACCCCTGCTGCTGGCGGCCGGCCAGGACGGCCACGAACTGAGCGAGCGGGTACCCGAGAAGGGCACCGCGACCGTCGAGGTCTACCTGACGGACCAGCAGGCGAAGAAGCTGGAGAAGCAGGGCGTCGGCCTCACCGAGCACGAACTCTCCACCCGGGCCGAGGCCCGCGTCGAGGACGCCGCCGAGGGCGTGTTCCGCCCGTACAGCGGCAAGGGGGGCCTGCGGGAGGAACTCCTGCGCACCGCCCAGGAGAACCCGGACCTCACCAAGGTCGTCTCCATCGGCAAGACCGTCAAGGGCCAGGACATCCTCGCGCTGAAGCTCACCAAGGGCGCGAAGCGGACGAAGGACGGCTCCAGGCCCTCCGTCCTCTACATGTCCAACCAGCACGCGCGCGAGTGGATCACGCCGGAGATGACCCGGCGTCTGATGCACCACTACCTGGACAACTACAAGAAGGACCGGCGCGTCAAGAAGCTCGTCGACTCCACGGAACTGTGGTTCCTGCTGTCGGCCAACCCCGACGGCTACGACTACACCTTCGCGGACCCTGCCAACCGCCAGTGGCGCAAGAACCTGCGGGACGTCAACGGCGACGGCACCATCACCACCGGCGACGGCGTCGACCTCAACCGCAACTTCGCCTACAAGTGGGGCTACGACAACGAGGGCTCGTCCCCCAACCCCACCGGCCAGACCTACCGCGGCGCGGGCCCGAACTCCGAGCCGGAGACCCAGGCCCTGGACGCCTTCCAGAAGCGGATCGGCTTCACGTACGGCATCAACTACCACTCCGCCGCCGAACTCCTCCTCTACGGGGTCGGCTGGCAGGTGGCCACCCGGACCCCGGACGACGTCCTGTACGAGGCGCTCGCCGGAACGCCCGACAACTCCGCGATCCCGGGCTATCACCCGCAGCTCTCCTCCGAGCTGTACACCACCAACGGTGAGGCCGACGGCCACGCGGCGAACGTCAACGGCCTGGCGCTGTTCACCCCCGAGATGTCGACCTGCCAGACCGCCTCGGACCTCGACCCGAACGACGAGTGGAAGGCCTCCGACTGCCAGTCGGTCTTCACCTTCCCGGACGACGAGAAGCTGATCCAGCAGGAGTTCGCCAAGAACGTCCCGTTCGCGCTCTCCGTCGCCGAGTCCGCCGCCCACCCCGACCGGCCGTCCTCGTCGGTCGGCCTGAGCGCCGCCGACTTCACCCCGGCCGCGTTCGGCACGTCGTACTCCCGCGGCGCCGACCAGGAGGTCTCCGTCGTCGCACGGAAGTCCGTGCGCGACAAGGAGCTCAAGTACCGCGTCAACGGCGGCCGCACCCTGGACATGGCGCTCAAGCCCTGGAAGGGCGGCGAGACCTACGGCGGTGAGGACAACCTCTACTTCGACGAGTACCGCGCCAAGGTCAGGGACGGCGAGCCGGGCGACAAGGTCGAGGTGTGGTTCACCGGCGAGGCCAAGAACGGCAAGAAGCTCTCCAGCGAGCGCTTCACGTACACCGTCGCCGAGCGGCCCCGGGCGAACACCCTCGTCGTCGCCGAGGAGGGCGCGGCCGCCACGCAGGCGCAGACGTACGTGGACGCGCTGAAGGCGAGCGGCCGCAAGGCGATCGTCTGGGACGTCGCCCAGCGGGGCGCACCGGACGCACTCGGGGTGCTGAGCCACTTCGACACCGTCGTCCACTACACGGGCGCGAGCGTCCCGGGTGTCGCCACCCAGCTCCAGCTGCGGGCCTTCCTCAACGAGGGCGGCCGGCTGATCGAGGCCGGCGAGCAGGCCGGCGGCAACGTCGACCTCGGCGGCGGCGCGCTGTCGAACGACTTCAGCCAGTACTACCTGGGCGCCTACACCCGCACCGCCACCCCCGGGGCCACCGGCTTCACCGGCTCCGGCGAACTGGGCGGCGTCACCGGCCCGCTCGGCGCGGCCCCCGGCAACCCGCTGGACAAGGCCGGCACCTACAGCGTCACCTCCGACGAGCTGGGGGCCGGTGAGTTCCCCCAGTTCGCGAGCAAGGGCGCCGGGCAGTTCGCCGGCACGGTCAACCCGTACGGCCCGTTCGCGGGCTCCGCGATGGCGGCCGCCGTCCACACCGACGACGCCTATAAGCGCCTCACCCGCACCGTGGACCTCACCGGCACGCCCGCGGCCGAGAGGCCGACCCTGCGTACCCAGCTCCTCTGGGACACCGAGGCCGGTTACGACCACGCCATCGTCGAGGCCCGCACCACGGGCGGCGACGACTGGACGACGCTCCCCGAGGCGGGCGGCGCCACCAGGAGCGCGGTGCCGACGGAGTGCGAGGGCGGCTTCTACGTCAAGGAGCACCCCTGGCTGAAGCACTATCTGACCGTGGCGGACGACGGCTGCACCGCGACCGGCACCACCGGCACGTGGAACAGCCTCACCGGCGCCTCGGGCGGCTGGCAGCAGGTGAACTTCGACCTGAGCGCCTACGCCGGCAAGACGGTCGAGATCTCGATCAGCTACGTCACCGACCCGGGCAGCGGCGGGCACGGCGTGCTCGTCGACGATGCCTCGCTCGTCGTCGGCGGCACGGCCAAGGAGACCGAGGGCTTCGAGACCTCGCTCGGCGCCTGGAAGGTCGCCGGACCGCCCGAGGGCAGCCCGGCCGTCCTCAAGGACTGGGCCCGCACCGGTGCCCTGTTCCAGACGTACGGCGCCGTCACCACGGACGACACCGTGCTGCTGGGCTTCGGCCTGGAGCACATCACCGCACCGGCCGCCCGGACGGCGCTGATGAGGAAGGCGCTCGCCTCTCTCGACGGGTGACGTCCCAGGTCAACGGGACACACCAGGGGTAGCAAGTTCGAGTGATCCTGCTCTCGGCGGTGGGCGGTCCGTACCCCTACTGGCGGGTACGGACCGCCCTGCCGTGTATGGGGCATCTGGATGTCACCACCAGAGCTCCAGGGAGGTAGGGTCGTAGACGGTCGGGGACATCCCAAACAGAGCTCGCCGGCACTTCATGGCCGGCGTACCAACGAGGAGATCGGTTCGTGACGATCCGCGTAGGCATCAACGGCTTCGGCCGCATCGGTCGTAACTACTTCCGCGCGCTCCTGGAGCAGGGTGCAGACATCGAGATCGTGGCTGTCAACGACCTGGGTGACACCGCGACCACCGCTCACCTGCTGAAGTACGACACGATCCTGGGCCGCCTCAAGCAGGAGGTCACCCACACCGCCGACACGATCACCGTCGACGGCAAGACGATCAAGGTGCTGGCCGAGCGCAACCCCGCCGACATCCCGTGGGGCGAGCTGGGCGTCGACATCGTCATCGAGTCGACCGGCATCTTCACCAAGAAGGCCGACGCCGAGAAGCACATCGCCGGTGGCGCGAAGAAGGTCCTCATCTCGGCTCCGGCCAAGGACGAGGACGTCACCATCGTGATGGGCGTCAACCAGGACAGGTACGACCCGGCGAACCACCACGTCATCTCCAACGCCTCCTGCACCACCAACTGTGTGGCGCCGATGGCGAAGGTCCTCGACGAGAACTTCGGCATCGTCAAGGGCCTGATGACGACGGTGCACGCGTACACCAACGACCAGCGCATCCTGGACTTCCCGCACAAGGACCTGCGTCGCGCGCGTGCCGCCGCCGAGAACATCATTCCGACCACCACGGGCGCCGCCAAGGCCACCGCGCTGGTCCTCCCGCAGCTCAAGGGCAAGCTGGACGGCATCGCCATGCGCGTCCCGGTCCCGACCGGCTCGGTCACCGACCTGGTTCTCGAGCTGTCCCGCGAGGTCACCAAGGAAGAGGTCAACGCCGCCTTCCAGAAGGCCGCGGAGGGCGAACTCAAGGGCATCCTCGAGTACACCGAGGACCCGATCGTCTCCTCCGACATCGTGAACGCCCCGGCGTCCTGCACCTTCGACTCCTCCCTGACCATGGTCCAGGAGGGCAAGACGGTGAAGGTCATCGGCTGGTACGACAACGAGTGGGGCTACTCCAACCGCCTCGTGGACCTTACGGTCTTCGTCGGCAACCAGCTCTGATCAACCCAGTAGGCACGTCCATGTGAGAGCAGGGCTCGGGCGGCGCGAGGACGCGCCGTCCGAGCCCTGACTCACGTACAGATCAGAGCTGTTCGATCACGAGCGCTTACGAGCGATCACGAGCTCTTTCAGGAGTCCCTTCATGAAGACGATCGACGAACTCCTCACCGAAGGGGTCGCGGGCAAGCGGGTCTTCGTCCGCGCCGATCTGAACGTGCCGCTGGACGGCACGCGCATCACCGACGACGGCCGTATCCGCGCCGTGCTGCCCACGGTCAAGGCCCTCGCCGACGCGGGCGCCCGGGTCGTCGTCGCCTCCCACCTGGGCCGCCCCAAGGGTGCCCCGGACCCGGCCTTCTCCCTCGCCCCGGCCGCCGCGCGGCTCGGTGAACTCCTCGGGTCGGACGTGGCCTTCGCGACCGACACGGTCGGCGAGTCCGCCCGGACCACCGTCGCCGGCCTCGCCGACGGCCAGGTCGCCGTCATCGAGAACCTGCGCTTCAACGCCGGTGAGACGAGCAAGGACGACGCCGAGCGCGGCGCCTTCGCCGACCAGCTCGCCGCCCTCGCGGACGTCTACGTCGGCGACGGTTTCGGCGCCGTGCATCGCAAGCACGCCTCGGTCTTCGACCTCCCGGCCCGCCTGCCGCACTACGCCGGCTACCTCATCGCCACCGAGGTCGGCGTCCTGAGGAAGCTCACCGACGACGTCAAGCGGCCCTACGCCGTCGTCCTGGGCGGCGCCAAGGTGTCCGACAAGCTCGCCGTCATCGACCAGCTGCTCGGCAAGGCCGACCGGCTGCTCATCGGCGGCGGCATGGTCTTCACCTTCCTCAAGGCCAAGGGCCACGAGATCGGCACGTCCCTGGTCCAGGAGGACCAGCTCCCGGTCGTCCGGGAGTACATCGAGCGCGCCGAGAAGAACGCCGTCGAGCTGGTCCTGCCGGTGGACGTCGTGGTCGCGCCGGAGTTCCCGGACCTCAAGACCAAGGCCCCGGCCCGGCCCAGCACCGTCGCCGCGGACGCCATGCCGGCCGACCAGATGGGCCTGGACATCGGCCCCGAGTCCCGCAAGCTGTACGCCTCGAAGATCGTCGACGCCGCCACCGTCTTCTGGAACGGCCCCATGGGCGTCTTCGAGCACCCCGATTTCGCCGAGGGCACCAAGGCGGTCGCCCAGGCTCTCATCAACTCCCAGGCCTTCACGGTGGTCGGTGGTGGCGACTCCGCCGCGGCCGTCCGCATCCTGGGCTTCGACGAGAACGCATTCGGCCACATCTCGACCGGTGGCGGCGCCTCCCTCGAATACCTCGAGGGCAAGACGCTCCCCGGCCTCGCCGCACTGGAGGACTGACCCTTTATGAGCACGCGCACGCCGCTGATGGCGGGCAACTGGAAGATGAACCTCAACCACCTCGAGGCCATCGCGCACGTCCAGAAGCTCGCCTTCGCCCTGGCCGACAAGGACTACGAGGCCGTCGAGGTCGCCGTCCTGCCGCCCTTCACCGACCTGCGCTCCGTGCAGACCCTGGTCGACGGCGACAAGCTCAAGATCAAGTACGGCGCCCAGGACATCTCGGCGCACGACAGCGGTGCCTTCACCGGCGAGATCTCCGGCCCCATGCTGGCCAAGCTGAAGTGCACCTACGTCGCCGTCGGCCACAGCGAGCGCCGGCAGTACCACGCCGAGACCGACGAGCTGGTCAACGCCAAGGTCAAGGCCGCCTACAAGCACGGCCTGACCCCGATCCTGTGCGTCGGCGAGGAACTGGAGGTCCGCGAGGCGGGCAACCACGTCTCCCACACCCTCGCCCAGGTCGAGGGCGGTCTGAAGGACCTCCCCGCAGAGCAGGCCGAGACCGTCGTGATCGCCTACGAGCCCGTCTGGGCCATCGGCACCGGCAAGGTATGTGGCGCCGAGGACGCCCAGGAGGTCTGCGCGGCGATCCGCGGCAAGCTCGCCGAGCTGTACTCGCAGGACCTGGCCGACAAGGTCCGCATCCAGTACGGCGGCTCCGTGAAGTCGGGCAACGTCGCGGAGATCATGGCCCAGGCCGACATCGACGGTGCCCTGGTCGGCGGCGCCTCGCTGGACGCCGACGAGTTCGTCAAGATCGTGCGCTTCCGCGACCAGTGAGCCGTAGGGGCGCGGCCGGTGTCGAGAGGTCATGGGGGTCCCCCCTGCTCGAGCGAAGCCGAGAGCTTCGGGGAGAGCGGAGGCCCGAAGGGTTGAGCACGGTCGACCTCCCGACACCGGCACGGAGCGCTCCGGAGGCGACCCGGCCCATCGCGAGTATGCGCTAGCGGCGATCCGTCGTACCCTTGCGGGGTCCAGCTCTGTGCTGGGCCCCGCGTCGTCCATCCGAATCCGAGGAAGTTGGTCCAGCCGTGGTTTTGGGGTTCTCGATCGCCCTGATCGTCTTCAGCCTGCTGCTGATGCTGCTGGTGCTGATGCACAAGGGGAAGGGCGGCGGCCTCTCCGACATGTTCGGCGGCGGCATGCAGTCCTCCGTCGGCGGCTCCTCGGTCGCCGAGCGCAACCTCGACCGGATCACCGTCGTGATCGGTCTGGCATGGTTCGCGTGCATTGTCGTGCTCGGCATCCTCATGAAGGTGAACAACTGACCGAGCCGCGATCCGCACGGACCTCGTACGTAAGGCCCCATGTTCGGTACGCGCAGCTGAGCGCGGCCTATCATGGGGCTTGCGTCTAGGTGGGAGGGTTGTAACTCCAATCACTGGACGCGCGTTGGGCCTTACGTAGACTGAGGCGCTCGCAGCGAAGCGGAACGCCGACTCGCTTCGCGGCACCATCACGCAGGGAGTTACGACCGTGGCAAGTGGCAACGCGATCCGGGGAAGCCGGGTCGGGGCGGGGCCGATGGGCGAGGCCGAGCGCGGCGAGTCCGCGCCGCGGCTGCGCATCTCCTTCTGGTGCTCCAACGGACACGAGACCCAGCCGAGCTTCGCCAGCGACGCGCAGGTGCCCGATACCTGGGACTGTCCCCGCTGCGGCTTTCCGGCAGGCCAGGACCGGGACAACCCCCCGGACCCGCCGCGCACCGAGCCCTACAAGACGCACCTGGCGTATGTGCGGGAGCGGCGCAGCGACGCGGACGGCGAGGCGATCCTCGCCGAGGCGCTCGCCAAACTGCGGGGCGAGATCTAGAAGTCCAGACCGGCCGGGCACCAGCAGGTGCCCGGCCGGAGCTGCTCTCGCGGACCGCTCGCGGACCGATTGTCAGTGGTGCCCTCTACGGTTTGTGCATCGGACGAACCATGAGGGGGAGCTGTGGCGAGGGGCGAGGTGGGTGGGGGTACCCCCCTGCTCGAAAAGCGTGACGGAGTCCGTGCGCCCGCGTGGCGCGGGGGGTTCGGGCGGCTGTGGAGCGCCGCCGTCCTGTCCAGCTTCGGTGACGCCCTGCGGACGGCGGCACTGCCCCTCCTCGCGGTCACACTGACCGACGATCCGCTGCTCATCGCCTCCGTCACGGCCTGCGGTCATCTCCCCTGGATCGTCTTCGGCCTGCTCGGCGGGGCCGTCGCCGACCGGGTCGACCAGCGGCGGGCCATGTGGATGGTGGACGCCTTGCGCGGGCTGCTGGTCGCCGCCTTCGCGGTGGCCGTCGCCCTCGGCCACGCCTCGATCGCCCTGCTGATCGTGCTGGCCTTCACGCTGACCACCCTCCAGACGCTCTTCGACAACGCCGCCACCGCGCTGCTGCCCGCCCTGGTCGACCGGGACGCGCTGGGCAGTGCCAACGCCCGGCTGCTGACCGGCCAGCGCATCGCGGGCGGACTGCTGGGCGGACCGGTCGTGCCGCTCCTGCTGGCCGCCGGGGTGGCGGTGCCGTTCGCGGCGGACGCGGTGACCTTCCTGGTGGCCGCCGCGCTCATCGCCACGCTCCCGGCCGCCGAGCCGGACCGTGAGCCACGGCCGGCGGGCAGCACACTGCGACGGGAGATCGCCGAGGGGCTGCGCGTCCTGACCCGCGACAGGGCCCTGCGCGGACTGTGCACCGCCACCGCCCTGTGCAACATCGGCATGGGCGCCCTCGTCGCCACCCTCGTGATCCTGGTGACCGGCTGGCTCGACGCGGGCAACACCGGATACGCCGTGGCGATGACCGCGTACACGGTCGGCAGCCTGGCCGGGGGAGCAGCCGGCGGCCGGCTCGTCACCCGCTTCGGACGGATGCGCCTGGTGCTCGTCGCCGGGACGGCGCAGACCGCCGCCCTCCTCGTCATGGGCTCGGTGCGCAGCATGGTCGCGCTGGTGGCCGCCCTGGCCGTCTTCGGGTTCATGGGAATGCTGTGGAACGTCAACACCACGACGCTGATGCAGCAGCGCACCCCCGCCGAGCTGCTCGGCCGCGTGAGCTCCGCCTTCCGGACGCTCGCGGTCGCGGGCGCACCCGTGGGCGCGCTGCTGGGCGGAGCCGTCGCCGGCGCCTGGGGGGAGAACACCCCCGCGCTGCTCGCGGCCGCCTTCTTCGTCCTGTCCGTCACCGCGCTGATACCCGCGCGCCGGTCGGACGTATCTGTTGTTGCGCCGGACGACGGCGCCACGACAGACCACGGCAACCGCTGATCAATTAGGTTGGACCGGCAGCGGGGCAGGTACGCGGCAGTACAGGCAGGCAAGGAAGAAGGCTGAAGTCCCAGATGAACGCAGACGGCCGTACCAGGCTCAACCAGACGCCCGAGTGGACGGCACTGGCCAAGCACCGTGAGGAGCTGGGCGAAGTCCGGCTGCGCGAGCTGTTCGCCGCCGACTCCGGCCGCGGCGCCGCGTACACCCTCCGGGTCGGCGACCTGTACGTCGACTACTCCAAGCACCTCGTCACCGACGACACCCTGCGGCTGCTGCGCGAACTGGCCGCCGCCACCGATGTCTTCGGGCTCCGGGACGCCATGTTCCGCGGCGAGAAGATCAACACCACCGAGGACCGGGCCGTGCTGCACACGGCGCTGCGTGCCCCGCGGGACGCGGTGATCGAGGTCGACGGCGAGAACGTGGTGCCGGATGTGCACGCCGTGCTCGACAAGATGGCCGCCTTCGCGGACCGGGTGCGTTCGGGGGAGTGGACCGGCCACACCGGCAAGCGGATCCGGAACGTCGTCAACATCGGCATCGGCGGCTCCGACCTCGGTCCCGCGATGGCCTACGAGGCGCTGCGGGCCTTCACCGACCGCTCGCTGACGGTGCGTTTCGTGTCGAACGTGGACGGCGCCGACCTGCACGAGGCGGTCCGGGACCTGGACCCGGCGGAGACGCTGTTCGTCATCGCCTCCAAGACCTTCACCACCATCGAGACCGTCACCAACGCCACGTCCGCGCGCTCCTGGCTGCTGGACGCCCTCGCTGGGGGCACCTCCCGCTCGAGCGAAGTCGAGAGTGGGGGAGAGACCGCGGTCGCCAAGCACTTCGTCGCGCTGTCGACGAACGCCGAGAAGGTCGCCGAGTTCGGCATCGACACGGCCAACATGTTCGAGTTCTGGGACTGGGTCGGCGGCCGGTACTCCTACGACTCCGCGATCGGCCTGTCCCTGATGATCGCGATCGGCCCGGACCGCTTCCGGGAGATGCTCGACGGGTTCCGCATCGTCGACGAGCACTTCAGGACCGCGCCCGCCGAGTCCAACGTGCCGCTGCTGCTGGGCCTGCTGGGCATCTGGTACGGCAACTTCCACGACGCCCAGTCCCACGCGGTGCTGCCCTACAGCCACTACCTGTCCAAGTTCACCGCCTACCTCCAGCAGCTCGACATGGAGTCCAACGGCAAGTCGGTGGACCGTGACGGCAGGCCGGTGGAGTGGCAGACCGGGCCGGTGGTGTGGGGCACGCCGGGCACCAACGGGCAGCACGCCTACTACCAGTTGATCCACCAGGGCACCAAGCTCATCCCGGCGGACTTCATCGGCTTCGCGCGGCCGGTCGGCGAGCTGAGCGACGAACTGAAGGCGCAGCACGACCTGCTGATGGCCAACTTCTTCGCGCAGACGCAGGCACTCGCGTTCGGCAAAACGCCCGAGGAGGTGCGGGCCGAGGGCGTGCCCGAGGAGCTGGTGCCGCACAAGACCTTCCGGGGAAACCGCCCGACGACCACGATCCTCGCGCCCGAGCTGACGCCTTCCGTCCTGGGTCAGCTGGTCGCCGTCTACGAGCACAAGGTGTTCGTGCAGGGCGCGGTGTGGAACATCGACTCCTTCGACCAGTGGGGCGTCGAGCTGGGCAAGGTCCTCGCCAAGCGCGTCGAGCCGGCGCTGACCGAGGGCGCCGAGGTGGAGGGCCTGGACGCCTCCACCAAGGCGCTGGTCGCCACGTACCGGGAGCTGCGCGGCCGGTAGCCAAGGGCGCCGGACGGGTTCCGGACGGGTTCCGGGGGAGGCGGACGGGCGCCGCGGGAGGCGGGCGGCAGCGCGCCGTCCGCTTCCCGTAGACTCCCGGGCGATCATCACGGCGAGTGCTCGGGGGAGCGCAAGATGGCACGCTCACGCGGAAGTTGGACCGGTGGCACGCTGACGGCCCGGTCCCTGCTCAAGCCTCAGGACGTGGCGCGGGCGGTGTTCCACCCCGCCTGGATCCCGCAGCCGCTCGACCCGTCGGTGGAGCGCCTGAAACGGGCCCGTGTCATCGCCGGGGCGATCACCTCGCTCGGTGTCTACACCTTCGTCGAGGGCGGTTTCGACCTCACGGAGCTGCTGGAGAACGCGATGACGGCCTCGGTCGTCCTGCTCTTCCTCACCCCGCTCACCGTCGGGGCTATGCTCTGGGTGTGGCGGCGTGGCGGCACGGTGCGGCAGTTGCGGACGCCGCTGCTCAAGTCCCTCGCGCTGCTGGTGCTCTTCGTCGGCTGCGTGGCCGCCGTGCTGCTGCTGGTGCGGACGGTGAACGCGTCCGCGAACGTCGCCGTGATCATCGGGTTCGGTATGACGATGCTGTGGCTGCTCGCCTTCACGGCCTCCGGAGCCGTGCGGGTGTCGGGCAACTTCTTCGGCACGGCCGCCGTCCACCGCTGCCTGCCGCCGCTGCTGGCCATGGTGACCAGCTGGCTGGTGGCCGTCCCGGACCTGGTGACCGGTGATCTGCACGGGCTCAGTCTCACCCTCGGCATCGTCTTCATCCTGGGCGCGCCGGTGACGGTCACCGCCATCGCGCTGCTGGAGATGCGGCGGTTGAAGAGGCGGTACGGAATCCGGCTGAACGCCCATCCCGCGACGCATCCTCCCGTGCCCGGGCCGGTCTCGCCGATGCCCCCGGCGGGATCGCCGTACCTCCCGCCGCAGGGGAGGAACCCGTATGGTCCTCCCCACGCGCCGAGTGGGCAGCACCCCTACGCCCCGCACCCCTACGCCCCGCACCCGCAGCCGCCGTACAACCCGCGGTACCCGTACGGAGGCTGACCCCCGGGAGGTGACGGCGTCAGGCCACCGCGCTCAGTGTGTCCGCGAGGCGCCGTCGGGCCGCCCGGGCCGCGGGGACGGCGGCCAGCGCGGCGGCGCAGAGCACCGCTGCCGCCCCGAGCAGCACCATCAGGATCGCGGAGGGGCCCTGGGCGATGCCCGCGCCGATACCGCTGGAGCGGCCCTGGGTGTCGATCAGCCACCGGGCGAGCGGCAGGCCGAGGGCGGTGGCGGCGAGGACGGCCGCCAGGGCCGTGAGCCCGGTGGCCGTGACGGTGATCGCCGTGATCTGCCGGGGAGACAGGCCGATGGCCTTCAGGGCCAGCAGGTCCCGTTCGCTCTCACGGACGGTGCCGCCGATCGCGGTCAGCAGCTCGATGAGCCCGATGAGGGCGAGCACGGCGATCAGCCAGGCGACGACGGCGCGCAGTGGCGAGAGCCCGTCGGCCGGGTTGGTCACGGTGTGCACGTCCAGATGGCCGCCCCCGGCCTCGGCGAGCCGGTCGGCGACCTCGCGCGGGTCGGCGCCGGGGGCCAGACGGAGTTCGTAGAGGGTCGGGCGGAGATCCGGGTCGTTCTCGCGGAGGGTGTCGAGGGACGTGGAGATGACCCGGCCGGCGTTCTCCGGCTCGATGCTGCGGCCCACGATGTGCAGGATCTGCGGCTGGTCCCCGACGGTCATCCGGACCCAGTCGCCGACACGCACGTTCAGCAGGTCGAGGAACCCCTGCCCGGCCACGGCCTCATCGGCGCCGCGGGCGGGGCGGCCCTCGGCGAGGGTGTACGGGTAGGGGTCCTGGTGAGTGCCGAGGCCGCGCAGCGCGATCGTCGCCGTCTGACTCGCGCCCAGGGCCGCCGTCTCGACGCCCGGGTAGGCCGCGGCGACCTCCGGGTCGCGTTCCAGAAGGGAACGGGTCTGCTGTTCACTCAGGCCGGAGTCGTCGGCGCGGACACTGAGCGTGGTGGGCAGGCCGATCCGCTCGGGCTCGCTGTGGAAGCGGTCGAGGGTGGTCCAGGCGCTCATCGCCACGACGATCAGCAGCAGCGGCAGGGTGAGGCGGGCGACGGTGGCCAGGGACCGGTGGCGGCGGGTGAACGCCTTGTGCCAGCCCAGCACCAGCGCGGGCGGGATCCGCCGGCCGAGGGCCCGGCGCGCGACGCCGGACAGCCGTCCGCCCGACGGCGCGGCGGGGCGCGGCACCGGCACCGGCGGCACGCGTCCGGCCCGCCAGGCGGCCAGACCGGTGGTCGCGCCGATGAACAGCACCGCGGCGGCCGGGACCACGAGCAGCGCCACGGTGTGCCCGGGCAGCCCCTGCCACACCCCCACCGCGTCCCCGAGCCGCCCCGGGATCCGGCTGCCCAGGGCCTCGGCGAGACCGGCGGCGGCCAGGGCACCCAGCAGGGCGTAGGCGAGGTGCTGGAGCAGGAAGATCCGGACCACCTGGCCGGGCGTGAAGCCGATGGCCTTGAGGACGGAGAGGTCCCGCAGATGGCCGCGGATACGGGTGCCGATCGCCCCGTGCACGGCGAACCCGGCCGCGACCAGCGCCCCCAGCCCGAACAGGCCCAGCACCTGGCCGAGCAGCCGGTTGTCCCCCTGCGCCTCGGCGCGTGCCTGCTGCCAGGTGGAGACCTCGCCGATCGCCCCGGAGCCCAGTACGGTCACGGCGCGCTGGACGACGTAGGAGGTGTCGCCCGGATCCGTCAGCCGCAGCCCGATCACCTGGCCGCCCGGGTCCGGCACCGCCGACGGCAGTGCCCACACCAGGCCCGGCTGCTCACCGGGCCGGTAGCGCGGCTCGGCGCTGTCGGCGAGGCCCACGACCGTCAGCTCGCGGGCGGTGCCGGGCACGGTGAGGGTGTCGCCGGGCTCGGTCAGCAGGGCGCGGGCGAGACGGCTCTCCAGGACCACGCCGTTCGGGGTCGCGGGGTCAAGCCAGTGACCGGAGACGACCGGCGGACGGTCGGCGGAGGGCCGCTCCGGGGTGCCGCGCAGCTCGACGGCGGCGCGGCTGCCGCGCGAGGAGACGGTGGTGGCGGCGGTCGGGTAGGGGCCGGTGACGGAGTCCACGCCGGCCAGATCGGCCAGCTTCCCGGTGTCGGCCGTCTTGTCGGTGTGCAGCCACACATGGGCGCCGTGCGACTGTGTGAACACCCGCTGCCAGGGGTTGGTCGCGTAGCCGAACAGGGCCGTGGCCAGCAGCAGGGAGGCCACGATGCCGGCGGTGGCGAGGACGAGGAACAGGGCCTCGCCGCGGTGCGTGCGCAGATCGGAGTGCGCCCAGCGCAGGGTGGCTCGCACGGGCCTCAGCCCCTAGGGGGCTTCTGATGGATCCCCGCGGCGTCACGGCGTCCGGCACGCACTCCCCCAAGCTCTCGGCTTCGCTCGAGCAGGGGGGACCCCCATGCCGCACGCCGTGAACGGACAGGTGGCTCCGCCACATGACCGTTCCCGCCGCACGCCGATCGCACGCACCGGACGCCGCTCCTCGCTCCGCGGAGATCCATCAGAAGCCTCCTCGGCCCGGACACCGGGCGGTGGTCGTGGACCCGCATGTCAGTCCCTGAGTTCCAGCACGCCGGATATGCCGGCGCGGCGCGGCTGGGTGGTGCCGCCGTCGAGTTCCGCGTCGTCGGCGATCCGGCCGTCGAAGAAGCTGATCACCCGGTCCGCGGCGCTCGCCAGCCGGGCGTCGTGCGTGACCAGCACGATCGTCTGGCCGCGCTGGTGGAAGCGGGACAGCAGCCGCATCACCTCGCGGGTGCCCTTGCTGTCGAGACTGCCGGCCGGCTCGTCGGCCAGCAGCAGCGGCGGGTGGTTGACCAGGGCCCTGGCCAGCGCGACGCGCTGCTGCTCGCCACCGGACAGCTCGCCCGGCATGCTGCGTTCCTTGCCGGTCAGGCCCAGCTCGGCCAGCAGCGCCTCGCGCTCGGTGCGCGCCTGCTTCGGCGAGGTCCCGGCGAGCAGGGCGGGCAGCTCCACGTTGTCGGCGACGGACAGGTTGGAGACGAGGTTGAAGAACTGGAAGACGATCCCGATCCGCTTCCTGCGCTCCACCGCCCAGCGGGCCTCGCTGTAGGTGTCGGTGGACTCGCCGTCGAGCAGAACGTGGCCCGCGTCCGGGCGCTGGAGCCCACCGAGCAGGTGCAGCAGCGTGGACTTGCCGGCGCCGGACGGGCCGGTGATCGCCACGAACTCGCCCTGCCGTACGCACAGGTCGACCCCGCGCACGGCATGAGCCGGGGCACCCTCGCCGTGGTGGGTCTTCACCAGCCCCTCGGCGCGCAGCACAGGAGCGGGACGGTTGTCGCTCACTCCAGCTCCTCCAGCTCTTCCTGGCACCGTTCCAGCCAGTCGAGGTCGGCCTGCAGGTGCAGCATCGCGCCTTCGATCAGCAGATGGGCGATGCGGTTGTCGCGGTCTTCGGCGGCGGCCAGCTTCGACATCTGCCGCATGGTGTTCAGGTACTGGCGCCGCTGCTGGTTGATCAGCGTGATCTGCTCGGCGAGGCCGGTCTGCGGAGCGAGCGCGAGTTTCATGAAGAACTCGTCCCGTACCCGCGGCTCGTCCTCGGGCTCCTCGAACCAGGCGCGCAGCGCCTCCCGCCCGGCGTCGGTGAGGTGATAGACCTTTTTGTTGGGCCGGCTGGACTGCGCCACGTCCTCGCCCTCGATCAGTCCCGACTTCTCGAGGCGGCCGAGGGTCACATAGATCTGGCCGACGTTCGGCTGAGGGTACGCGGAGCCCAGCAGTTGCTCAAGGTCCTGCTTGAGCTCGTAGCCGTGGGCGGGTCCGCGGGCGAGGAGGGCCAGGAGGGGCAGGCGCACGCGTGCAGTCCTCCTGTCTGGTCCAATGTGCTCCAGGCCCTAGTATCGCCCATACCTAACAGGTATACATGGCCTCTGATTCCGGGCAAGGGTGCCCAGCGCCGGTGTACAGGGAGGAACCTATGCGGTGGATCCAAGCCGCGGGTAGGGGCCTCCTCGTTCTCGTCGTGGTCCTGACCGGCTACGTCGCCGCCGGAGCCCAGGCGGGCGAGCCCTCCGGGACCGACCGCGGCCCCCTCACCCTGGCCACCGCCGGAGACCTCACCGGCTACCTCGGCCCTCTGCTCGAAGGCTGGAATCGTACCCACCCCGGCGAGAAGGTCACCCTCGTCGAGCTGCCCGACTCGGCCGACGAGACCCAGGCGCAGATGGTCACCGACCTGCGCGACGGCGACCGCAGCCGGTTCGACGTGCTCAACATCGACGTCAACTGGACCTCGGAGTTCGCGGCGGCGGGCTGGATCAGACCGCTGCCCCGGGACCGCTTCCCCCTGAAGACCTTCCTCCAGCCGGTCGTGGACACGGCGACCTACGACGGACAGCTCTACGCCGTCCCGTACGTCACCAACGCCGGACTGCTCCTGTACCGCAAGGACGTCCTGGCCGAGGAGGGCGTCGCGCCGCCGCGCACCTGGGCGGAGCTGGAGCGGTACGCGAAGACCATCGCCCCGAAGCACGGCCTCGACGGCTACGCGGGACAGTTTCTGCCCTACGAGGGCCTCACGGTGAACGCCGCCGAGGCCGTCTACTCGGCGGGCGGCTCGATCCTCGGCGACGAGGGTGAGCGCGTCACCGTCGACTCGGCGGCGGCCCGCGAGGGCATCGGATTCCTGGCCCGCGGAGTGCGCGACGGCTGGATCCCCAGGGAAGCGCTGACCTACAAGGAAGAAGAGTCCAAACAGGCCTTCCAGGACGGCCGGCTGCTCTTCCTGCGGAACTGGCCGTACGCCTACGTCGGCGCTTCCGCTCCCGGTTCGAAGATCGCCGGGAAGGTCGGCGCGGTCCCCCTGCCCGGGCCCGACGGTCCGGGGACCAGCGTCCTCGGCGGCTCCAACCTGGCAGTCAGCGCGCACGCGCGGCACCCCGACTCGGCGGCCCGGCTGATCGCGTACCTCACCAGTGAGCGCGTCCAGCGCCAGGTCCTCACCCGCGGCGCACTGCCGCCCGTGCGGGCCGATCTCTACCAGGACCCCGCGCTCATCCGCAGGTTCCCGTACCTGCCGACGCTGCGCACGAGCGTCCTCGCGGCCGAGCCGCGCCCCAAGAGCCCCCGCTACGACCAGGTCAGCCTCGTCGTGCAGGCGGTCGTGCACGACGCGATGGCCGGGCACCAGACGCCCGCCGCCGCGATGCGCCGACTGGCGCGCGAGCTCGCCGCCATCTCGCGCCGCTAGCCGCCCCCGCGCCGCTCGCTCACCGAGCTCCTAGTTACTTGTTAGGTAACGCGGACATCTCGAAACGCTGAACATCGCCCGGTCTGTCCGGATTCAGCCACCTCAACCGCTCGGTAGCTTCTGCCATTTCATTGACACCCTCTCGACACGCTTACTTAACATGCATGCATAACCGCTGCCCTCCTCAGAGACAGGTCGATGGGTTGAACAGGCACCACTGGTGGCGTGACGCAGTGATCTATCAGGTGTACGTCCGCAGCTTCCTCGACAGCACCGGCGACGGCATCGGCGACCTCGCCGGCGTCCGGGCCGGACTGCCGTACCTCAAGAAGCTCGGCGTCGACGGGATCTGGCTGAGCCCCTTCTATCCCTCGCCGCAGCACGACCACGGCTACGACGTGGCCGACTACTGCGACGTCGACCCGCTCTTCGGCGACCTCGACGAGTTCGACCAGCTGGTCGGGGCGGCGCGGCGGCTGGGCATCAAGGTGCTGCTCGACATCGTCCCGAACCACTGCTCCAGCGAGCACCCCTGGTTCCGTGAGGCGCTCGCAGCGGCTCCCGGCAGCCCGGCCCGGGCCCGCTTCCACTTCGCCGACGGCCGCGGCCCCGACGGCTCCGAGCCGCCCAACAACTGGCACGCCATGTTCGGCGGTCCGGCGTGGAGCCGGGTGACCGAGGCGGACGGACGCCCCGGCCAGTGGTACCTGCACATGTTCACGCCCGAGCAGCCCGACTGGAACTGGCGCGAGCCGGAGGTCGCCGCCGAGTTCGACCGGGTGCTGCGGTTCTGGCTCGACCGGGGCGTCGACGGCTTCCGCATCGATGTCGCCGCCGGCCTCTACAAGCACCCCGAGCTTCCCGACTCCGACGACCCGGAGGCCGACGCCCGCACCCGCGACTCGGTCAACCCGCTGGCCTGGAACCAGCCGGAGGTGCACGGCGTGTGGCGCCGCTGGCGCTCCATATGCGAGGAGTACACCGAGCGCGACGGCGGCGAACGCCTCCTCGTCGGCGAGGTGTCCGTGCCGACCGCCCGCGAGCACGCGCAGTACGTCCGCTCCGACGAACTGCACCAGGCCTTCTTCTTCGACCTGCTCAGCGCCTCCTGGGACGCCGACGCCTTCCGGAAGGTCATCTCGGAGGCCATGCAGGACATCGCCGGAACCGGCTCGACCGTCACCTGGGTCCTCAACAACCACGACCAGGTCCGCACCGTCACCCGCTACGGCGAACCCGCCACCGAGGGCAGCGGCCTCGGCGCCGCCCGTGCCCGAGCCGCCGCGCTGCTCATGCTGGCCCTGCCCGGTGCCGCGTACATCTACCAGGGCGAGGAGCTGGGGCTGCCGGAGGTCGTGGACCTGCCCGACGACGTGCTCACCGACCCGATCTTCCGCCGCACCGGCAGCCGGGCCCGGATCCGCGACGGCTGCCGGGTCCCGCTGCCCTGGTCGGGCCAGGCCTCGCCGTTCGGCTTCACCCCGGGCGTGGAGAGCGCCAAGCCGTGGCTGCCGCAGCCGGAGTACTTCGCCGAGTACGCCACCGACCGCGCCCTCGCCGACACCCGCTCCTTCTGGCACCTGTACCGCGACGGCCTCCAACTGCGAGGCACCCTGCCCCAGTTGGGCGAGGGAACCCTGCGATGGCTGGACGTCTCGCCCGGCGTCCTGGCCTTCGAACGCGGCGACCTGGTGTGCGCCGTCAACTTCGGCACGGCCCCCACCCCCGCGCCGGTCCCCGGCACCCCCCTGCTCGCCAGCGGCCCCTGCCCGGCCGGAGTGCTCTCCGGCTCGACGGCCGCCTGGTGGATCCGTTCCTGAACACCCCGAAAGCGACCCCCGCGTAAGCAACATCCGCGCAAGCGAACCTCCGCAAGCGAACCCTCCGAAGGGACATCAACGATGATGCGACGACGTACCACCCTGCTCACCGGCTGCACCGCACTCGTCCTGGCGCTCGGCGCGACCGCCTGCGGCGGCGGGCCCGTCTCGGCCGGCGGCGGCGACAAGGCGCTCGACGGCCAGACGATCACCGTGGCCGGTGTCTGGTCCGGCACCGAGCAGAAGAACTTCCAGAAGGTGCTCGACGCCTTCACCGAGAAGACCGGCGCCAAGACGCAGTTCACGTCCACCGGCGACAACGTCTCCACCGTCGTCGGCAGCAAGATCGAGGGCGGCAACGCCCCCGACGTCGTGATGGTCCCGCAGGTCGGCGTGCTCAAGCAGTTCGCGCAGAAGGGCTGGCTCAAGCCGCTGTCGACGAAGACCGAGCAGGCCGTCGACGCGGGCTACGCCCCCGTGTGGAAGAAGTACGGCAGCGTCGACGGCAAGCTCTACGGCCTGTACTTCAAGGCCGCCCACAAGTCGACCGTCTGGTACAGCCCCGACGCCCTCGAGCAGGCCGGTGTGAAGCCGCCGAAGTCCTACGACGACATGCTCAAGGCCGGGAAGACCGTGTCCGACTCCGGCCTCGCCGCGTTCTCCGTCGCCGGACAGGACGGCTGGACCCTCACCGACTGGTTCGAGAACGTCTACCTTTCCCAGTCCGGCCCCGAGAAGTACGACGCCCTCGCCGCCCACCAGCTGAAGTGGACCGACGCCTCCGTCGTCGACGCCCTCACCACCCTCGGCAAGCTCTTCAAGGACAAGCAGCTCATCGCCGGCGGCCAGAAGGGCGCCCTGAACACCGACTTCCCCGGCTCGGTGGAGAAGGTGTTCGGCCCCGAGCCCGAGGCCGGCATGGTCTACGAGGGCGACTTCGTCGCCGGTGTCGCCAAGGACCAGTTCGGCAAGAAGGTCGGCCAGGACGCGAACTTCTTCCCGTTCCCGGCGGTCGGCGGCGGCGAGGCACCCGTCGTCAGCGGCGGTGACGCCGCCGTCGTCCTCAAGGACGGCAAGAACCAGAAGGCCGCCCAGGCCCTCCTGGAGTACCTGTCGACGCCCGAGGCCTCCGCGGTGTGGGCCGAGGCCGGCGGCTTCCTCTCCCCGAACAAGAAGCTCGACCTCGCCTCCTACGGCGACGACGTCACCCGCGCCACCGCCAAGTCCCTCGTCGAGGCCGGGGACTCGGTCCGCTTCGACATGTCCGACCAGGCCCCGGCGGCCTTCGGCGGCACGAAGGGCACCGGCGAGTGGAAGCTCCTCCAGGACTTCCTGCGCGACCCGTCCGACCCGAAGGGCACCGCGGCGAAGCTGGAGGCCGCGGCGGCCAAGGCGTACCAGGACTGATACGCATGACAGCGACCCTCGTGAAAGACACGAGCTCCCCACCGCCCGGCCCGGTCGCCGACCGCACCCGGCGACTGCGCCGGCGCGGGAAGATCATCGCCCTGCTGTTCGTGCTCCCCGCACTGCTGCTGCTCGGCGCGCTCGTCGTCTACCCCGTGCTGTTCAGCATCGGCCGCAGCTTCTTCGACGCCTCCGGGACGAGCTTCGTCGGCGGCGGCAACTACGCCGAGATGTTCCGCGACCCGGCGACCCTCAAGGCCGTCCGCAACACGGCCATCTGGGTCGTCATCGCCCCGGCCCTGCTCACCGGCCTCGGGCTGATCCTCGCCGTACTGGTGGAGAAGGTCCGCTGGGCCACGGCCTTCAAACTGCTCCTCTTCATGCCGATGGCGGTCTCCTTCCTCGCCGCGGGCATCATCTTCCGGCTCGCCTACGACGAGGACCCCGACAAGGGCGTGCTCAACGCCGCCGTGGTCTCCGTCCACGACGCCTTCAAGGGGGAGTCCTCCTATCCGACGGCCCGGGCGCGAGACGCCCATGGCCTGACGAAGGACAAGGACGGCTCGTACCGCACGAGCACGAGCGTGGCGCCCGGGGACGCGGTGGCGCTGGGCCTGGTCGGCGTGCGGCCCGGTGACCTGCCGGGCGGGGCCGAGCCGGCCTACGCGGCGGCGGGGCGCAAGGCCGCCGCCGACGAACTGCGCGGTGTGGTCTACCTGGACTTCACGCCCGGCGGGGGAGGGGAGCAGGGGAAGGTCGACCGGCGGGAGAGCGGACTGCCGGAGATGAAGGTCGAGGCGGTCCGCGACGGCGAGACGATCGCCGCGACCACCACGGCAGCCGACGGCTCCTTCCGCTTCGAGGGCCTCGCATCGGGCTCCTACGAGGTGAAGCTGCCGTCGTCGAACTTCGCCCAGCCCTACGAGGGCGTCTCCTGGCTCGGGCCGGCGCTGGTCACCCCGGCGATCATCGGCGCGTACCTGTGGATCTGGACCGGCTTCGCCATGGTGCTGATCGGGGCGGGTCTGTCGACGCTGCCGCGCGACGCCCTGGAGGCGGCGCGGATGGACGGCGCGAACGAGTGGCAGATCTTCCGGCGGATCACCGTGCCGCTACTGGCACCGGTGCTGTCGGTCGTCTTCATCACCCTCGTCATCAACGTGATGAAGGTCTTCGACCTCGTCTACATCATCGCGCCCGGTCCCGTGCAGGAGGACGCGACCGTCCTCGCGACGCAGATGTGGCTGGTGTCGTTCGGCGGCGGCAACAACCAGGGGCTCGGCAGCGCGCTCGGCGTGCTCCTGCTGCTGCTGGTCGTCCCGGCCATGGTGTTCAACGTCCGCCGCTTCCGAAGGAGTCAGCGATGAACGCGGTCCGGCGCGGGTTGGGCAACGGGGCAGTCCAGGCCTTTCTGGTGCTGATCGGCCTGGTGTGGATGACACCGCTGGCCGGACTCTTCCTGTCCTCGCTGCGGTCCGCCGAGGACACGGCGAAGGGCGGCTGGTGGACGGTGTTCTCCAGCCCCGGGCAGCTGTCCTTCGACAACTACTCGTCGCTGCTGGGGAACGCCGGGATCACACAGGCGTTCTGGAACACGGTGCTGATATCGGTGCCGACGACCGTGCTGGTCGTGGTCGTCGCGGCGCTCGCGGGGTACGCCTTCGCCTGGCTGGACTTCCCCGGGCGGGAGACGATCTTCCTGGTCGTGGTCGCGCTGCTGGTGGTGCCCGTGCAGATCGGTCTGCTGCCGGTCGCTAAACTCTTCGGCCAGCTCGGCCTGTTCGGCACGATCCCCGGTGTGATCCTCTTCCACGTGGCCTACGGCCTGCCCTTCGCGGTGTTCCTGCTCCGCAACTACTTCGCCGAGATGCCGAAGGAGATGCTGGAGGCAGCGCGCATGGACGGCGGCACCGAGTGGCGCATCTTCACACGGCTCGTCCTGCCCGTGGGACGACCCGCGATCGCCTCCCTGGCCATCTTCCAGTTCCTGTGGGTGTGGAACGACATGCTGGTGGCGCTGCTGTTCGCGGACAGCGCGTCCCAACCGCTGACCGTGGAACTCCAGTCCCAGATACGCCAGTTCGGAAGCAACATCGATGTGCTGGCACCGGGGGCGTTCGTATCCCTGGTGGTTCCGGTGGTCGTGTTCTTCGCCTTCCAGCGGCACTTCGTACAGGGCGTGATGGCCGGTTCGGTCAAATAGCCCATGGCCACACGCGTTTCGGGCCCCCACTTCGCCACGAAGTGGGGGCCCGAGGCGTTCACGGTGATGCCGGTGGATACAGCGAACGCGGCAGTTGGGAAGCCGCCGCCGCGTCCAGGAGCCACAGGGTCCGGCTCCTGCCGTACGCCCCCGCCGCCGGGGCCTGGATCTCTCCCGCTCCCGACAGGGCGATCGCCACCGCCTGGGCCTTGTCCTCACCCGCGGCCAGGAGCCATACCTCCCGCGCCGCCCGGATCGCCGGCAGCGTCAGCGTCACCCGGGTCGGCGGCGGCTTGGGCGCGCCGTGGACGCCGACCACCGTGCGGTCGGTCTCCCTGACCGCCGGCAGCTCCGGGAACAGCGACGCGACATGCGTGTCCGGTCCGACGCCCAGCATCAGTACGTCGAACGTGGGCACGGGCCCGTGGTTCTCCGGGCCCGCCGCCGCTGCCAGCTCCTCCGCGTACGCGGCCGCCGCCGCGTCCACGTCGCTGCCGTACGGCCCGTCCGACGCGGGCATCGGGTGCACCCGCTTCGGATCGAGCGGCACCGAGTCGAGCAGAGCCTGCCTGGCCTGGGTGACGTTGCGCTCGGGGTCACCCTCGGGCAGGAACCGCTCGTCGCCCCACCAGAGGTCGAGCCGGCTCCAGTCGATCGCGTCCCGGGCGGGCGCCGAGGCCAGCGCGGCCAGCAGGCCGTTGCCGTTGCGGCCGCCCGTCAGGACCACGGACGCCGAACCCCGGGAGGCCTGCGCGTCCACGATCCTGGTGATCAGCCGGGCCGCCGCGGCCTGCGCCATCAGCTCCTTGTCGCGGTGCACGACCAGCTGCGGTGCCGTACTCACTTCGTCGTCGCCTTCCGTACCGGTTCCAGCTCGGGCGGCTCCCGCCTCACCGGTGCCTGCGCCGTCGCTGCCGCGGCGGGTGCTTTCGCAGCCCTTTCAACGGGAGCGGGGAGGGCGAGTCCTGCTCGCCCCTCACTTTTGGGCACCGCCGGCACCGCCGACGAGGACTTCAGCCGCTCCACCCCGTACCGCAGCGCCGACGCGTACGTGTCGTCCGGGTCCAGACGCCGCAGCTCCTCCGCCATCAGCTCGGCCGTCTCCCGGCGCTTCAGCGCCACCGCCCGGTCCGGCTGGCCCTCGATGGAGAGCGTCGCCAGCGAGCCGTCGGCCCGGTCCAGCTTGATCGGGCCGCAGTTGGTGTCCATCCGGACCGCCGTCAGACCGGGCCCGCTGGACAGCGACCGCTGCACGGGGACGTCCAGCCGGTCCGCGAGCCACATCGCCAGCAGCTCACAGCTCGGGTTGAACTCCTCGCCCTCCACCTCGACGGCCCGGACCTCGCACGGGACCTGGTCGAGGGCCGCCGCCAGCATGGAGCGCCAGGGCGTGATGCGGGTCCAGGACAGGTCCGTGTCGCCAGGGGTGTAGGCCCTCGACCGGGTGGACAGGTCCCGTACCGGCTGCTCGGAGGAGTACGTGTCGGTGACGCGGCGCTGCGCGAGGGCACCCAGGGGGTCCTTCGCCGGGTCGAGCGGCGCGTTCACCGGCCACCACACCACGACCGGGGCGTCCGGCAGCAGCAGCGGCAGCACGACCGACTGGGCATGGTCCGCGACCTCGCCGTACAGCCGGAGCACGACCGTCTCGCCGGTGCCCGCGTCAGCGCCGACCCGTACCTCGGCGTCCAGACGGGACTGCGTGCGGTCGCGGGGCGAGCGGGAGACACGCTTGATGACCACCAGCGTGCGCGAGGGATGCTCGTGCGCGGCGTCGCTCGCGGCCTTCAGCGCGTCGTAGGCGTTCTCCTCGTCCGTCACGATGACGAGCGTGAGCACCATGCCGACCGCCGGGGTGCCGATCGCCCGGCGGCCCTGGACCAGCGCCTTGTTGATCTTGCTTGCCGTGGTGTCGGTCAGGTCGATCTTCATGGCCTGCGCCAGCTCCGTCCGTCTCGTGCGAGCATCTCGTCCGCCTCGACGGGCCCCCAGGTACCGGCCGGATACTGGGCGGGCTTGCCGGTCTTCTCCCAGTACTGCTCGATCGGGTCGAGGATCTTCCAGGACAGCTCGACCTCCTCGGTACGCGGGAAGAGGTTGGAGTCACCGAGCAGAACGTCCAGGATCAGACGCTCGTAGGCCTCCGGGCTGGACTCCGTGAAGGACTCGCCGTACGCGAAGTCCATCGACACGTCCCGGATCTCCATCGACGTGCCCGGCACCTTCGAGCCGAAGCGGACCGTGACGCCCTCGTCCGGCTGGACGCGGATGACGATCGCGTTGGAGCCGAGCTCCTCGGTGGCCGTGGAGTCGAACGGGGAGTGCGGGGCCCGCTGGAAGACGACGGCGATCTCCGTCACGCGGCGGCCCAGCCGCTTGCCGGTGCGCAGATAGAAGGGGACGCCCGCCCAGCGGCGGTTGTCGATCTCCAGCTTGATCGCGGCGTAGGTGTCCGTCTTCGAGGAGTCGTTGATGCCGTCCTCCTCGAGGTAGCCGCGCACCTTGGTGCCGCCCTGCCAGCCCGCGGAGTACTGGCCGCGCACGGTGTCCCGGCCCAGGTCCTTCGGCAGCCGCACGGCACCGAGCACCTTGGTCTTCTCGGCGGCCAGCGCGTCCGCGTCGAAGGAGGCCGGCTCCTCCATGGCCGTCAGCGCCATGAGCTGGAGGAGGTGGTTCTGGATGACGTCACGGGCGGCGCCGATGCCGTCGTAGTAGCCGGCCCGGCCGCCGATGCCGATGTCCTCGGCCATGGTGATCTGCACATGGTCCACGAAGGACCGGTTCCAGATCGGCTCGAACATCGTGTTGGCGAAGCGCAGCGCCAGGATGTTCTGGACGGTCTCCTTGCCCAGGTAGTGGTCGATCCGGAACACCTGCTCCGGGGCGAACACCTCGTGGACGATCGCGTTCAGCTCCTCGGCCGAGGCGAGGTCGTGGCCGAACGGCTTCTCGATGACCGCGCGCCGCCAGGAACCGCCCGTCTGGTCGGCCAGCTGGTGCTTCTTCAGCTGCTGGATGACCACCGGGAAGGCCGACGGCGGCACGGACAGGTAGAAGGCGAAGTTGCCGCCCGTGCCCTGCGCCTTGTCGAGCTCCTCGATCGTGGAGCGCAGCCGCTCGAACGCGTCGTCGTCGTCGAACGTGCCCTGCACGAAGCGCATGCCCTGGATGAGCTGCTGCCAGACCTCCTCGCGAAAGGGCGTGCGGGCGTGCTCCTTGACCGCGTCGTGGACCTCCTGCGCGAAGTCCTCGTGCGCCCACTCACGGCGGGCGAAGCCCACCAGCGAGAAGCCCGGCGGCAGCAGACCACGGTTGGCGAGGTCGTACACGGCGGGCATGAGCTTCTTGCGGGACAGGTCGCCCGTGACGCCGAAGATGACCAGGCCCGACGGCCCCGCGATACGCGGGAGCCGCCGGTCCGCGGGGTCACGCAGCGGGTTGCTGCTCGACACCTGTTCAGCCCTCCGAGGGGGCGAGGCGCTTGAGCTCGGCCTCGGTCGACTTCAGCAGCTCGATCCAGGAGTCCTCGAACTTCTGGACGCCCTCCTCCTCGAGCAGCTGCACCACGTCGTCGTACTTGATCCCGAGGCGCTCGACCGCGTCGAGGTCGGCGCGGGCCTGCTCGTAGGTGCCGGCGATGGTGTTGCCGCGGATCTCGCCCTGCTCCTCCGTGGCGAACAGGGTCGCCTCCGGCATGGTGTTCACCGTGTTCGGAGCCACCAGTTCTTCGACGTACATGGTGGGCTTGTACGCCTTGTCCTTCACGCCGGTGGACGCCCACAGGGGACGCTGCTTGTTGGCGCCCGCCTTCTCCAGGGCGCTCCAGCGGTCCGAGGAGAAGACCTCCTCGTACGCCTGGTAGGCCAGCCGGGCGTTGGCGATGCCGGCCTTGCCGCGCGCGGCCTTGGCCTCGTCGGTGCCCAGCGCGTCGAGCCGCTTGTCGATCTCGGTGTCCACGCGGGACACGAAGAACGACGCCACGGAGTGGATCAGCGACAGGTCCAGGCCGCGCTCCTTGGCCTTCTCCAGGCCGGTCAGGAACGCGTCCATGACCAGGCGGTAACGCTCCAGGGAGAAGATCAGCGTGACGTTGACGCTGATGCCCAGGCCGATGGTCTCGGCGATGGCCGGGAGGCCCGCCTCGGTCGCCGGGATCTTGATGAGCGTGTTGGGCCGGTCCACCAGCCAGGCGAGCTGCTTGGCCTCGGCGACCGTCGCCCGCGTGTTGTGCGCCAGGCGCGGGTCGACCTCGATCGAGACCCGGCCGTCCTTGCCGCCGGTGGCGTCGAAGACCGGGCGCAGGATGTCGGCGGCGTCACGGACGTCCGCCGTCGTGATCATGCGGATGGCCTCTTCGACGGTGACCTTGCGGGCGGCGAGGTCGGCCAGCTGCGTGTCGTAGCCGTCGCCCTGGGAGATCGCCTTCTGGAAGATCGACGGGTTGGTGGTGACGCCCACGACGTGCTGCTGGTCGATCAGCTCGGCGAGGTTGCCGGACGTGATCCGCTTGCGCGACAGGTCGTCCAGCCAGATCGCGACGCCCTCCTCGGAGAGGCGCTTGAGTGCGTCTGTCATGGAAATTCCATCTCCTACGTGTCGTATATGAGCGTCAGCGCTGAGCTGCGGCGATCGATTCCCGCGCGGCGGCGGCCACGTTCTCGGGAGTGAAACCGAACTCGCGGAAAAGGACCTTGCCGTCGGCCGAAGCACCGAAGTGCTCCAGGGAAACGATGCGGCCGGCGTCCCCCACGTACTTGTGCCAGGTCAGACCGATACCGGCCTCGACCGCGACACGGGCCCGGACGGACGGCGGCAGGACGCTGTCCCGGTACCCCTGGTCCTGCTGCTCGAACCACTCCACCGACGGCATGGACACCACACGCGTGGGCACGCCGGCGCCCTGGAGCTGCTCGCGCGCCTCGACGGCGACGTGCACCTCCGAGCCGGTGGCGATCAGGATGACCTCGGGCTCGCCGCCCTCGGCCTCGAACATCACGTAACCGCCGCGCGCGGCGTCCTCGTTGGGCTCGTACGTCGGCACACCCTGACGGGTCAGTGCCAGACCGTGCGGCTGGCCCTTGCCGAACTCCTTCGTCCAGCGCGCCAGGATCTCGCGCCAGGCGATCGCGGTCTCGTTGGCGTCCGCCGGGCGCACGATGTTCAGACCCGGGATCGCGCGCAGCGCGGCGAGGTGCTCGACCGGCTGGTGCGTCGGGCCGTCCTCGCCGAGACCGATGGAGTCGTGCGTCCACACGTACGTCACCGGCAGGTGCATCAGCGCCGACAGCCGCACCGCGTTGCGCATGTAGTCGGAGAACACCAGGAAGGTGCCGCCGTAGATGCGGGTGTTGCCGTGCAGCGCGATGCCGTTCATCGCGGCGGCCATCGCGTGCTCGCGGATACCGAAGTGGATCGTGCGGCCGTACGGGTTCGCCTCCGGCAGCGGGTTGTCCGCCGGGAGGAAGGAGCTGGTCTTGTCGATCGTGGTGTTGTTGGAGCCGGCCAGGTCGGCCGAGCCGCCCCACAGCTCCGGGATGACCCCGCCGAGGGCCTGCAGCACCTTGCCGGAGGCGGCACGCGTGGCCACGCCCTTGCCGACCTCGAAGACCGGGATCTTCTCCGCCCAGCCGGTGGGCAGCTCACCCTTGGCGATCCGGTCGTACTCCGCGGCGCGCTCGGGGTTGTTGTCCCGCCACTGCTGGTACGCCTTCTCCCACACCGCGCGGGCCGCCTTGCCCCGCTCCAGCGCCTTGCGGGTGTGCGAGATGACCTCGTCGGAGACCTCGAAGGACTTCTCCGGGTCGAAGCCGAGCACGCGCTTGGTCGCGGCCACCTCGTCGTCACCCAGCGCCGAGCCGTGTGCCGCCTCGGTGTTCTGCGCGTTCGGGGCGGGCCAGGCGATGATGGTGCGCATCGCGATGAACGACGGCCGGTCGGTGACCGCCTTGGCCGCCTCGATCGCGTCGTACAGCGCGTGCGGGTCCAGGTCGCCGTCCGGCTTCGGCGCCACCCGCTGCACGTGCCAGCCGTACGCCTCGTACCGCTTCGCCGTGTCCTCGGACACGGCCGTCTCGGTGTCGCCCTCGATCGAGATGTGGTTGTCGTCCCACAGCAGGATCAGGTTGCCGAGCTTCTGGTGGCCCGCGAGGGAGGACGCCTCGGCGGAGATGCCCTCCTGGAGGCAGCCGTCACCGGCGATGCAGTAGATGAAGTGGTCGAACGGCGACTCGCCCTCGGCGGCCTCCGGGTCGAACAGGCCGCGCTCGTAGCGGGAGGCCATCGCCATGCCCACCGCGTTGGCGACACCCTGGCCGAGCGGGCCGGTGGTCGTCTCCACACCGGTCGTGTGCCCGTACTCGGGGTGGCCGGGGGTCTTCGAGCCCCAGGTCCGGAAGGACTTCAGATCGTCCAGCTCCAGGCCGAAGCCGGCCAGGTACAGCTGGGTGTAGAGGGTCAGGGACGAGTGGCCGGCGGACAGCACGAAGCGGTCCCGCCCGACCCAGTCGGCGTCCGCCGGGTCGTGCCGCATCACCTTCTGGAAGAGGGTGTAGGCGGCAGGCGCCAGGCTCATCGCCGTACCCGGATGGCCGTTACCGACCTTCTGTACGGCATCGGCGGCCAGGACACGCGCGGTGTCGACGGACCGCTGGTCCAACTCGGTCCACTCGAGGTCTGTGGTGGTCGGCTTGGTGCTCACCCTGGGTCAGGGCTCCTCTCCACATGTCGGATGCCGGTGTATCGGGGCGCCCACCGGCCGCAGTCGAGCCTACCCCCGTGGGACGTGCGTTTTTTCGAGTCACTCCAGAGTGCCGGGACTGATCCCGATCCGCCTCCTGACTGGGCCGTACCGCATTCGACAGGTGAATACGGAGCCGCTCATCCGGGTGCTCAATCGAGCTTCGACGCGCCCTTCGGAAGGTGCCCGCCAACACGACCCGACCCCCGCGAATGTCCGAGTCTGGGCAACGTCTAAAGTGGCGTGGTACGCGCGAGCCTTTACCGGGACTTCACAGGGGTGAGGCTTGCTGGGATGTCTCTGTAGGGGTGTGCGTGACGGCCGTTGAATCCCGTCCAGCGGGTGGGGGCACCACCCATGCCCTTAAGGCTATGGGGGAGACCGGGACGGACCAGAGCCCGGCCCACCGGCCGCTCGGGGCCCGTGTCATGGCATTCGTGGCTCTCACCAAGCCGCGGATCATCGAGCTGCTGCTGATCACGACGGTGCCGGTGATGTTCCTGGCGCAGCAGGGTGTGCCCGACCTGACGCTGGTGCTGCTGACGTGCGTCGGCGGCTACCTGTCCGCGGGCGGCGCCAACGCGCTCAACATGTACATCGACCGCGACATCGACGCGCTGATGGACCGCACCTCGCAGCGCCCGCTGGTCACCGGCATGGTCAGCCCGCGCGAGTGCCTGGCCTTCGGCATCACCCTGGCCATCACGTCCACCCTGCTCTTCGGCCTCACGGTGAACTGGCTGAGCGCCTGGCTCGCCCTCGGCGCGCTCCTCTTCTACGTGGTCGTCTACACGATGATCCTCAAGCGCCGCACCTCGCAGAACATCGTGTGGGGCGGCATCGCCGGCTGTCTGC